>CAIXMB010000158.1 GCA_903920435.1 uncultured Actinomycetes bacterium
GCGCGCGTTGCTCGCGATCTTCTGCGCGACCGTCTCGGGCGAGCCGACGAACAGGGCACCGCCCTCGACCTCGGCCAGGTAGCGGTCGCGCGACGGCGGGTAGAACCCGCGCTCGACAGACATCTGCGTGACCACCGGCTCCCAGTAGCGCCACCAGGTCTCCCGCGCTTCCTCGTCGGTCTCGGCGACGAGGCCGAGCGAGTGCATGCCCACGGGCTGCACCGGGTTGCCGAACTGCTCGAGGGCGCGGTGGTACAGCTCGACGTGGGCGGCGAAGCGCTGCGGCAGTCCGCCGATGATGGCGAGCATGAGGGGCAAGCCGTAGCGCGCGGCCCGCACGACGGAGTCGGGGCTGCCGCCGACACCGATCCAGGTGGGGATGCCGCCGGCGGGCATCCGTGGGTGCAGGGTCTGGTGGTTCAGTGGGGCGCGCACCGAGCCCGACCAGGTGACCGACTCCTCGCGCTGCAAGCGCATGAACAGGTCGAGCTTCTCCTCGAAGAGGTGCTCGTAGTCGGCGAGGTCGTAGCCGAAGAGCGGGAACGACTCGGTGGCCGACGCGCGGCCGAGGATCAGCTGCGCGCGCCCGTTCGACACCGCGTCGAGCGTCGAGAACTCGTGGTACAGCCGCACCGGGTCGTTCGTGCTGAGCACCGTGACCGACGTGCCGAGGGCGATGCGCTCGGTCTGCCCGGCGATCGGCGCGAGCAGCACCGGCGAGGCAGAGTCGTTGTGACCGGCGCGGTAGTGCTCCCCCACGCTGAACACGTCGAGCCCCACCGACTCGGCGAGCTGCGCCTCCGAGACCAGGAGGCGCACGGTCTCCGGGTCCGAGAGCACGCGCCCCGAGGCATCCGTAGCTACTTCTCCGAACGAATTCAGGCCCAGTTCGAACCCACTCATTGCATCCTCCATGTGATTGACGTATCAATTATGTGCACGGTATGATTGACATGTCAATTAGGAGGACGCATGAGCTCACGACTCTCCCCCACGGTGGATGAACTGCGCGCCTGGCGGGCGTTCATCGAGGCCACCGACGAGGTGCGCGGTGTGCTGAGTGCGCGCATCCAGAGCGAATCCGGCCTGTCGACGGGTGACTACGCCGTGCTGCTGGCGCTCTCCGAGGCGTCCGACCGCCAGCTCCGCTCGTCGGAGCTCGCGACGCACATCGGCTGGGAGCGCAGCCGGCTCTCCCACCACCTCGGGCGCATGGAGGCGCGCGGGCTCATCCGCCGTGTCGACTGCGCAACCGACAGCCGCGGCGCCGAGATCGTGCTCACGGATGCCGGCACCGCCGCATTCCGCAAGGCAAACGGCCCCCACCTCCACGCCATCCGCGAGGTCTTCGTCGACGCGCTCACGCCCGAGCAGGTCATCGCAGCGGGAGAGATCGCGCAGGCGCTGCGCGCGCACCTCGCCCGCTGACCGCCGCACTACGGTTGGAGCAATGAGCCTCATCCGATTCAACGACGTCGCAGTGCGGTTCGACAACACGCAGATCCTGCGTGAGGCCTTCTTCCGGCTCGAAACGGGCGACCGCGTGGGGCTCATCGGCCGCAACGGGTCGGGCAAGTCGACGCTGCTCAAGCTCGCGCTCGAGCAAGTCTCGCCCGACACCGGGACCGTCAGCATCGAGCCCGATCTCAGGATCGGCTACTTCTCGCAGTTCTCCGAGCTCAATGGTGCCGAGACGATCACCGAGGTGCTCGAGGGCCTGTTCACCGAGATCCGCGGCATCGAGGCCGAGCTCGCCTCGATCGATGCGGCGATCGGGGCCGACACGTCGGGCGATCTCGACACGCTCATCCACCGCCAGTCCGACCTGTTCGCCGAGATGGACCGGCTCGACGGCTGGGACTACCAGCGCCGCATCGACACCGCCCTCACCACCCTCGGCTTCACGGCGGAGCACCGCGCGCTCCCGATCGACGAGCTCTCGGGCGGCTGGCGCAACCGCGCAGCGCTCGCGAAGATCGTGCTCGAGGATCCGACCGTCCTCCTGCTGGACGAGCCCACCAACTACCTCGACGTCGCGGGCGTCGAGTGGCTGGAAGCCTGGTTCCGGGCGTTCACGGGCGCCGCGATCATCGTCTCGCACGACCGCCGCTTCCTCGACACCGTCGTCACGCGCATCATCGAGGTGGAGAACTTCCACCTGCACGAGTACCCCGGCAACTTCGCCGAGTATGTCGTGCAGAAGCAGTTCAGACTCAAGACCCTCGAGGCGCAGTTCGTGCACGAGTCAGAGCTGCTGGCCTTCGAGGCCGAGGGCATCGCCGACCGGCGCGAGGCCGCGAAGGCCGCGAGCCGCAGCCTCGACAAGCAGCTCTCGGGCATCAAGAAGTCGCGTGCCCCGCGCCCGGTCGACCAGATCATCACCGAGATCTACGGCGGCCTGCACGTCAAAGACGTGCTCGCCCGCGTCGACGCCCTCGCCAAGTCGTACGGCGACCGCGAACTCTTCTCGGGGCTGCAGCTCGAGCTGCGACGCGGCAACCGCGTGGCAGTCCTCGGCGCGAACGGCAGCGGCAAGAGCACCCTGCTGCGCGTGCTGCTGGGCGAGGAGAAGCCCGACTCGGGCGACGTGAACTGGGCGGCCGGGGCATCCGTCGTCTCCTACAACCGGATGCTCGACGAGCTCGACAACGACGACACCGTGACCCATGCCGTCAATGCCCTGCCCGACTCGCTCGCCCTCACCGCCACGCGCAAGTCGGTGGGACGGTTCCTGTCGATGTTCCAGTTCTCGGAGGCCGACCTCAAGCAGCGCATCGGCAACCTCTCGGGCGGCCAGCGCGCGCGGGTCGCCATGGCGCAGTGCCTGCTGTCGGGGGCATCCGTGCTGGTGCTCGACGAGCCCACCAACCACCTCGACCTCGCGAGCACCCAGGTCATGGAGCGCGCGCTCGTGCACTTCCCCGGTGCCGTAATCGTCGTGAGCCACGACCGGTTCTTCACCGACAAGATCGCGAACCGCTACCTCGTCTTCGACGGCGCAGGGGGCATCGAGGTGTCGGCGGCCTAGCGGCCCTGCCGCGCCCGCCCCGGCTTCTTCTCGCCCTTCACCGCGGGCGCGCGGCCCTTGCCCTTCGACGCCTTGGCCTTGCCGCCCGGCTTCGCAGCGGCGGCGGCCGCGGCCCGTGCCGAGGTGGCGAGCTGGCGTTCGGCCTCCACGAGAAACGCCTCGCCCTGCGGGGTCAGCCTCGTCGAGCTCGCCGCCGAGTCGAACAGCTCGTAGCCGAGCTGCGCCTCCATCGACCTGATGGTCGCCACCACGGTCGAGCGCGGGATGCCCAGCGCCCGTGCGGCGTGGGCGAAGTGCAGGTACCGCGCGGCGGCGACGAACTGCTTGAGCGCTGCGTGGTCCATGGGCCTCAGGCTACGCTCTGTTCCGTGGCCGAGAATCCCCCCTCTGAGTACGTTGCCCACCCGCAGGCGCAGCAGCCGCAGCCGCCCGCGGGGCCTCCCCAGTTCCCGGGCGGGGGCACGGGCGAGGCGCCGTACCGGGCGTACGTGCCGCGGTCGCGCACGACCAACTGGACCCTCGCGATCATCGGCATCGTCGTTCTCGTGCTGGCGATCCCCGCGTTGTTCCTGTTCATCGGCGTCTTCTCCTGGGCAATGGGCCCGCGGTGAACGTCGACGCCACGGCCCAGCAGTGGCTCGACTACTTCGCCACCGGGTCGAGCTTCGAGTTCCACTACGACCTCGACGGCCTGCGCGACCACAACCGCAAGAACGACCAGGCCGTCGCTCTGGGCGTCGACATCCCGACGATGATGGTCACGGGCGCAATCTCGAACGCGGGCGTCGCCGCGTGCTTCGGCGAGTACCCGGAGCGCAATCCGATTCTGGGCATCTCGCAGTACGGTCTGCATCTGCCGCTGTACCCGCTCGTCAAGTGGCAGGACATCGCCGCCGCATGGTTCTCCGACCTCGCAACGACTCGCGAGCGAGCCAGCAACGGATTCATGATCCCGGAGGTCGGGCGCACTCCCGGCGTGTTCAAGGGCGACAAGACGGACCTCACCGTCATCGTGCGCAACGCCCGCCTCATCCGGTCGACGATCACCGAGGAGAGCTCGTTCGCCGACATGGGCCTCAAGATCAGTACCACCGGCAGCGGCCAGGAGTGGGGCGAGCTCGCCGTCTACCTCGACCCGGCACTCAGCCCCGAGCAGGTCGTGCAGTTCTACTACCTGTTCAGCCTCCTGGCATCGCAGTGGTCGATCCCCCTGCACCACTCCACGGGGATGTTCGAGGGCGTCGGCGACGTACGCGAGATCGCCGAGTTCCTGCGCGCCAACTAGTCCTCGCGCGCGAGCTCTGCGGGCTCCGGCAGCGCAGAGCCCGGCGGGCTCGGCTCCACTGTCGGGGTCGCCAGGGTCGCGAGCAGCACGCCCGCGAGGGCAACGGCGCCACCGATCGCCTTGACGACGTCGAGACCCTCACCCAGTAGCAGCGCGAAGCCGTAGCCGAGCGCGGGGATGGCCGCCGTAGCCACTCCCGAGATGGCGGCCGGCAGCCGCTCGGCGCCGTAGTTGAACAGCACGAGCGTGGGCGCGCTCACCACCACGCCGAGGATCACGATTGCCAGGATGCCGCGCAGGTCGTGCGGCACGGCCGCCGATCCGGTCACCACCTCGAACCCGAGCCAGGGCAGCATCAGCACGGTGCCCCAGAGCGCGGTTGCGGTGGCGAGCACGAGCGCGTCCGGTGACTCGCGGCGGCCGGCATCCCTGCGCAGCAGCACCGTGTAGAGCGCGTACGACGCGAGCGCGACGATGTTGAGCACCACGCCGAGATCGAACCTGAAGCCGGATGCCGCGACCAGCCCGACCCCGATCGTGGCGAGCACGAGCCCCACCACCGTGCGGGCGCTGAGCCGCTCGCGCAGAATGCCGACCGCGGCGAGCGCCGTAAGCACGGGCAGGAGCGACACGACGAGGGCAGCCGTGCCGGGGGTGGTGAACTCCAGGCCGATGTTGGCGAGCGAGTAGTAGAACGTCACCCCGGTGAGGGCGAGCAGGATCGTGCGCGGCGTGCGCAGGGCGCGCAGGAAGCCCCTACGGCGTGCCGCGAGCGGTACGAGCACGAGGAGGGCGAGCACGAACCTGCCCACCGAGAGCACGGCGGGCGAACCCGAGTCGAGGGCCCACCCCGAGAGCACGTACGCGAACGACCACAGCACGACCGAGGAGCCGATCGCGGCGAGCGGCAGCCAGCGGTTCGACACTGTGGGAGTCTACGGCGCGCCCTCTTCGCTGTACGCCGTGACGCTCGGGTCGCGGTCGACAGTGGACGCGCCGCGCCCGTCGGGCCCCGCGCCCATGATGTGCTGCAGCAGACCCTCGACCGACGGGTCTTTCGTGGGCGGAGCGATCACCCCGCCGTCGTCACCGCCGAGCCCGCTGATCCTGCCGTTGGTCTGGTCGAATCCCCAAGGAACCATGATTGTGCCTCCACGACGCACTGCGCCGGACTGGGAGCCCTCGCCAGCTGAGACAGGGCCCCTCGACAACCAAGCTACGCCCGGCGCACGAGCCCGGGCAGGGTCGAAGGTCCCGTGCTGATGGCAGGATTGTCGCCATGACGGCCCACCCCCTCACCACCGACGGAGCCGTCGAGCTCGCCCATGTCGAGCGCTCCGGCTTCACCGAGTCACGGCACCTGGGCGCCGCCGTGGTCGTCGATCTCGACGGTTCGGTGCTGCTCTCGCGCGGGGACGCCTCATCGGTCATCTACCCGCGCTCCGCGCTCAAGCCGCTGCAGGCGACGGCGATGCTCTCGACGGGTGTCGACCTGCACGGCCCGGCGCTCGGGCTCGCTACGGCCAGCCACTCGGGCACCGCGGCCCACGTCGACGTCGTCGAACGGATGCTCGCGCTCGCGCACCTCGCCGATGACGCGCTCGGGTGCCCCGCGAGCTGGCCCGACGACACCGCCGCGCGCACGGCGGCCGAGCATCCCCGCCGCATCACCATGACCTGCTCCGGCAAGCACGCCGGGTTCCTCGCCGCGTCGGTTCACGCGGGTTGGTCCACCGGCGACTACCTCGAGCGGGGGCATCCGTTGCAGCAGGTCGTCGCCCGCACCGTCGAGGAGCACGCGCACGAGTCGATCGCCCACTGGGGAGTCGACGGATGCCTCGCCCCCACCCCCGCGCTCAGCCTCGCGGCATTCGCGCGCGCGTTCGGATCGGCGGTCGCCGGGTCGCCCGCGCTGCTCGACGCCGTGCGAGCGGACCCGTGGACCATCGACGGCCCCGGCAACACCGACACCGTGCTGATCGAGCGCACGGGCCTCTTCGTCAAGACCGGAGCGGAGGGCATCATCGGCATCGCGGTGCCCGGGCGGGCAACCGTCGTCGTGAAGGTGCTCGACGGCGCGAAGCGCCCGGCGGCCGCGGTCGCTCTGGCGCTCCTCGAGCAGGTGGGCCTGCTCGACAACGCTGCGGAGCTCACCGCGTTGGTCACTGACCCAGGAGTTCGCCTGAGCTAGACAGGCCGCGAGAACAGGTTCACGAGGTTGCCATCGGGGTCTCGGAACATCGTCGACCGGTTGCCCCACGGCATCGTCGACGGCTCGAGCACGATGTCGTCGAGGCCCCCGCGAAGCCGCTCGAACTCGGCGTCGACATCGTCGACCATGAACTCGATGATCACGGAGTCGTTGGCACCCGGCTTCGGCGCCCGATCGCCGAGCATGGCGACCGTCGCGGTGCTGCCGATGGCCAGCGTGGCCGAGCCCGTGACGATGTTCGCGAACACGGGCGCGGGGCGGATGGCGGTGGTACCGGTCACCAACTCGTAGAACGAGACGAGGCGGTCGACGTCGGAGGTGATGATGCGGATCGATGCGAATTCCATGGGGACATGATGCGCCGGGGCACCGACGTTTGCTGCTCAAGCGAGCGTCATGCTCGCTCCCGCGCGGGCCGCGAACGCCGTCGCGATGAGGGCGATCGTGTGCTGCATGACGCCGACCGCCGCCGCGACGGTAGCTTCCGCGGGGCGGGCAAGGCTGATGGTGCGCGTGAGTGCCGGGCTCTCCAGGCGCACCGACCGCAAGTGCGGCCGGTCGATCAGCACCATCGCGGGAACCACCGCCACGCCGAGGCCGAGCTCGACGAAGCGCAGCACCGCGTCCATCTGCGCACCCTCGAGCACGACGAGCGGCGTGAGCCCCGCCGACCGGAACGCGGCATCCGTCGTCGTGCGCAGGTCGTAGCTCGACCCGAGGACGATCTGCGGCAGGGCGGCGACCTCCGACAACGCTATCGACGCGCTACTGGTGATCGGCGGTGCTGCTGCGGAGGAGACCACCACGAGCTCCTCGACGAGCAAGGGCGTCACCGTGAACCGCTCCGCGCGCACCGCGTCGGACGTGGTGATCAACGCGATGTCGAGCTCGCCGGCCTGCAGCTCGTCGAGGAGCTGGCGGGAGCCCTGCTCCGAGAGGTGCAACTCGACGTTCGGGTGGGCGGCGTGGAATACGCTCAGCACCTCGGCGACGAGGCTGATGCAGAGGGTCGGGGTGGCGCCCAGCCGCACCGTGCCGCGCCGGAGGCCCGCGAGCTCGGCGAGCTCACGCCGGGCCGAGTCCGCATCGGCGAGCATCCGGCGGGCAAGCGGAAGCAGCGACTCCCCCGCGGCCGTGAGCCTGCTCCCCCCGCGTGCCCGGTGGAGGAGCTCGGCCCCGAGGTCGAGCTCGAGCGCTGCGATCTGCCGACTGAGCGCCGGTTGGCTCACGTGGAGTTGCTCGGCCGCGCGGGTGAAGTTGCCGGTGCGTGCGACTTCGACGAAGCTGCCGAGCTGCTCGAGGTTCATGCGTTCAGCGTATCGATATCACTTCGAATATGCATTGGAGTTATCTCGATCGCGTGCTTAGCGTGGAGGGCATGACTACTTCCGAGCGCCAGATCTCCACCACCGTCCTCGTCATCGGCACGGGAGGTTCCGGCCTGCGTGCCGCGATCGAGCTCGCGGAGCTGGGCGTCGACGTGCTCGCCCTCGGCAAGCGGCCCAAGTCCGATGCGCACACCTCGCTCGCGGCCGGCGGCATCAACGCCGCTCTCGCGACGATGGACGAGGAGGACAGCTGGCAGCAGCACGCCGCCGACACCCTCAAGGAGAGTTACCTGCTCGCCAACCCGCACACCGTCGAGATCGTGACGTCGGGAGCGGCGCAGGGCATCGACGACCTCGAGCGCTACGGCATGCCCTTCGCGCGCGAGGACGACGGCCGCATCTCGCAACGATTCTTCGGCGCACACACCTACCGCCGCACGGCGTTCGCGGGTGACTACACCGGGCTCGAGATCCAGCGCACGCTCATCAACAGGGCAGCGCAGCTCGAGATCCCCATCCTCGACAGCGTCTATGTCACGCGCATCCTGGTCAACGACGACGGCGCCGTCTTCGGCGCGTACGGCTTCGACCAGGCGACCGGAACGCGCTACCTCATCCACGCCGACGCCGTGATCCTCGCCGCGGGCGGACACAACCGCATCTGGCGCCGCACGTCATCGCGACGCGACGAGAACACGGGCGACTCGTTCCGCCTCGCGGTGGAGGCGGGTGGCCGACTCCGCGACCCCGAGCTCGTGCAGTTCCACCCCAGCGGCATCATCGAGCCCGAGAGCGCCGCCGGCACCCTCATCTCCGAGGCCGCGCGAGGCGAGGGGGGCATCCTCACGAATGCACTCGGCGAGCGCTTCATGGCCCGCTACGACCCGGAGCGAATGGAGCTCTCCACTCGCGACCGCGTCGCACTCGCCTGCTACACCGAGATCAAGGAAGGGCGCGGCACCCCCAACGGCGGCGTGTGGCTGGATGTCTCGCACCTACCCCGCGAGACGATCATGACCCGCCTGCCGCGCGTGTACCAGACGATGCTCGAGCTGCAGATGCTCGACATCACCGTCTCACCCATGGAGATCGCGCCCACCGCGCACTACTCGATGGGCGGAGTCTGGGTGCGCCCGGAGGACCACGGCACGGATGTCCCCGGGCTCTACGCGATCGGCGAGGCCTCCTCGGGCCTGCACGGGGCGAACCGGCTCGGGGGAAACTCGCTCATCGAGCTGCTGGTCTTCGGCCGCATCGTCGGTCAGGCCGCGGCGTCGTACTCGGCCGCGCTCCCGGCGCAGACCCGTTCGGCGGCGGCAGTCGCCGTGGCGCGCGACGAGATCGACGCCCTGCTCGCGAGCGACGGCACCGAGAACGTGCGCGCGCTCCAGCGGGCCATCCGCAACACGATGACCGAGTATGCCGGCGTCGTGCGTGACGAGGCGGGCCTGCTCGCCGGCCTCGCGGAACTCGATGCCATCGAGGCGCGCATCCCCGACGTGGGCGTGCACCCCGACATCGCCGGATACCAGGACCTCGCGCACGCGTTCGACCTCAAGTCGGCCGCCCTCGCCGCCCGAGCCACGCTCGAAGCGGCCCTCGAGCGCCGCGAGACCCGCGGGTGCCACAACCGCAGCGACTACCCGGACATCGACCCCGAGCTGCAGGTGAACCTCGTCTGGTCGCCGGCCGGCATCGTGCGCGAGACGATCCCCGAGATCCCGGAGGAGATCGCCGCCCTCATGCGGCCCGAGGTGTCGGTCGCGGGCAAGCTGCTGGAGTAGCTCAGTACTGCTCCACGTGGGGGTCGGGCATCCGGTCGGTGAAGTTGTAGACGACGCCGTTCTGGTCGCCCACGCGCAGGATCGTGTTGGCGCTCAGGTTGATCACGTCGCCCACGTAGAGCACGGTCGGCTCCTCACGACGCACCGCGTTGATGGCGGCGAGGTAGGTCGGGCCGAGGTCGAAGCGCTTCGCGATGACATCGAACACATCGCCGCTCGCGACGACGCAGGAGAGCGGTACCCCGTAGTCGTCGACGGTCGCGGCGCAGTTCGCGTTGTCCATGGGGGCGCCGTTGATCGGCACCTCCGGCATCGCGAAGATGTCGTCCTCGTAGTAGTCCGGCCGGTAGTCGATCACCTCGGGCGTGGGCGTCACGATCACCGGCGGAGGGGCGACGGATGCCGGCGGCGCAGTGCGCGTCGGCGTGGGCGTCGGGCTGGGCGTGGTCGACGCCGTGGGGCTCGGGCTCCCTGTCGGGGCCGCGACGGGCTCCAGCCCGCGGGGCAGGAGCAGCAGCGCAACCACCACCACCGCGACGGCCGCCGCGGCCGCGCCCACGGAGATGATCAGCGCGCGGTGGTTGCGTCTGCGCTCCCGTGGACGTGCCGCCGCTGGTTGAGGAGCGGCGATCGCTGTGTCGAGCGCGGCCGTGTCTGCGGCCCATCCGGCGAGCAGTTCTTCAGCCTCGGCAATGGCCGCATCCCGCTCCCGGGCTCGCTCGGGGGTGTCGGCTCTGCCGTAGATGAGGGGCCGGAGGTCGTCGGCCCTAGCTGTCGGGCTTCGCGACCCGTCCGAGCCGAGTACGGTCGGGTCGACCCGCCAGCGCAGCACATCGGCGGGGTCGAGGGTTCCTCGGTACCTGAGCCGCACCTCGCGCAGGGCAGCCGAATCTCGCAGCAGGGCCTCATCCTCCCCCGATCCGCGCACGAAGTCGAGTCAACGTCGGTTCTGGCGAGATGTCAACCTGGGTTCGCGATCTCCACGAGTACCTCGTTGTGCCGCAGGAACCACGGCGTGAAAGGCGGATCGAAGCGAGCGAACCACGGCCTACCGACGGTTGACAGTCCCGCCGCCTCGACCGCGGAGAGGAGATCCGAGCGGTGCTTCTCGAACGACCCCTCACTCCAGCGACCGCTGAAGCGGGCCGCCGCCGCGTACCGCGCGGGCACAGTACGCAATGAAACTTCCGGGCGGCTCGGACGCGGCGCGGTCGCCTCGGTCAGGGATGCCGGGAGCACGAAAGCCACCACGAAGCTGTCGCCCTCCGCCGATTGCACCACGGGCGCCGTCATGGCTATCCGCTGGGATGCCGCTTGCACGACCGGCGCCGTCATCTCTATGGTGCCCCTCGCCGCGTTGTCACCCGTGATGTAGCCGAAGAGGTAGCGGAACGCCCGACTGCCCGCCCCCTCGAAGTCGCCGGATGTCACGGTCTCGGCAACCACGTGCTCGGGGTAGTGCCGCACGTCGAAGCCGTTCTCGGAACGAACCAGGTCGTACGGCTGCTGTTCGGTCATGCCGCGATCGTACGCGCCTCTCAGGAGGAAGGAGGTCGGGCGTTCCTCAGTTCAGTTGACCCCGCACGATCGAGTCCCCGGAGTGGGCGGGGTTCCCGTCGAACGGCTCCGCGGAGATGTCGACGAGGTCGTAGCGGGCGATGTCGATTCCGTCGGGGATGGTGAAGGTGCCCTCCGCACCACGGACGACGCCCAGGCTCACCAACTTCGTCGTGTCCGACGTGATGAGCCAGACCTCGCGGTAGCCGTCCTCCGCGTCAGGGTCGGTGAGAGACACGTGAACCACGCGGCCTCCATCCGGCATCTCCTCTACCGTGGCCGTGCCGCTCGCGCCGGGCCAGGCGGGGAAGGCATCGAGCGACGCGGAGGCGAGAACCTTGACGGCAGGCGGGCGCAGCGCGACCCAGGTGAGTACACCTCCCGAGAGCGCCACCAGAACAGCGGCCGCCACGAGCGCCGGCGCCCACCGGCGCCGCGCCCGAACCGGCAGCGGAACCACCGGTGCAACCGGGTCTGCATTCCGCAGGGCGAGTTCCTCCGTGATGCGCGACCAGACACGCGGGGCGGGTTCGCTGAGCTCGCCCGCGTCGAGCGTCAGGCGCCCTATCGCCGCCGCGCGGGTGAGGTTCTCGAGCTCGTCGCGGCAGGTTGCGCACGCGGAGATGTGATCGCGCTCGGAGCGGCTCGCGACTTGCTCGCCCAACGCGAGAAGGGCGAGGAGGTCAGGGTCGACGTGCAAGGCTAACCTCCAGTCTGCTGCGCATCTTCTGCAAGCTACGCCTGATGTGACTCTTTACGGTGCCCAGCGGCAGCCCTAGCCGCTCGGCGATTTTATCGTGGGTGAGGTCGTCGTAGAAGGCCAGGCGAACGACGCTCTGCGCGTCGGGCTCGAGGCGGGCGATCTCATCGGCGAGCAGAAGCTTGTCGGCCAGATCGACCTCAGCGGCCATGAGGTCGGCGGGCGAGGTAGACGCGCCCAGTTGTTGGTGAAGACGCCGGATGCGCGCCCTAGCCTCGTGGGTATCCGCAATCTTGTTGCGTGCGATCGCCACCAACCAGGTGCTCATCCGGGCGCGGCTCGGATCGAACCTCTGGCGAGAGGTCCACGCGGCTACGAAGGTCTTCTGGGTCACGTCCTCCGCGTCACCGACGTCCCCCAGGGAGCGAAGGGCGAGCGTGTAGACGAGCGATGACCACCGGGCGTAGACCGCCTCGAGGGCATGCTCATCCCCGCTGGCGAAGGCTGCGGCGACGACGGCCTCGTCATCCTCATCCGGCGAGTTCACGGGGAGCTCCTCACGTCGTGTCGACAATCGTAGGCGGCTAGAGGGGCGTGGCGACGACGACGACATTGTCGGTGTACTCGCCGTTGCCGAACTGCCCGCCGCAGGTGATCAAGATCAGGCGGGGCGCACCGGCTCGATCGAAGACATCGTCGCGCGGGAGCTGGTCGCGCGGAACGGATACCACCGACTGGACGGCATACCGATGATCGGTGCCGTCACTGGCGGTGACGACGACCTCCACCCCTTCGGCGAGGGTCTTCAGGTAGGCGAAAGGCCCGATTCCGTCAGCGTACGAGTCGACATGGGCAGCGATGACCGTCGTCCCGGTCGGGCTCTCCGGGTCTGAGCCGTACTGGTACCAGCCTCCACGGGCGATGTTCTCGGGAACCTGCATCTCGCCGTCCGCCTGCACGCCTACCGGGTCTACGGGCAGGTCGATGCCGACCGCGGCGACCTGTACCCGCACGGGCGGCACCGGCCGCCTCGCCGGCGTGAGCTCTGCACTCCTGCCCTGGATGGTCTCCCCCGTGGCCGTCTCGGGCTTCGGGGTCGGGGTCGGCGTCAGCTCCTGTGCGGCCGGGGCGGAACAGCCCGCGAGCAGGAGGACCACCAGCAGCGCCGGGAGTGTGGTGCGTGCGAACATGATGATCCTCCTGCCTTCGTGCGGTCGTGCTGGTTAGCGGTGAGCGCGAGCGGCCCGGATGCGCGTGACGGTGAATGCCGCCGCGGTAAGGAGCACGATCATCCCTGCAACCGACCAGGCGATCAGGGCCGGGTCGGGGTCTGCAACGAGACCGGCCTGACCGGAGTTCACGCCGTCAGGGTTGGAGTGCAGACCCCCTATCGTCTGCACGGCGAGGGCGAGGTTGCCATCGGCGGCGCTGCCCCACGCGTAGACGATCGTGTTGACGCCCTCCTGGATGTCGACGTTGGCCGGGCCGATGACAGGAGCCGTGGTGCCGGTGAGGGCGACCGCTGCGGAGATCGTGCCGACGGGCAGATCGGCCTTCACCTCGTTCGGGTTGGTGAGGTTGGTGAACGCGGCGGTTCCGTTGGCCAGGATGTCGACGGCGGGCGCCGCAGCGGTGTGCCTCACGGTGAGCTTGCCCTGACCGGCGGGGATCGTGCTCAGGTCGTTGACGAAGGCCGTTGCGGTGGGAGCACCGCCCGCGTCAAGGTGCGCGACGACCGTGTAGCTGGTGTTGGCCGCGAGAGTGAAGGTGGCGGGTCCGATGACGGGAGAGGTGATCGGGTCGTTGGGCGCCGTGATGACCACCTCGTAGTCTCCCGCGGCGAGGTCGAGGGCCGGCGTCAGGGTGCCGGGAGCGAAGTCCTCGAGCAGCACCGCGCCGTCGACCCAGACGTCCACCGGGGTGTTGGGAATCGCGTGCAGCACGTAGAGGTCAGCGGTCGACGCCGAGATCGCGGATGCGGGGGCGGCGAAGCCCACCGAGGCGATGAATCCGGCGGCAATGCCGGCAAGCAGTTTCTTGTGCACTGTGTCCTCCTCAGAAGCGGACGCGTTTCGTCCGTCATCAAGGTGTTTCTCCGTTAGCCCTCGATTCGGATGCACTTGCAGCGCAGAAAAGTGCCGGACGGTGCACTCCGCCGGTAAACGCAAGAAGACCGCCCTGTCGGACGGTCTTCTTGCGTTGGCGGAACCGGTGGGGTGTGAACCCCAAAGCTGCGGGGCGCTCAGGGGGCGAGCACCCGGCCAAGCCATCCCTCGCGGGTTTCGCGGGCCGCGGTCGACACCCGTGCCGTCGGCGCCACGATCTCGAACCCGTGGAAGCCCCCCGCCCACACGTGCAGCTCGGCCTGCACCCCTGACGCCCAGAGCCGCGAGGCGTATGCGACCGCCTCGTCACGGAAGAGCTCGGCCGAGCCAGCATCGATGAATGCCTGGGGCAGGCCCGAGAGATCGATGGCCCTGCCCGGCGCCGAGTGCGGCGGGATATCTGCGCGAGTGGCGTGGTCGGCGCCGAGCACGGCGTCCCACGCGAACGCGTTGTTCTCCCGTGGCCAGATGGCGCGCACCCCGTCCGCGCTGACGTACTGCCCCGCCGACACGGAGTCATTGCGGTCGTCAAGCTGCGGACAGATGAGCAGTTGCGCCAGCAGTTGGGGGCCTCCGGGCTCGCGCGCCATTAGCGCAGCACCGGCGGCGAGACCGGCGCCTCCCGAGATTCCCCCGACGATGATTCGGGTGGGATCGATGCCGAGCTCGTTCGCGTGTGCGGCAACCCAGGCGAGCCCCGAGTAGCAGTCGTAGACCCCGCTAGGTGCCGGGGAATCGGGGGCCAGCCGGTATTCGGGCGTGACGATCACGACGCCCAGGCGGCGCACCCAGCCCGCCATGTCGTACTCGTTGAAGCCGCCGAACCGATCGCCGGCCACCATCCCGCCGCCGTGGATCATGTACACCACGGGGGCGGCAGCCTCCGGAGTCGCCGATCGCACCATAGACAGCACGATCTCGTTTCCGTCGACTCCTCCCACGAGGTGCTCAGTATGCACGAGATCGTTACCGAGAGCGGCGCGGATGCTCTTCTCGCCGAAGGCGAGGCTCCGCCAGAACGGCAGCGAGTCGGCGTTCAGCAGCGGCGCCTCAGGGAACGCCGCGAGGGCCTGGGCGAGTTCGGGCGTATAGGGTGGGCGATTCGGCACGGTGAGACCTCCATTGGCCTGGTCGGTAGCGGTTTACAGGATCGACGAGAGCGCTTCGGCCGGCCCGGCATCGAGGATGGCTCGGTAGAGGGTCGCGAAGTCGGCGGCGAACGCCGGATCGCTCGCGAGGTCGCCGAAGATCCGCGGCTCGCGGAGGAAGCCGGCACGGTCGTGCTTCTGTGCGGCGCGGGCACCGTCGACGAGGTCGCGCTGACGTTCGGGGATCCGCGCGCTCAGCGGGCTGCTGGCGAAGACAGCCCAACTCGCAACGACTGCCGCGGCGAACGGGGTCGGCCGACCCGCGCGTGCCCCGTCGAGGGCGACGGGGAGGAGGAAGGTCGAGATGCGATCGGCGGCGTCGGTGGCGATTCGGGCGAGGGTGTCGCGGACGTAGATGTTACTGAACCGTTCGATGACCGTGGCACCATACCGCTCGGCGTCGAAACCGGGGATCGGGTCGAGAGTCGGAATCGCCTCCTCGGCCATGTAGCGCTTGAGGAAGCGCGCAATGAGGGGGTCGCTCGCCGCCTGGTCGACGAACTCGTATCCCATCAGTAGCCCGAAGTAGGTGAGTGCTTGGTGGCTCGCGTTGAGCAGGCGCAGCTTCACCTTCTCATAGGGGGCGACGTCGTGGACGAGCTCGACTCCGACCTTCTCTAGGGGTGGGCGGCCGAGCGTGAAGTCGTCCTGGAGCACCCACTGGCGGAAGTCTTCGGACAGAACAGGCCACGGATCCGTGGCGCCGAACTCCGCAGCAACGAATTGCCTGTCCTGTTCCGAGGTGGCCGGGGTGATCCGATCGACCATGCTGTTCGGAAAACTGACGCGCTCCCCGATCCATGCCGCAAGTTCCGGGTCGCGCAGAGTAGCGAAGGCCACGAACGCGTTCCGCGCCACCTCACCGTTGCCCTGCAGGTTGTCGCACGACATCACTGTGAAGGGAGGGATCCCGGATGAACGCCGGCGAGCCAGCGCCTCGACGACGATTCCGAACACGGTGGCCGGTGCGTCACGCGCCACGAGGTCGGCGGCGATCGCGGGGGCGGTCTCGTCGAAGCGGCCCGTCACGCTGCTCGTGTTGTAGCCGCCCTCGGTGATCGTGAGCGAGACGATCCGGGTGGTCGGCTGCGCCAGCAGCTCCAGAACAGCCTCCGGGTTGTCGGGGGCGAACAGGTAGGCCACGACAGATCCGATTCGCCGCGCGCGCACGTTGCCGTCGGGCAATCGCTCGACGTGGGTGTACTGGTAGCCCCCCGCGACCATGGCGTCGCGCATCCGGGCGTCTCCCGGGAGCACGCCGATGCCGCAGATACCCCACTCGCGCGCGAGCCCTTGCTCGAAAAGCTCGTGCAGGTAGAGGGCCTGGTGCGCACGATGGAAGTTGCCGACCCCGAAGTGGACAATTCCGATGTCGATTTGATCGCGAACGTAGCTGGGCGGTGCAACTTCGCTCATCTTTCATACCTCCTTTGTCAGGCCGTGAGCCGACCCCCTGGCAAAGGTCGGCCCACGGTTTCTGCGTCCCGTACGAAGGGATCTAGTTCGCTCTTTCGAGCAAATGTCTGAAGGCGCGATACGCGCGCTCGAGCGCCATCGTCGCTGCGGGGATGCGGGGCACCAGCTGCTGGAAGCCATGGGTAAGCGTGGGGTTGGGTAGGTAACTGACCTCCACATCGTCGGCGACCAGGCGGCCAGCGAGGATGCGGCTCTCGTCGCGTAAGGGGTCGAAGCCTGCCGACACCAGCACGGTAGGTGCCAGGCCGGCGTAGCTGTCCGCGTGACTTGGTGCCCCGAGACCGGTGGCGCGGCCACCGAGGTACGCATCGTAGTAATAGCGCATATCAGCAGTGGTCAGCAGGTAGCCCTCGCCGTTTTCGCGGTACGAGCCGTTGTCGAGTGCGTCAGGATCGATCGCGGGATAGAGCAACAGTTGCGCATCGAGCGCCCTCTGCTCATCACGCATCGCGAGCGACACCGCGAGAGCGAGATTGCCCCCCGCGCTGTCCCCGGCCACTCCGAGCATCCCGGGGATCTCGCGCCGCAGCACTCGCACCACCGCGAGGCAGTCCTCGAAACCTGCGGGGAACGGATGCTCGGGCGCCAGTCGATAGTCAATCGAGACGATCGCGGCATCCAGCTGCAAGGCGAGGAGTCGGCAGTCGTCGTCGTACGAGTCGACGGACCCGGTCGTGAACCCGCCCCCGTGGATGAAGGCGACCGTGGGTCGGCCGCGGGTGTGCGCCGCCTCGGCCGCGTAGACCCGCGTGCTCACCACGCCATTGACCGCCGGGAACGAACGATCCTTGGCGGAGACCGACGATCGCGAGGTGTCGTTCGAGGGAATCGCCCGGAATTCCGGGAGCAGGGCGGCTGCTCCCGCGCGGCGCTCGTGGATCGTGGGTACCGTCGCGCCTGTCCGCGCATTCAGCTCGTCGACGAACGGTTTCAGGTCGGGGTCGAGGAAGCGCGCGGTCACGAGAGCAGCTTCAGAAGGGAACGGCGACGGCGGTACGAGTCGACGGCGACGGCGATCACAAGGATCGCGCCGATGATCATGTTCGAGTACTGCGCAGGCACGCTCGCGATGGCCAGCCCGTTCTGGATCGTGGCGAAGAGCAAGGCCCCGAGCGCGGTGCCGGCTATCGACCCCACCCCGCCGAACAGGCTCGTGCCACCGATGAGCACGGCGCTGATGGCGGTGAGCGTGACAGTCGAGCCACCGGCCGAGACCTGGCCGCTGCCGGTGCGCGCCGAGTAGAGGATACCCGCCAGCGCGGCGATCGCGCCGCCGACGGCGTACAGCCACGCATTGGTGCGAACCCGGGAGATTCCGTTCGCGACCGCCGCGTCGAGGTTGCCGCCGACCGCTTTCACGTTGTAGCCGAAGCGCGTGTGCTGCAGCACGATGTGGAAGATGATGCCGATTGCCACGGCGTACCAGATGAGCACGGGGATGCCGAGCAACGTGCCCTTGCCGAATGCGTTGAAGCCATCCGGAAGAGGCTGGATGTCGCGGCCGCCGGTAAAGAGCACTACGGCGCCGGCGATGAAGTAGAACATTCCGAGCGTCGTGATGATCGGGGGTACACGCAGACGGTCGATGATCACCGAGTTGATAAGGCCCACCACGAACCCGAGCGCGACGCCGCCGAGCGCGGCCACCGGCCAGGGCACACCGTGGGTCATCAACCAGGTCGCGCCGATCGCACCCAGCGTGAATGCCGAGCCCACGGAGAAGTCGAACCCTCCGGCCACGACTACGAGCGTCAGGCCGCAAGCCGCTACAAAGTAGACGACCGTCGCCCGGAAGAGATCGAGGATGTTGGATGGAGTAGCGAAGACCGGGTTCAGGACCGTGATGATGATTCCGAAGACCAGGATCACGCCCACGAGCGTCACTTCCTGGCGCTTGAGAATCTCCTGCACTCGGTCGCCCAGCGTCACGTTTCGGGCGCCGTCCTCGATGACGGGGGTGCTGTCGGTGGTCATAGCTGCTTGGCTCCTGTAATGAGCGCGATGATTTCGTCGCGCGATGTTTCAGACACGCGCAGGGCACGCGCCGTCTTTCCGAGCCTCATGACCTGAATGCGGTCGGCGTGCTCGAACACGAACTCCATGTCGTGCGAGATCAGCACTACGGCCTTGCCGCTGTCGCGCAGGTTGTCAATGATCTCGCCCACGTGGGCCGTCTCTTGCACGCCAAGGGCGGCGGTAGGTTCGTCGAGCAGCACGACCCGTGCGCTCTCCAGTCGCACCGCCCGGCTGATCGCGATGATCTGCCGCTGGCCGCCCGAGAGCGACGCGACGGGCGTGAGTACCGACGACACCCTGACATTGAGGCGGCGCAGCAGCTCGGTCGCTTCGCGCTCCATTCGCTTGCGATCGACGAGGAGCCCGCGCTTGGGAAAGTCGCCCAGGTAGAGGTTCGTCGCAATGTCGAGCACCTCCACGAGGGCGAGATCCTGCTGCACCGTCGAAATGCCCGCGCGGCGAGCGTCCGCCGGCGAACTAAAGTGCACCTCCGCGCCCGCGACGGTCATCCGGCCGTCGGTCGGGGTGTGGATGCCCGAGAGCACCTTAAGGAGAGTCGACTTGCCAGCGCCGTTGTCACCGACGATGCCGAGCACCTCCCCGGGGAAGACCTCGAGGTCTGCGGCGCGCAGGGCCGCGACGGAACCGAAGTGCTTGCTGGCCCCTTCGACGGTGAGGACGGCCGCGCGGCCCTGCGCGTCACTCACTGGAACTTGCCGTCTGCGGTGAGCTCGTCGACCGTGTCCGCGGTGGCGAACTTGATGCCGGTGGCGACATCAGTCGGCGCGTTCTCGGGGTCATCGTGGTAAGCGATGAGCGCGTCGATGGCCTCGGTTCCGATGCCGCACATGTCCTGCAGCAGGAAGGAGTAGACGTAGCCCGCCTTCATGCCCTCCACCGAACCGCCGTAGATGCTGTTGCTGGTGATGTTGACCTTGCCCTTGAGCCCCTTCGACTCCAGCAGCGCGACGAGAGGCTGCGTCGCTGCGCCCTCGTTCGTGACGATGTGGTTGATGTCTGGGTGGGCGGTGAGCATCGCCGCGATCAGGTCGGCGGACTTCGTCGGGTCGGCTCCGTCGTACCTCGTGTCGGCGATCGTAATGCCGAGATCGGGGTTCGCCTCGGCGTACGCCGTGAAGCTGTCGATAAACGTCTGGTCGGGGCCCGTCGCCGATGAGGTGAGGAATCCGACGACCTGGGGCTCGTCGAGCTCGCCCACGGTCTGCGCGGCGAGTTCGCCGAAGTCCTTGAAGGAGGTCCCCACGTTGACGTCGTGGTTCTTGGTCTGACCGCCCTCGGTGGTCACGACGTAGACGCCGGCCTTCTTGGCCTCCAGGAATACCGGGTCGAACTGATCGATGGTGAGCGGGAAGGTGACGATCGCGTCGACGCCGTTCGCGATCGCCTGCTGCATGCGGTCGACCATGTACTGGCCGTCAGCCGCACCCCCTGTCGGGCCGCTCTCGGAGAAGGTGAGTCCCTTAGCCTCCGCCTCATCTTTCATGCAGTCGCCGATCACCCGCCAGGCCGGGAAGTCCGGCAACGGGTTGATGAAGGTGACGGTCTGCAGGTCGCGGGCCTCGCCGCTGTCACTGGTGTCTTCCAGGCCCGTGGTGCAGGCAGTCATGCTTGCCGTGAGTGCGAGTGCGCTAACGATGACCGCCGCGCGGCGCGTGTGTGCTGTGAACAACTCAACCTCCTTGGTGAGCGGTGACCCGGGTGGTCACCTCGTTGTGAGCCGTTGGCCGAAGCCAACATCGAGCGACTTTACGTTTCGGATTCCTCGCCGCCATCAGCCATGCGGCGGCGATGACGACCCCCTATCCACCACGCGGCGGGTCATCGCAGGAAGGCCCTCTGCAGCGCCCAGACCTGGTCGGCGAGCGCCCGCTGGCCGAGCTTTGTCATGCGGTAACTGTCGAAACCATGGAAAGTCCCGAGGTACTGGTGGAACGAGACCTGAACTCCGTCGCCGAGCAATCTGCGCACGTATTCGAGTGCCTCGTCGCGGAGCGGATCCTGGTCGGCGATCCAGATCGAGGCCGGCGGCGCGTCGACGAGGTCACTCGCCAGACTCGGCGAGGCCGTGTAGTCGACAGGCGCGCTGGCCTCGTCGAGATAGCTGCTCCACATCAGTAGATTGTCGGCGCGCGTCCAGACGGGCGTGTCGACGAACGCCAGCGCGGACGGGGTCGTGCTGCGGCAATCGAGCACCGGGTTGATGAGGAACTGGTGCGAAACGAGAGGGCCGGTAGTCCGACTGCGGAGGGCGAGGGAGGCCGCCACCGCGCCCCCGGCACTGTTGCCACCCACGGCGATTCGACGAGCGTCGATACCGAGGTCGCTGGCGTTGGCCCCGACCCACTCCAGCGCGTCGGCACAATCCTCGAAGGCGGCGGGAAACGGATGCTCTGGCGCCAGTCGGTAGTCGACGCCGATGACAACGCAACCTACCTGCGCTGCGTACAGCTCGCAGCGCTCGTCCTCGGTGTGGAGTCCGCCGAGCATGAAGCCGCCTCCGTGGATGTAGAACAGGGCACCGCGCGGACCGGACCTGTCGTCGGGCCGGTACACGCGCACGGAGATCGAGTTGCCGCCCCGGCCTGCCACTGTGTGGTCGGTGCTCGTGACGCCCGGGGTGATCGTCCTGTCCTGCTTGCCAAGCAGGAGCTCGAGGGCGCGGGCGTTGGCCAGGTCGGTGAGGTCAAACCGTGGGATCATAACGTTGATCGCGGCAAGCTCGGGATCGAGCCAGACTCTGCGTTGGAATCGTCCTACGGTGGAGGTCACCCGATCAGTGTCCGCCGCTCACCGTACGCGACTTGCCGCCATATGGCGGAACCTTGCACGAATTCACCCGCCAGTTGGCGGATCGAGTGTGGCGCTGCGGGAGTACGCTGGCAGCCATGCAGGGCTTGATGCTAAAGCTGCTCAATGTGGACGCTGCTGGCGAGCGCGCCCTGCGCGTCGTGTCGTACTTCGACCAGCTGCTCGTGCACCAGCCCAGCCTCGAGTCGGTGGTCCGCGCGAGCGCGATCCTCGCCGATTGCCCGGTCGGGCTCTCCCTCCCCGGTATCGGCCTGCGATTGAGGTTCAGCCCCGAGGGTCTCGAGTTAGGCGACCGGGCGCAGCCCGAGAGCAGCGCCAAACTGGCCATCGAGGGTCCGGACAACCGCGAGGATGGGCTGGCCTGGTTGGAGCGGGATGGGGCGCGAGGAGATCTCGACGACTTCATCCTCGAGCGCATGGCTCTGACCGTGGCGAGCGTGCTCGTGCGCACGGTTCCCCTCGCCGATATCGACTTCGCGACAGGTCTTTCTGATCCGGCGCTCGCGCAGTTGCTCATCAATGAGAAGGCCAACGAGGCTGAGCGCTCGCGAGCTGCGCGCCTGATGGGGATCGACCAGTCGAGCCGCATCCAGCTCGTCGCCGTGCAGTCGGGATCATTCCTCCCCGCCCACGTGGAGGCGCTCGCCGCGACCCTCAGGTCGGCATGGCAGCGACAGGTGTTCGCGGCTCAGATGTCGAAGGACGTCGTGATCGTCATCGCAATCGGGCGCGACCCCGTGGACTGGAACGTGGTCTCGGTCGACGGCCGTGCAGCGAGCAGCGATGTCGTCGACGTGCTCCAGGCGCCGGAAGCCTGGCGCCAAGCCAGAGTGGCGCTGCGCTTCGCCGGTCTCGGCATCGCGTGGCCAAACCAGCTCGACGCGGGCAGGGTGGGCGTGCTCGGCACCCTCAGCGCCCTCGACCCAGCCACGGTGCGGGCCGACGCCGACGTCCGCCGCATCGAGGCCCTCGCCGCGTCGGCGGGCGGTGCGGAGTCGATTCGTATTCTCGACATTGTGCTCCAGACCGACACGCTACGCTCGGCCGCGCGCGAGGCGAACTTTCACCACAGCAGTATCCAGTCGCGCCTCGCGACCATCGAGAAGCGGCACGGTTTGTCTGTGCGATCCGGTGCCGACAGGCAGCGGATCTCGATAGCGCTGTTGCTCTGGCAACTGATCCAGAACTGACCGCCATCAGAGCCCGGGGCACCTTCGGCCGCCGAGGCGCCTCGCGTCTCGGCGGGTGAATAGCGACACCGCTCCCGCCAGAAATGCAGAAAGCCCCGACCATCTCAACGGATGACTGGGGCCTTCTGCATTTCTGGCGGAACCGGTGGGATTTGAACCCACGGTGGGCTCAACACCCACACAACTTTTCGAGAGTTGCACCTTCGGCCGCTCGGACACGGTTCCGGGGAAGAGTTTAGTACACAGCGAGCAGACCTAGTGTCGAAGGGTGGAGTTCGTCGTGCTGGGGGCAGTCATCGTCGCGATCGCGGCGTGGGTCGCGTACCTCGTGCGGCGCCAGAGCACGTGGCGGGGGCGGCTGGCACAGGCGCAGGCGCCGGAGCACAGGCGGCCAGGGCCGCTGCACCAGCGGTTAACCCGGTCAGTCGCAGAAATGAACGACGACTGATGTGTTTGGAGGTAATTGCCATAGTGTCACTCCTCTAGTTTGTGCGAAATGACGCCCACCATGCAGCGTCGGAAAGCTTTTGCGACTTATGAAGTACGTAAGTCGAGGCATCGGTAATGCGACGTTAGCAAATCCACCTGCTCACGTCGCTTCAGCGGACATGGACTCTTCTTTGCAACAGCAATGGAAGCATCCTAAGTATA
>CAIXMB010000159.1 GCA_903920435.1 uncultured Actinomycetes bacterium
CGGGCGGGGAGCCGCTCATGCGCAACGATCTCGAAGAGATCGTGCGGCAATCGCGCGCGGCGGCCCCCGACGCCTCGATCAGCCTCACCACCAACGGCATCGGTCTCGACAAGCGCATCGACGGGCTCATCGCCGCGGGCCTCACCCGCGTCAACATCTCGCTCGACACCGTCGACCGCGACCACTTCGCGCGGCTCACCCGGCGCGACCGCCTTCCGTCGGTGTTCGCGGGCATCGAGGCCGCTCGGCGGGCCGGAATCACACCGCTCAAGATCAACGCCGTGCTCATGCGCGACACCCTCGCGGGCGCTGCTGACCTGCTCGAGTGGTCGCTGGCCCACGGCGCGCACCTGCGCTTCATCGAGCAGATGCCGCTCGACGCCGACGAGCAGTGGGCGCGCGACAACATGGTCGACGCCGCCGAGCTGCTCGACGTGCTCTCCGCGCGCTTCACACTCGCCCAGCCGCACCGCGACGACCCGTCAGCCCCGGCCGAGGAGTGGGTGGTCGACGGCGGACCCGCGACGGTCGGCATCATCGCCTCCGTCACCCGCAGTTTCTGCGAGGCCTGCGACCGCACGCGCATCACGGCGGAGGGCACCGTGCGCTCGTGCCTGTTCGGCGACGACGAGACCGACCTGCGCTCGCTGCTGCGCGGGGGAGCCGACGACGCCACCCTCGCCGACTGGTGGCGCGCGGCGATGTGGGGCAAGCAGAAGGGCCACGGCATGCAGCTCGAGGGCTTCCAGCGCCCGCTGCGGAGCATGGGGGCGATCGGTGGTTGACACGTCGAGCGCCTCAGTGACCGTCAGGTACTTCGCGGCGGCGGCGAAGGCCGCCGGCACGCGTGAGGAGGCCATCGAGTTCGAGGGGACCGTCGGCGACCTGCGGCGCGAGCTCGTCGAGCGCTACGGTGACGCCATGGCGCGAGTGCTGGCATCCGGCTCGTTCCTGGTCGACGGCGTCGTCAGCCGGGACGACACCCGTACGATCGGGGCCGCCGTTGACGTGCTGCCGCCGTTCGCCGGCGGCTAGGGCCTAGAGCCCGACCCACTCCGCGTCGCCCGCGGCGAGGTGCTGGCGCTTCCAGATCGGCACCGTGAGCTTGATCAGGTCGACCAGCCGCTGGCAGGCCGTGAATGCCTCGGCGCGGTGCGGTGCTGCGACGGATGCCACGAGCGCGAGGTCGCCGATCGCGAGCGACCCCGTGCGGTGGGCCGCCCCAACCTTGAGGCCCATCTCGGTGGCCACGATCTGGCAGCACTCCTCGAGGAACCGCTGCGCCTCCGGGTGGGCCTCGTATTCGAGGCCCGTCACCGCGCGGCCGTCGTCGGTGTCACGGATCACGCCGGTGAACGTCACCACCGCTCCGTTTGCGGAATCCTGCACGAATTCCTCGATCGGGGTGACGTCGAGGGGCTCGTCGGATACGAGGGCGTAGACGTCCATGGCTATAGCCTCGCACAGTGACCCCTCGCCATACACTTCTCGCCCTCCTCGTCGTCATGATCTGGGGAGTGAACTTCCTCGTGATCGACTTCGGCCTGGCGGACGTTCCGCCGCTCCTCTTCGTCGCCCTCAGGTTCACACTCGTCGTGCTTCCCGCGATCTTCTTCCTCAAGCCGCCCGCCATCGGCTGGAAGAACATCCTGCTCATCGGCTCGTTCCTGAGCCTCGGCCAGTTCGCCCTGCTCTACCTGTCGCTCGCCCTCGGCATGCCGCCCGGGCTCGCCTCACTGCTCGCGCAGACCCAGGTGGTGCTGTCGGTGATCGTCTCCGCGATCGTGCTGCGCGAGCGGCCGACGCGCAAGCAGGTCATCGGCATCGCCATCGGCATGACCGGCCTCGCCGTGGTCGTCATCGGCCACAGCTACGCGGCGCCCCTGCTCCCCGTCGTGATCATCCTGCTCGCGGCCCTCTCGTGGGCGATCGGCAACGTGCTCGCGCGGCGGGCGAAGGCGGCATCCGGGCTCTCGCTCGTCGTCTGGTCGGGAGTCGTCGTGCCGATCCCGTCGCTCGCCCTCGCCTTCGCCGTCGACGGGCCGACGGTGATCATCGACTCGCTCACCCACCTGTCGTGGATCGCGATTCTCTCCACGCTGTACACCGCGGTGTTCGCGTCGCTCGTCGGCTACGGCATCTGGAACACCCTCCTGGCGAAGTACCCGACCTCCTCGGTGGTGCCGTGGACCCTGCTCGTGCCGGTCGTGGGCATCGTTGCGGCGTGGCTCGTCGTCAACGAGCAGCCGTCGGTCTCCGAGATCGTGGGCGGGGCGATCATGCTGGCCGGGCTCGCGGTCGCCGTGATCGTGCTGAACCGCAAGAAGCCGGAGCTGGAGCCGTTCGAGACCCCCTCGGGCTAGCGGCGCCAGCCCCACCCCCTTGGTATCAAATGACGGAAAAACAGGGGTGGGGCAACGACTTTGCAGTGAAAACCGGGCCCGCAGCTGGCGTGCATCCGTCATTTGGTACGCAGCAGGAGGGTTCAGGGGGTGTGCGCCCCGCCCCCAGCTACCTGCTCCACGAGGTGCTCGAGCAGGTCGTTCAGCACGGCCAGGCCGTCCTTCACGCCGCCCGTGGACCCCGGCAGGTTCACGATCACGGTTCCGCCCGCCGTGCCCGCGAGCCCCCGGCTCAGGGCGGCCTTCGGTGTCGACGGCACACCCTTGGCGCGGATCGCTTCGGCGACCCCCGGCAGCTCGCGGTCGAGCACGGCGCGCGTGGCTTCGGGCGTGGCATCCGTGGGGCTCATGCCGGTGCCGCCCGTGGTGATGATGACTTCGGGGGCCTCCCCGACGGCCTTCTGCAGCGTGGCGGCGATGTGGGCGTCGGGCACCACCCAGATGTCGGCCTCGTAGCCGCGTGCCTGCAGCCACGCGAGGATGTGCGGGCCGGTCGTGTCGGCACGGGTGCCGGCGGCGCCGCTCGTGGAGGCGACGATGACGAGCGCGGTCTTCGGCCGTACCGCCGGGCGCGTCTTGCCGCCGGTCTTCTCGACGAGTCGGATGCCGCCGAGCACCGAGTGCGGGTCGACGGCCTTCGTCATGTCGTGCAGGGTGAGACCGGCGATGGCGACGGCGGTGAGCGCCTCCATCTCGACACCGGTGGTGCCGGTGGTCTTGGCCGTGGCGGTGATCACGATGGAATCGTCGCCGAACTCGAAGTCGACGTTCACCGAGCTCAGGGCGAGTTGGTGGCAGAGCGGGATGAGCTCACTCGTGCGCTTGGCACCCGAGATGCCGGCGATGCGCGCGGTCGCGAGCACGTCGGCCTTGGGCAGGTCGTCGGCCTTGACCAGCGCGATGACCTCGCGCGTGGTCGTGAAGGTGCCCGTGGCGGTGGCGCTGCGCTTGGTCACGGCCTTGTCGCCGACGTCGACCATGCGCGCGCGTCCGTCGGAGTCGAGGTGCGAGAGTCCGCTCATAGGTGCAACACTTCCACGTTGTCGCCCGCCGCGAGAGCCGTGACGTCCTCCGGCACGATGACGAGCAGGTCGGATGCCGCGAGCCCCGCGACGAGGTGCGAGCTCGGTCCGGCCACCAGCGCCGCCTCGCTCGCGCCCACCGCGCGACCGCGCAGGAACTGCCGCTTGCCGGGCGGCGAGGAGAGCGCGGCGACGAGGGTGCGCGTCTCGCGCCGGGCGGGCGGCAGCCCCGCGGCTTTCCGCAGCAGCGGCGCGACGAACACCTCGAACGAGACCTGCGTGCTCACCGGGTTGCCCGGGAAGCACACCACGGGAACGCCCTCGAACACCGCGGTGGCCTGCGGCCCGCCGGGCTGCATGGCGACGGTCCCGACGCGGGCACCGAGTGGTTCGAGGGTCTCGCGCACGACCTCGTAGTCGCCCATGGAGATGCCGCCCGAGGTGAGAATCAGGTCGGCGTGCGCCGCGGCATCCGTGAGGGCCCGCAGCATCGCGGTGGTGTCGTCGCCCACGTGCACCCGGCTCGCGACGGTGGCGCCGGCGGCGCGCACGGCGGCGGCGAGGGCGGTTCCGTTGGAGTCGAACACCTGGCCGAGCACCGGCGCCGCGCCGGGCTCGACGAGTTCGCTGCCCGTCGTGATGATCGCGACCCGGATGCCCGCCCGCACGCTCACGGTGGTTATGCCCGCGGCAGCGAGCGCCGCGAGGTGGCGTGATGCGAGGCGCAGCCCGGCCGGCAGCAGTTCATCGCCGGCGTGGACGTCGCTGCCGCGATCACGCACGTACTCGCCTGGCCGGCGCACCCGCTCGATGGCGACCAGCCCGTCGGTGACCACGGTGTCCTCGACGGGGACCACGGCGTCGGCCCCCTCGGGCACGACGGCTCCCGTCATAATCCGCACGGCGGTGCCCGGCCGCAGGGCGGGCGGATCGCTCGGCCGAGCGGAGACCTCGCCCGCGATGGGGAGTGTTCCGGGGAGGTCCGCCGAGCGCACGGCGAAGCCGTCCATCTGCGAGTTGCGGAACAACGGCAGGTCGACGGGGGAGAGTACGGCGACCGAGGTCACGCGGCCGAGGGCGTCGTCCAGTCCGACGTCAACCGGTGGTCGAGCGGAGCCGAGACCGACCAGCCCGGCAATGTGCGCAGCGTGCTCGTCGACGGTCGTCATCAGTACCTCGCCATCGTCGGGTCGTGATCGCGCGCCCAGGCGTCGATGCCACCCTCGAGGCTCGCCGCCTCGATGCCGTGCGCGAGCAGGATGTCGCGCCCCCGCAGCGACCGCACGCCGTGGTGGCAGTACACCGTGACGGGGCCGGGAGGAAGCTCGTCGACGCGGGCCTCGAGCTCGCCGAGCGGGATGTGCACGGCGCCGGGCAGCGAGACGAGCTCGACCTCCCAGGGCTCGCGCACGTCGAGCAGCGTGCCCTCGAGGGTGCGGGATCCGGCGACGCCGCAGAACAGCTCGTAGTCGATCAGGCCGGTGACGGGCTCGGCCGTCGGGTCCTTCTCGTAGGCGAGGGTGCGGAAGTCGCCGGTGAGCCCGTCGAACACCGTGACCCGGCCGATGAGCGGGTCGCCGAGGCCGGTGATCAGCTTGAGCGCCTCGGTCGCCATGAGCGACCCGATGACGCCGACGGTCGTCGGCAGCACGCCGCCCTCCTCGCACGAGAGCACGGACCCGGGCGGCGGGGGAGTGGGGAACAGGTCGCGGTACGTGGTGCCGAACGAGACCCCCACCTGGCCGCCGTACTGGGAGACGGCGCCCCAGACCAGCGGGATGCCCGTGAGCACCGCAGCGTCGTTGGCCAGGTAGCGGGTCGGGAAGTTGTCGCTGCCGTCGAGCACGAGGTCGTAGTCGGCGAAGAGCTCGAGAGCGTTCGCGGAGGTGAGCCGC
>CAIXMB010000160.1 GCA_903920435.1 uncultured Actinomycetes bacterium
CCACCTCGGTCGCGCTTGCGCCCGCCGGGGCGTGGCTGCTCGACTCGATAGCGCGGCAGGTCGCCGCTCCGGAGGTCGTCGCCTCGCTCGCGCCCGTCGTGGCGGCGCTGATCGTCGCCGCCATCTCGCTCGCGGTGCCCGGCGCGCGCTGGGCACGCGATGCCGGCGCCGCCGCCGTCGGGCTGGTAGCGGTCGCCGTCGCGACGGTGTCGCCCACCGACGCGACGTGGCTCACCCTGGTGCTCGCGGGGGTCGTCGCACTCCTGCTCGCCGTGTCGCGCGACGGGCTGTTCTCCTCCGCCTCGCCGCGCAAGCACCTCGGCTGGGTGGCCCTCGGGCTTGCCTTCGGCGGGCTCGTGTGGGCCCTGGTCGAGCGCGACATCAGCGACCTCGAACCGTACGTGCTGCCCCTCACGGGCGCCCTCCTCCTCATCGCCCTCGGCGCGTGGCGGGCACACCGCGCGAGCGCGGCCCCCGCGTTCATCACCCTCGCAGCGCTGCTAGTGTCGCTCGTGCCCCTCGGGGCGATCTCGGGAGACGGAACGCTGGTGCGCTCCGTCGTCGTCGCGGGGGTCTCCGCGGTACTCCTCATCGTCGGGAGCTTCGTGGGCTCGTCGCGCTATCTCGACGTGGCGGCGGGGGCCGGGGCCGCGGGCGTGCTCGTCGCGGGGCTCGCGCGGCCCGTGCGCCTGGCGTCGGAAGGCACGACCGGCGACCCCGCGCTCGACGTGTGGGTCGCGGCATCCGTGGCCCTGCTGCTCGTCGGCGCGGTCGGCCAGGCGCGCCGAACGGGCGCGGTTCGGTCGGTCATCGCGCAGGTCGTCGCGGTCGTCGCGCTCGTGGCGGCGGTGGTCATCGAGTTCTCGGTGCTGCGCAACGCGCCGCTGGGCCAGGCCCGCACCCTCGTGATCGTCGCGGTGCTCGCGACGCTCTACGTCGCCGGGATGCTGTTCGAGAAGCCGCCGTTCACCCGGGTTGTCGCGTGGATCGCCCTCGGGCTCGCCACATTCGTCGGGATCGCCGGAGCCGTCGCGGGAGCCGTCGACCCGTTCGAATGGGTGACCGCGATGATCGCCATCGCCCTGCTCGTGGCGGGTGCGACGCTCCTGCAGCGCTACCCCGACGCCGGGAGCTGGCCCTGGCTCGCCCCGGGGCTGCTCGTGCTGCTCGTGCCCTCACTCATCGCCACGTTCGTCGACCAGCCCATCTGGCGGCTCGTCGCCATCGGAGTCGTGGGTGTCGCGGCCGTGCTCGTGGGCGCGCTCGGCAAGCTGCAGGCGCCCCTCATCATCGGCGCAGTGGTGCTGCTCGTGCACGCCATTCGCACGTTCTCGCCCCAGATCGTCGCCGTCTACCAGCTCACCGAGTGGTGGGTGTGGGCTGTCGTCGGCGGCGCGATCATCGTCTTCGTGGCCGTGACCTTCGAGCGCCGGATGCGCGACCTCACGTCACTCGGAAGCCGCATCTCCGCCCTGCGCTAGCGCTGCAGCCAGGCCAGCACGGCGAGCACCCGCCGGTGGTCCGTGCCCGAGTCGTCGAGCCCGAGCTTCTGGAAGATCGCGGTCACGTTCTTCTCCACCGCGCCCACGCCGATGACGAGGGCCGAGCCGATCGCGGCGTTGGTGCGCCCCTCCGCCATGAGGGCGAGCACCTCGTGCTCGCGCGGGGTGAGGGTCGTGAGCGGGTCGTGCCGCCTCCCGATGAGCTGGGCGACGACCTCCGGGTCGAGCACGGTGCCGCCCGCGGCGATGCGCTCGATCGCGTCGCGCAGCTCGTCGAGCGAGGCCACCCGGTCTTTCAGCAGGTAGCCGATACCGCCGCTGCCCGAGGAGAGGAGCTCCTGCGCGTAGGCGACCTCGACGTACTGGGAGAGCAGGAGGATGCCGACCTTCGGCAGCAGCTCGCGCGCGCGGATCGCGGCGCGCACCCCCTCATCCCGGAACGTCGGGGGCATGCGCACGTCGAGCACCACGAGCTGCGGGTCTTGGGCTACGAGGTCGGCGAGCAGCGCATCCGCGTCACCGTACGACGCGAGCACCTCGGCCCCCGCCTCCTCCAGCACGCGCACGAGACCCTCGCGCAGCAGCACCGAGTCGTCGGCGACCACGACGCGCAAACCCATCACGCGCTCCAGACTAGGTGACCGGCAGGTTGGCCGTGATGATCGTCGGCCCGCCCGCGGGGCTCTGCACGACGAGGGTGCCGCCCAGACCGCGCAGCCGCTCCTCGAGCCCGGCGATTCCATGCCCTTCGACGGATGCCGCGCCCCCGCGCCCGTCGTCGGTCACGACGATCACGAGCCAGCCCTCGGTGAGGCTTACGCGCACCTCGACATCCGTCGCACCGGAGTGCTTGGCCGCGTTCGCGAGCGCCTCCGACGCGATGAAGTAGGCGTTGCGCTCCGTCTCCTGGGGAAGGGCTGCGCCCTCCGGCAGGTCGTCGACGATGCGGGTGGGCACCGTGCTGCGCACTGCCGCCGACTCGAGGGCGGCGATCAGGCCGCGATCGAGCAGGATCGGCGGCGCGAACCCGCGCGACAGGGCGCGCAGCTCCTCGAGCGCGTCACGGGACTGCTGCATGGCCTCGGCGATCAGGTCGCGCGCCTTCTCCGGGTCGGAGTCGAGCTGGCGCTCCGCGGCCGCGAGATCCATCTGCAAGCGCACGAGCCGCTGCTGCGGGCCGTCATGGATGTCGCGCTCGAGCCTGCGCAGCGAATGACCCTCGGCGCTCTGCGCGGCGCCGCGCGACGCGTTGAGCGAGATCACCTCGCGCTGCAGGGCGTCGGAGCGCCAGGCGCCCAGCGTGCCGCGCGCGATGAACCAGTGCACGGTCACGAGACCGCGAGTCACGAACGGCAGGGTCGCGAGCGCGAAGAGACCCACGACGAGCAGCAGGAGGTTGTCGACAAGGGCCGGCATCTCCACACCCGGCCACAGCGCGACCGAGAGGTAGAAATCGCGGCCCTCGGTGGGGATGAACATGTCCCAGAACCAGTAGGTCGCACCACCCACCCCCACCGAGAGCCAGGTGACGGCGAGGGTCCACGTGATCGTCGTCACGATGAAGTCGATGACCATGACGTGCAGCAGGTACAGCCAGTAGTGGCCGTTGCCCAGCACGGCCCGCACCCAGCCGAAGAACCCCGTGCGCGCCCGCGCATCCTGCCACTCCGGTCGCGGGATGGGCGGGCGGCCCGAGGTGTCGAGGAGTGCGAGCTGCACGGCGCCGAACCCGCGTGCGATGTAAAGGCACCCGATGATGAGCACGACGCCGATGAAGAACGTCACGATCGTGCCGACCCCCGCCGAGAACAGGCCGACGGTCAGGCCGAAACCCACAATCGAGATCGGGAACGCAAGGAACAGGAAGAGCAGCTCCCGCGGCACCGTGCGCCACAAACCGGCGTAGCCGCCGCGGCGGGGGGCCGAAGTCTCGATCGTCATATCCACATTCTCCCGGGCGGGGTTGCGGCGCCCCATCCGACAACCACACCACTGCGTGCGGGGGCTAACCCCACCCGACACGGGCACTTAGCGTTGCCTTCGCTTCCTTGCGGAATGCAGGCGCGTGGCTAACGTTGACATCAGAACAGCGAAGGAGTCACACCATGACCGACATCAAGGCAGTACCGACCACGTCAGTCGACCCGGACGTCGCCTCGGGAGCCGCGCAGTTCCTCGGGCCCGTCGTCACCGACCTCACCGCCCTCTCCGTCGACGGCAAGCAGGCGCACTGGCACGTGCGCGGCGCCAACTTCCAGGCGGTGCACGAGCTGCTCGACCTCGTCGTCGACCACGCTCGCGAGTGGGCAGACACCGCCGCCGAGCGCGTCGTGGCCCTCGGCCTCCCGCTCGACGCCCGCGTTCAGACCGTCGGCGCCAAGGCGACCACCCCCACCCTGACCGCCGGGTTCCAGCAGTCGGACACCGTCATCGCCGAGATCATCGCCGCGATCGACGCGACGCTCGTCACCGTGCGCACCGCCGTCGCCGAGCTCGCGGAGCTCGACCCGGTGAGCCAGGACGTGGCGATCGAGATCGCTCGGGGGCTGGACAAGGACCGTTGGTTCCTGTTCGCTCACATCGCTACCAAGTAGATCAGGGTACTGAAAAGGTCGGTGTTTCCGATCTGAACTGTATCCGGCGGCCTCGCTGCGCTCGGTCGCTGCCAGACCCACCAACAGTCCAGATCGGAAACACCGACCTTTTCAGTTGGCTTGGTATGTGAATCTGCCGCCGAGGAGGGTGGCTAGTACGGGCATGTGGCGCAACTCGTCGCCCGTCGCGGTCGACGGATCGATTCCGGTTATGACTAGGTCGGCGGGCTGGCCCGGTGCGATGGTGGAGCGGGTTGAGGCTGCTAGGGCCTCGACGTGCGTGACGCGCTGCTCCGGATGCCACGGCTCGCGGCCGTCGCGCTCCCGCGTGATGGCTGCCGCCATGCCGATCCACGGGTCGAGCGGCGAGACGGGCGCATCCGAGCCGAAGAGCAGAGTCGCGCCCGAGTCGAGCAGGCTGCGGAAGGGGTAGAGGCGACCCGTGCGCCCCGACCAGTAGCGCTCGGAGGCGTCGCGGTCGTCCATGGCATGCTCCGGCTGCACGCTCACCTCGACGCCCAGCTGGGCGAAGCGCGGGTAGTCGCGCTCGGCCAAGAGTTGGGCGTGCTCGATGCGACCGGCGACCCCCAGCGCCTCGAAGGCGTCGAGGGCGAGGGTGTTCGCGTGATCGCCGATCGCGTGCACGTCGGGCAGGATGCCCGCGTCGAACGCCTTCCGCATGAGCGGCAGCAGGGTCTCGGGCGGCACGGTGAGCATGCCGTGCGAGCCGTCCTCGTACGGCTCCCAGGTGTAGGCCGTGCGCGTGTTGAGCGAGCCGTCGGTGAGCACCTTGTACCTGCCGACCGTGAGCAGCTCGTGCAGCCGGTCGCCGGTGCGCAGGCCCTCGGCGATCGCGCGGTCGAGGTCCTGCGTGTAGATGTTGAATTCGACGCGCAGGGCGTCGTGCCCGGCGGCGATGCGGCGCTCCCAGGCGCCGCGGTTCCATGCCATCTCGAGGTCGACGACGCCGACCACTCCGCGGCGGGCGGCGGCGGCCGCGGCATCCCCCGCCCAACCGTCGACGATCTCGTCGCTCACGGTGTCGAGTCGGGCGTGAATGGCGAACGCGTCGTCCTCCTTGAGCAGGCCCGTCGGATGCCCGGCATGGCCGAACAACTGCAGGGCCGCGGAGTTCAGCCACACGGCGTGCAGGTCTGCGGAGACGAGCACCGCCGGCGTGCCGCCCGTCGCCGCGTCGAGGAGCTCGGCGCTCGGGGAATCCGGCCAGACCGCGTCGCGGAAGTTGGCACCGACGATGAGGTCGCGGTCACGGATGCCCGCGATGACGTCCGCGGCCTCGCGCGCCGAGGTGGCGCCGGCGAGGTCGACCCGGCGCGACGTGAGGGCCCACTGGGTGAAGTGCACGTGGTGGTCCCACAGGCCCGGCGACACCCAGCCCCCGAGGCCGGCGCCCGAGCCGGGGGTGATCTCCGCGATCAGTCCGTCGGCAATACGGATGTCGACGACGCGCTCACCCAGCCGCAGGTCAGTCAGTAGCATGGCCGTGCACGTGCCTCATCTCGCGGGCGAGGTCGGGGTTCGAATACTGCTCCCCGGCCTGCAGCTCGTCGATGATGCGGTCGACGACCTCCGGCGGCTTGTTCTGGCTGAGCTTCGCGCGCGCATCGAAGCGCGTGACGACCAGGCGCAGGCCCACGGTACCGAGGGCGATGCGGCGGGCCGCCTGCTCGTCGATGTCGAGGGAGATCGGGTTGGGCATCCGCTCCTCGAAGTGGTCGACGAGCTTGTCGAGCACGTCGAAGTTCTCTGCCTCAGACAGCAGTTGCGGCACGCCGTACAAATGCGCCGTGACGTGATTCCACGTCGGCACGAAGCCCGACTTCTCGTCGTGGTACCAACCCGGCGAGATGTAGCCGTGCGGCCCGGCGATGATGACCATCACCTCGTGCTCCCCCAACTCGTGCAGCTTCTCGTCGGGCCGGCCGACGTGGCTCACGATGCTGATGGTGTCGCCGTCGGTCTCCTCGAGGATCACGGGGTAGTGCGACGCGACCAGGCCGTTCGCGGTGTTCGAGACGATCGTCGCCCACGGATTCTCCCGGATGAGCCGCTTGACCTCCGCGGGATCGGTCATGAGGAAGTGCGGTGTGTTTCTCATGCTTGATCCTTCGGGCAGTAGTAGAGCTTGCGGCCGCCGATCTCCTCCATGACGATGGGCGTTCCGCACACGCGGCACGGCTCGCCCGTGCGGTGGTAGACCCAGTGGCGGTCGGCGCGGCTCGCCATCGCGCCGTCGTAGGCCTCCTTGCTGAGGCCGTCCATCGTCATCATCTGACCGGTCTCCACCCCGATCGTCAAGAGCTTCGCCCAGTCTTTCCAGAGGGCGCGCACCGTCGCCTCCGGCAGGTCGCGACCGGGGGTGTGCGGGTTGAGGCGCGCCCGGAACAGCAGCTCGGCGCGGTACACGTTGCCGATGCCCGCGACCACCGACTGGTCCATGAGCAGGAGGCAGATCGGCGTCGGCTTCTTGAGGACGGTCGCGGTGAAGCGGTCCTCCGCGGCCTTCCCGGGGTCGAGCAGGGGGTCGGGGCCGAGCTTGTCGATCACGGCCTGCACCTCCTCGGGGTGCAGGATGTCGCACGCGGTCGGTCCGCGCAGGTCTGCGCACGTGGCATCCGTGAGCAACCGCACGCGCACGGCGCCGATGGGCGGGGGCGGGAACGACTCGAGAGTGCCCTCCACCTCCTGCTCGGCCATGCGCAGGCGGGTGCGGCGCGGGGCGCCGATGCTGCTGAGCGAGTCTTCGAATTCGTGCGCCGCTCGTCCTGAGCCTGCCGGAGGGACCACTGTGCCCTTCTGGTTCGTCTGCCCCATGCGCCCGTTCGACGACGCGATCGTCGCATCGGCGGTGATGTCGCCCGAGAAGTCCCACGCGCCGTAGATGCCGAGGTGCACGCGCAGCCATAGCCCGTTGTCGAACTCGAGGAACATCTGCTTGCCGACCGCGATCGCCTGGGTCATCACTTGACCGTCGATCTGGGCTGCCCCCGCGGCGAACCTGCCCTGCGGCGACGACGCGGCGACCGGATGCCCGACGAAATGCAGCGCGAACTGCCGAGCTATCCGGTGAACGGAATGACCCTCGGGCATCAGGCGCCGATCTCGTGGCCCGCGATCAGTCCCGTGGACTCGTACTCGGCCAGCTGCGCGATGCGCCGCGCGTGACGCTCCTCGCCCGAGAACGGCTCGGCGATGAACACGTCGATGAAGTGCTTGGCCTCGTCGACGGTGTGCTGGCGCGCGCCGATCGAGATGAGGTTCGCGTCGTTGTGCTGGCGGGCGAGAAGCGCCGTCGACTCGTTCCACACGAGGGCCGCACGCGCGCCCTTCACCTTGTTCGCGGCGATCTGCTCGCCATTGCCCGACCCGCCGAACACGATGCCGAGGCACTCGATGCCGGCGGCCTGGTCGGCGACGACGGCGAGTGCTGCGTTGATGCAGAAGCTCGGGTAGTCGTCGAGCGGGTCGTAGCTGGTGGGGCCGTGGTCGACGACCTCGTGGCCCGCGCTGCGCAGGTGCTGCTGGAGGTCTTCGCTGAACTCGAGTCCGGCATGGTCTGTCGCGATGTGGATGCGCATGCTGCCAAGTTTAGGGACTGGCCACTGGCGTTATGTCGGCGCACGGGAGCACTATTGATCAAGGATCTTCCGCATCGAAGGGGGCCATCATGAACCGCATGCCCGAAGGGATGCCGGTGCTCTCCGCCGGCCGCCACCGCACGCCGAAACACGGGGCGTGCTTCATGGAGTTCGCGTCGTACCTCGCGGGCGAGCGCTGGAGCGATCATCCGGCCTGCACCCACCCGACGGTGGCGGCCCTGGCCCGTGACGTCAACGACGTGTCGAGCGATGCCGGTCGCGCTCTCCTGACGACTCTCATCCCGCGCGTCGTCGGGCTCACCGTCGACGACCCGCAGTTCGGCATGGCGGTGGCCCTCAGGGCGGCACGCGCGGCGCTGCCCGTCGCGAGCATGGAGCGGCAGCGCGCCCTCGCCGTGGCCCTGCTGTCGTTCGACCCCGAGCTGGGGCCGGAGTCTCGCGCCGCGTTCGCCCAGTCCCCCGACCTCGAGGGTTGGGCCCGCGCGTACCTCGCGTCGTCCCGCTTCGCGCCGAAAGCGTCGGCCCGCACCGCGGAGGCGATCGTGCACACGGCGGTCACCGGCATCGCCAAGGCCTGCATCGAAGACCCGGATGCGCGCCTGCGCGCCCTTCTGGCCGAGACGATCGCGGCCGCCGAAGCGGCACGGGCCCCGCTCACGGAACGTCAGCTGGAGCCCGTGCGCTGAGGCCCTACTGGGTCTCGTCGGCGATGTTGTCGATGACCCAATCGCCACCCTCGCGCACGAGGTAGTAGCGCACGTCGTAGTCGATGGGCTCCCCCGACGACACGTCGGTCTCGTGGGTGGTGACCTGCGCCTCGTCGTTCTCGATGGTCGTGCCCGTCACCGTGACCGTGAAGACGTACTCGCCGTCGATCGTGTAGTTCTGGGCGTTGTCAGCCCACGCTGCGCAGTCGAGCTCGCCGCCGAACGCGCTGTCTTCGTACGCCTGGCTGAGGGTGTCGAGGAAGAGGTCGCAGTCGGCCTCCTTGAACGCGCGGTCGTACTCGAGCACCGTCTTCTGCGGGCCGCCCGTGAGGGCGCCGGTGATCGACAGGACGGCGAAGACGATCCCCGCGAGCGCGAGGAGGAACACGAGGATCGCGCCGCCGAGCACGAACGGCCAGATCTTGCGCTTGCGAGGGGCGGGCGGCGCCAGGGCCGGGTCGGCGGGCGGCGCGGCATACGTGGGCACCGTCGGCGGGACGGCGCCGGCGGGCGGTGCCGAGGTGACCGGCGCCGCGGGAGCTGCGGGCGCTGCGGAGGGCGCTGGCTCTACGGGGGACGGTACGGCGGCCGCGGGGCTCTCGGCTGCTGCTGCCGCGGCATCCGTGGGCTTGGCGGCGGGCTTCTTGGCGGCCGGGGCCTTAGCTGCTGGCGCTTTCGCGGCCGGCGCCTTCGCTGCGGCGGCTTTCGGCGCTGCGGGGGCCTTGGCGGCGGGCGCCTTCGCTGGTGTCGTCTTGGGCGCTGCGGGCGTGCGGGCGGCGGGCTTCTTGGGCGTCGCCGGCTGTTCCGGGGTGGTCTCGTCTGCCATGGTCACTCCGATCTCGGTGGGCTTTCAGCGTAGCCGGGAGTCAGTTGGCGTCGTCGTCGGTCACGTCGTCGATGAGCCAGTGGCCGCTCTCGCGCACCAGCGAGTAGGTGAGGTGGTAGACCGCGGCCTCATCGAACGTCGAGTCGGTCTCGATCGACCGCACCTCCGCGGTGTCGCCGAACTCGCGAGCCGAGATGATGACGACCGAGTACTCGTACACGCCGTCGACGGTGAACTGCGCGGCGGCGTCTTTCCAGTCAGCGCAGTCGAACGGATCGCCCAGGTAGGACTCCTGGAAGTGGGTGGTGACCGCCGAGACGACGAGAGGGCAGTCGAGTGTCTCGTAGGCACGGTCGTAGTCGAGCACCGTGCGCTTCGCCCCGGCGCCCGCGCTCAGGAAGGCGGTGACGGCGACGATCGCTCCCGCGACGATGACGAGGGTGAGCAGGATCGAGCCGCCGAGGATCCACGGCCAGATCGGCCGCCGCGGTCGCGGGGCGGGGTAGGCGAGATCACTCACGCGCACATCGTATCGACGCCGTACCCCCGGAGCTACGCGTCGGCATCCCGTTAGGCTTGGTGGTCGGACACGATCCGACGAGCAAAGGAGCATGCGGTGCCAGGAGAGAACCTCACACGAATCGAGGCGCAGGAGCGCAAGGCGCTCATCGATGTCACGAGCTACGAGGTCGAACTCGACCTCACGACGAGCCCCGAGACCTTCGCGAGCACGACGAGAGTGCGCTTTACCGCGAAAGACGGCTCGTCGACCTTCATCGATGCCATCACCAAGACCGTTCACTCGGTGACTCTCAATGGCACCGCGCTCGACCCCGCCGTGGTGAGCGACGGCGTGCGCATCCAGCTCGACGATCTGCGCAGCGACAACCTGCTCGAGGTCGTCGCGGACGCGATGTACACGAACACCGGCGAGGGCCTGCACCGCTTCGTCGACCCGGTCGACAACGAGGTGTACCTCTACTCGCAGTTCGAGGTTCCCGACAGCCGCCGCGTGTTCGCGGTGTTCGAGCAGCCCGACCTCAAGGCCACGTTCCAGTTCACGGTGACGGCGCCGGCGAACTGGGCCGTCGTGAGCAACTCCCCCACCCCCGAGCCGAAGGGCGTGCGCGACTCCGTGTCGACGTGGCACTTCGCCCCCACCCCGGTGCTCTCCAGCTATGTGACGGCCATCGTTGCGGGGCCGTACGTCGCGGTGCGCGACGAGCTCGTCTCGAGCGACGGCCGCGTCATCCCGCTGGGCATTTTCGCGCGCAAGTCGCTCAGCCAGTATCTCGATAGCGACTACATCTTCGAGAAGACCAAGCAGGGCTTCGAGTTCTACGAGAAGCACTTCGACTACCCCTACCCGTTCGAGAAGTACGACCAGCTCTTCGTGCCCGAGTTCAACGCGGGCGCCATGGAGAACGCGGGCGCGATCACCTTCACCGAGAGCTACGTCTTCCGCTCGAAGGTCACCGATGCGATCAAGGAGCGCCGGGTCGTCACGATCCTGCACGAGCTGGCCCACATGTGGTTCGGCGACCTCGTCACGATGAAGTGGTGGAACGACCTCTGGCTCAACGAGAGCTTCGCCGAGTGGGCCTCCACCCTCGCCACCGCCGAGGCGACGGGGTGGAACGAGGCCTGGACCACGTTCCAGGCGATGGAGAAGAGCTGGGCCTACCGCCAGGACCAGCTGCCCTCGACCCATCCGGTCGTCGCGACGATCAACGACCTCGAAGACGTGCAGGTCAACTTCGACGGCATCACGTACGCGAAGGGCGGCTCGGTCATCAAGCAGCTCGTCGCGTGGGTGGGGCTCGAGGCGTTCATGCAGGGCGTTGCCGCGTACTTCAAGAAGCACGCGCACGGCAACACCGAGCTGAGCGACCTGCTCGTCGAGCTCGAGAAGACCTCCGGCCGCGAGCTCACCCAGTGGAGCAAGCTCTGGCTCGAGACCGCCGGCGTCAACACGCTGCGGCCGCTCATCGAGACCGACGCCGAGGGCACGATCACCTCGTTCACCGTGCAGCAGGAGGCCGCTGCCGACTACCCGACCATCCGCCCGCACCGCCTCGCAATCGGCTTCTACGGCCTGCACGGCGGAAAGCTGCGGCGCGACCACCGCGTCGAGATCGACGTGGACGGCGTCTCGACCGCGGTGCCCGAGCTCGTGGGTCTGAAGCGCCCCGACCTCGTGCTCGTCAACGACGAGGACCTCGCCTACGCGAAGATCCGCCTCGACGAGAAGTCGCTCGAGGTCGCCATGGAGCACCTCGAGGACATCGACGACCCGCTGGCGCGCTCGATCGTGTGGGGTGCGGCGTGGGATGCGACCCGCGACGCGGAGGCGAGCCCGAGCGACTACGTGCAGCTCGTGCTGAACAACATCGCGGCGGAGACCGAGTCGACGACCATCCGGACGACGCTCACCCAGCTGACGACCGCCGCACGGTTCTACGTCGACCCGAGCCGTCGCGAGGAGACGATCGAGGCCGTCGGCGACGGGCTCTGGATTCTCGCGAAGGAGGCGGAAGCGGGTTCGGACTCGCAGTTCCAGTTCGCGAAGTTCTTCGCCAACATCGCGTCGACCGCCGACCATGTGGCCACGCTGCGCGGGCTGCTCGACGGTTCGGTGGTGCTCGAGGGCTTGGAGATCGACACCGACCTGCGCTGGGAGATCCTCGAGGGCCTCGTGCTCAACGGGGCCGCCGACGCGGCAGAGATCGATACCGAGCTCGCGGGCGACAACACGTCGAACGGTGCGCAGGCCGCCGCCCGCGCCCACGCGACGGTGCCCACCGCCGAGGGCAAGCGCGCCGCGTTCGACTCGCTCGTCGAGAGCGACACCCTGCCGAACGCGATCGTGCGCATGGTCACGATGGGCTACCAGCACGTCAACGACCCCGCCGTGCTCGAGGGCCTGGTTGCGCCGTACTTCGCGATGCTGGGCGACATCTGGGCGAACCGCTCCTACAAGATCGCCGAATACGTCGTGCTCGGCCTCTACCCCGCTCCCCTCGCGTCGCAGGGACTCGTGGATGCCACGAACGCCTGGCTCGCGGCGAACCCCGAGACCCCGGCGCTGCGCCGTCTGGTGATCGAGAACCTCGCGGGAGTCGAGCGCGCGCTCAAGGCGCAGGAGCGCGACAAGCAGTAGCGGTCGGCGGCTGGGCATCGATCATGCGATGCCCAGCCGCTCGCCCCTAGGCTTGAGGGATGGATTGGAACGCCCTCCTTCAGAACCTGAAGGACTTCGACGCCGACTGGCACCTCTTCACGGTGTTCTTCGTGATCGTGGGCGCCCTGCTGCTGCGCGGCATCCTGCTCTTCATCATCAAGCGAGTGGTCACGCGCATCGTCAACGGTGCCAAGAGGAAGCAGAACTTCGAAGACACACAGGCGCTGCTCATGTCACCGCTCGCCGCGGTTCGGATCGTGCAACGCACGAAGACGCTCGGCAGCGTGTTCATCAACATCGTCACGGCCGTGATCGTCATCCTGGTCGTGCTCATCCTCTTCACGACCATCGTGCCGGGGGCCACGGGCGCCTTCGCCCTCATCACGGCCGCCCTGGGTGCGGGCCTCGGCTTCGGCGCCCAGAACATCGTCAAGGACGTCTTGAGCGGCCTCTTCATGGTCGCGGAGGACCAGTTGGGCGTCGGAGACGTCGTGGACCTCGGGCCCGCCACCGGCGTGGTCGAGGGTGTGGGAATCCGGATCACCCAGGTGCGCGACGTGAACGGCACGCTGTGGTTCGTGCGCAACGGCGAGATTCTGCGCGTGGGCAACATGTCGCAGGGCTGGGCGCGCGTGATCATCGACCTCGCCGTGCCGTATGACGTCGACCTCGACGCCGTGCAGGAGAAGATCGTCTCCACCGCCCGCGACATGGCGGCGAACACCAAATGGAAGTCGCGGATTCTCGAGAAGCCCGAGATCTGGGGCATCGAGTCGATCTCGGCGGAGGCGATCGTGCTGCGACTCGTGGTCAAGACGGCGTCGGCCTCCAAGGACGACGTCGCGCGCGAGCTGCGCGCGAGGCTCAAGCGCGCTCTCGACGACATGAACGTCAAGCTGCCGGCCCTCAACTCGATCATCCTCACGGGCGCCGATGGCGCGGCCAGCGTGCGCGGCGCGCGGCCTCCCCGCACCAAGCCCATCGCGGTGCAGAACCTTCAGAAAGGCTCGGAATGAGCGACGGCCACGAGCCCAACCCGGTAACCCTGCGCATGGGCCTCGGCGGCGAGGCGGTGCAGGGCAACTTCTGGGAGCAGGTCGGCGGCCGCCCCACCTTCGAGAAGCTCGTGCGCGCCTTCTACGCCGGTATCGCCACCGACGAGGTGCTGCTGCCCATGTACCCGGATCAGCCCGACCTCGAGCCCGCGATCCAGCGCCTCACCGGCTTCCTCGAGCAGTACTGGGGCGGCCCGACCACCTACAGCGAGGAGCGCGGGCACCCGCGGCTGCGCATGCGCCACCTGCCCTTCAAGGTCAACCCGGATGCGCGCGACCGCTGGCTGAAGCACATGCGCGCCGCTCTCGACACCCTCGAGCTGCCGCCGCTGCAGGACGCGACCCTGTGGGCCTACCTCGACCGCGCCGCGCAGGCCATGGTCAACACGTTCGACGAGTAGCGCCGCACCCTCAGCCGGTGCGGGGCACCCTGGGGTCGGTTGCTTGACCAACGCCATACATTCGTTACCCGTCGATACGAATGTATGGCGTTCGTCAAGGGGTCCACGAATTCGCCCGCTCGACGCGATGTGCCTACAGCGTCTCGGCCAGGCCCTCGCGCAACGGCGTCGTCGGGCGTCCGATGAGCCGGGCCAGGTCGCCCGGAGTGTGCCCGAGCAGGCCGTCGCGGATGTTGCCGTCGAGGGCCACGACGAAGCCGGCGGTGCCGTCGTCGAGGCCGGCGCCCACCAGGGCGGCGTGGTGCTCCTCCGGGGTGAGCGGCACCAGTGCGACGGGCTTGCCCGACAGCGCGCTCACGGTGTCGGCGAGCTCGCCGAACGTCCATGCGGTGTCGCCCGAGAGCTCGTAGGTCTGGCCGAGGTGCCCGTCGTCTACGAGCACGACCGCCGCGGCATCCGCGTAGTCCTTGCGTGACGCGCTCGAGACCGTGCCCTCGCCGGCGCTCGTCGCCAGTGTGCCGGAGGCGATGGCCTGCTGCGCGGTGCCGGTGTAGTTCTCGGTGTACCAGCCGTTGCGGAGGATCGTGTACGGAACGCCCGACGCGACGAGGTACTCCTCGGTCGCCTTGTGCTCGGGCGCGAGGATCAGAGCGGAGGTGGTCGCCGCGGGAGCGCTCGTGTAGACGAGGCGGCTGACGCCCGCGGCCTTCGCCGCGTCGATTACCGCGGAGTGCTGGGCGAAGCGCTGCCCGACCTCGCTGCCGGAGACGAGCATCACGGTGTCGACGCCCGCCAGGGCGGCGTCGAGGGATGCGCGATCGGTGTAGTCGGCGATGCGGGTGGCAACTCCGAGCGCGTTGAGCGTGGCGAGCTTCTCGGCGCTGCGGCCGAGCGCCACGATGTCGGTGGCGGGAGAGCCGTTGCGGAGGAGGCCCTCGATGATGAGGCGGCCGAGGTGCCCAGTGGCACCGGTGATTGCGATAGTCATGGCTTCAGGTTACTTCCCCACAGGTAGTACCCACTTTCCGGTAAGTTACTGGCATGGACGTTAGTACCCACGGATTCACCGCCGGCGTGCTCCCGGCGAATTGCCCGACCCGCACGGTGCTCGACCACGTCACGAGCAAGTGGGGAGTGCTCGTGCTCATCGCCCTCTCGCAGGAGACGCTGCGCTGGGGCGAGCTGCGCCGCGTGGTGCAGGGCATCAGCGAGAAGATGCTGGCCCAGACCCTGCGCACCCTCGAGGCCGACGGCTTCATCCACCGGGATGCCCGGCCGACGATCCCGCCGCGGGTCGACTACAGCCTCACGAAGCGCGGCCGCGCCCTCTCCGAGCGACTCCTGCCGCTCATGGACTGGATCGCGGACAACGCCGACGACATCCTGGCCGTCTAGGCCCGCGCGATGACCGCCCGCGCGTGTGCGAGCACCGGCTCGTCGACCATGCGCCCGCGGAAGGCGAACACCCCGCGCTCGTGCTCGGCGGCGGCCAGCACCTCGCGCGCGAACGCGAGCTCGTCGGCGGTGGGCGCGTAGGCGGCACGGATCGTTTCCACCTGGTTCGGGTGGATGCACGCGGTCGCTGCGAAACCGACTGCCGCGGCATCCGTCGCCTCTGCCTCGAGCCCCGCAAGATCGTCGAGGTCGAGGTGCACGGCGTCGATGGCGGCCTTGCCGTACGCCGCCGCGGCGAGCAGCACCGTCGAGCGCGCGTGCGCGGCCACGTCGCGGTACTGGCCGTCGGGGTGCCTGCTCGAGCTGCCGCCCATCGAGGCGATGAGGTCTTCCGCGCCCCACATGAGGCCGACGACGTTGTGCAGGGCGGCGAGCTCGACGGCGTGCACGACGCCCGCTGCGGTCTCGCACAGCGCGATGACCTCGTAGTCCTGAAGGCGGTCGAGGTCGCGCGCACCCGACGCTTTGGCGAGCATGACGAACCGGTAGTCGGTTCCGTCGATCGCCTCGAGGTCGAGTTCGTGGTCGTCGGTGCCCGCGTGGTTCACGCGCACGATGGTGCGGGCCGGGTCCAACGGATGCGCGACCAGCGCCTCGCGCGCCGCCGCCTTGTCGCGCGGCGCAACCGCATCCTCGAGGTCGAGGATGACGGCATCTGCCCGCTCCGCGGCCTTGGCGTAGCGCTCCGGACGGTCCGCCGGGCAGAACAGCAGGGCGGGCCCCAGGTCGAAGGTCACGGCGTGCACCACACGAGCACGGACCGGGTGGCGACCCCGACGACCACGCCGTCCTGGTTCTTGCCGGTGTGCCTGAGCGTCACGATGCCCTGGCCCGGTCGTGAGGCGGAGAGGCGCTTCTCCACGACCTCCGTCTCGGTGTAGAGCGTGTCGCCGTGGAACAGCGGGTGCGGGAACGAGACCTCGGTGAAGCCCAGGTTGCCCACGATCGTGCCCTGCGTGAGCTGGGCGACCGAGCTGCCGACCATCGTCGAGAGTGTGAACATCGAGTTCACAAGGCGCTGCCCGAACGGCTGCGTCTGCGACCAGGCAGCGTCGAGGTGCAGCGCCTGCGTGTTCATGGTGAGGGTGGTGAACAGCACGTTGTCCGACTCCGTGACCGTGCGGCCGGGGCGGTGCAGGTAGCGCACCCCCGACTCGAACTCCTCGTAGTACAGCCCGCGCTGCTCGACCTCCCGCATCAGAAGCCCAGCTCCCGCGAGATCACCATGAGCTGAACCTCCGTGGTGCCCTCGCCGATCTCGAGGATCTTCGAGTCGCGGTAGTGCCGCGCCACCGGGGTCTCGTTGAGGAACCCGTAGCCGCCGAAGATCTGGGTGGCGGCTCGCGCGTTGTCCATTGCGGCCTCGCTCGCGATCATCTTGGCGAGACTCGCCTCGAGCTTGAACGGCTGCCCGGCGACGAGCTTGTGCGCGGCGTCGTAAGTGGCGAGCCGGGCCGCGTGCACGCGCGCCTGCATCCGGGCGATCGTGAAGGCGATGTGCTGGTTGGAGCCAATGGACCGCCCGAACACGTTGCGCGACTTCGCGTAGCGCATGGCCTCCTCGAGGCAGCCCTGAGCGGCTCCCGTGCAGAGCGCGGCGAACGCGACGCGACCCTCGTCGAGGCTCTCGAGGAAGTTCGCGTAGCCGCGGCCGCGCTCCCCCAGCAGGTTCTCCTCCGGAACACGCACGTCGGTGAAGACGAGCGGGTGCGTGTCGGACGTGTGCCAGCCGACCTTGTCGTACGCGGGCAGCACCTCGAAGCCCGGAGTGCCCGACGGCACGATGATCGCACTGAGCTCGGGGCGGCCGTTGTCGCGCCTGCCCGTGACTGCGGTCACGGTCACGAGCGAGGTGATCTCCGAGCCCGAGTTGGTGATGAACTGCTTGGTGCCGTTGATCACCCACTGGCCGTTCTCGAGCACCGCCGTGGTCTTGGTGCCCGCGGCATCCGACCCCGCATCGGCCTCCGTGAGGCCGAAGCCGGCGAGCGATCGCCCCTGCGCGAGCGGCGGCACCCAGCGCAGGCGCTGCTCCTCGGTGCCCGACCGGAAGATGGGCATCGCGCCCAGGCCCACCCCGGCCTCGAGCGTCACTCCGATGGACTGGTCGACCCTGCTGAGCTCCTCAATGGCGATGCAGAGGTCGACGTAGGTGCGGCCCTGGCCGCCGTACTCCTTCGGGAACGGCAGGCCGAAAAGGCCCATCTCACCCATCGTCGCGATGATGCCGTAAGGCAGTTCGCGCTTCGTGTCGTACTCGTAGGCGGCGGGTGCGACGACGGTGTCGGCGAACTCGCGCACGTCGTGCCGCAACTTCTCCTGGAAGTCGGTCTCCTCGATGCCCGGGGTCATGGCGGTGGTGATGGTCATGCGGCTTCTCCTTCGTGGGGATCAATCGTGGCGACGACCTGGTCAACCCTGACCTGGTCGCCCTCGGCGACTGTGACGGTCACCGTTCCGGCGACGGAAGCGAGCATGGTGTGCTCCATCTTCATCGCCTCGATCGCGAGGAGGGGCTGACCCGCCTCGACGACATCTCCTGTGCGCGCGCTCACCGACACGACGGTGCCGGGCATGGCGCTGCGCACCTCGGGCCCCGATACGCCGGATGCCCGCCCGCGCGCCGCGCGCCGGTCGCGGTCCGGCGCGGCGAACTGCCACGTGGCCCCGTCACGCGACAGCCACACCGAGCCCGCGTCGCGCGCCCACCGGAACGTCGACACCACCCCGTCGAGCTCGACGGTCACGCTCGAGGCGTCGTGGGTGGCGCGGGGTTCCGGCAGCGTGCCCGTGAGCCGCCAGCCGTCGGCGGCGCCCCACGGGGTCGGCCGGCGGCGGGCGGAGCGCCGCAGGTGCGCTACGGCGGCGTGTTCCGCGGTATCCGGCTCGGGGTCTGCGAACGGGAGGAGGGACTCGATGAGGCCCGTGTGAAGCCGACCTGCGCGCACCTCGGGATCCGTGACGAGGGCACGCAGGAAGTTCAGGTTCGTGCGGATTCCCAGCACCGCGGTGTCGGCGAGGGCACGGTCGAGGCGGGCCAGCGCCTCCTGCCGGGTGGGCGCCCAGGCGATGATCTTGGCGAGCATCGGGTCGTACTGGGTGCCGACGACGAGGCCGGGCAGCAGGGCGCTGTCGACGCGCACCCCGTCGGGCTCGTGCACGGCGAGGATCTCGCCCGCCGACGGCAGGAAGCCGCTCGCGGGGTCTTCGGAGTAGAGCCGCGCCTCGACCGCGTGGCCGGTCAGCGCGGGGGCGGGCGGCACGGGCTCCCCCGCCGCGATGCGCAGCTGCCACTCGACCAGGTCGACCCCGGTCACGAGCTCGGTCACCGGGTGCTCCACTTGCAGGCGCGTGTTCATCTCCATGAAGAAGAACTCGCCGGGGTTCTCGTCGGAGACGAGGAATTCCACGGTGCCCGCGCCCACGTAGTCGACGCTGCGGGCGACCTCGCACGCTGCCTCGCCGATCGCGCTCCGGGTCGCCTCGTCGAGCAGTGCCGAAGGCGCCTCCTCCACGATCTTCTGGTGCCGGCGCTGCAGCGAGCACTCGCGCTCGCCCAGGTGGATGACGGTGCCGTGGCTGTCGGCGAGCACCTGCACCTCGATGTGACGCGGCACCGTCACGAGCCGCTCGAGCAGGAGCGTGTCGTCGCCGAACGCCTTCATCGCCACGCGCCGCGCGCTCGCGAGAGCGGCGGCCATGTTAGAAATGACGGAAACGGCAACCATCCCCTTACCGCCACCGCCTGCCGAGGGCTTGATAAGTAGCGGGAGACCGACCTCCTCGGCCGCGAGCATGAGCTCGGCATCCGTCATTTGGTACGCGCCCGCGCCGGGGATGACGGGCACGCCCCGCGCCGATACGTGCTCCTTGGCGCGGATCTTGTCTGCCATCGCCTCGATCGCCGAGACGGGCGGGCCGATGAAGACCAGCCCCGCCGCCGCGCAGGCCCGCGCGAAGTCGACGTTCTCGGAGAGAAACCCGTAGCCCGGGTGCACGGCGTCGGCGGGTATCGCGACGATCGCCGCGATGTCGAGATAGCTCGGCACCTCGACGGCGACGTCGGCCTCGCGCACGTGGCGCGCGCCGCGATCCGCGGCCGTGAAGATCGCGACCGACCGGATGCCCAGGCTCCTGAGCGTGCGGATCACCCGGCACGCGATCTCACCCCGGTTGGCGACGAGCACTGTCTCGAACATGGCCGTCACATCCGGAAGAGCCCGAAGGCCGGATCGGGCAGCGGCACCGCCGCGCAGACATCGAGCGCGAGCCCGAGCACCCGGCGGGTGTCGAGCGGGTCGATAATGCCGTCGTCCCACAGCCGCGCCGTGGAGTAGTACGGGCTGCCCTGCGCCTCGTACTGCGCGCGGATCGCCTCGGGGTCGGCGTCGCCGACACTCGACAGCACGGATGCCGCTTGAGCGCCCCCCATCACGGAGATCCGCGCGTTCGGCCACATCCAGAGGAAGCGCGGCGAGTACGCGCGCCCGCACATCGAGTAGTTGCCGGCGCCGAACGAGCCGCCGATCACGACGGTGAGCTTGGGCACGCGCGTGGTCGCGACCGCCGTGACCATCTTGGCGCCGTTCTTGGCGATGCCGCCGGCCTCCGCGTCGGTGCCCACCATGAACCCCGAGATGTTCTGCAGGAAGACGAGCGGGATTCCGCGCTGGTCGGCGAGCTCGATGAAGTGCGCCCCCTTGAGCGCCGACTCGCTGACCAGCACGCCGTTGTTGGCGATGATGCCGACCGGATGCCCGTGCAGCCGCCCGAACCCCGTGACGAGCGTGGTGCCGTACTCGCGCTTGAACTCGTGGAACTCGCTGCCGTCGACGAGGCGCGCGATCACCTCGCGCACGTCGTAGGGCTGCTGCACGTCCGTCGGCACGACCCCGTAGAGCTGCGCGGGGTCGACCGTGGGCTCGCGGGGCTCGATGACGTCCCAGGCCTTCGTGGTCGGTCTCGGCAGGGTGGAGACGATGTCGCGCACGATGGCGAGCGCGTGCTCGTCGTCGTCGGCGAGATGGTCGGTCACGCCCGAGACGCGGGAGTGCAGGTCGCCGCCGCCGAGCTCCTCTGCGGTCACGACCTCGCCGATCGCCGCCTTCACGAGCGGTGGGCCGCCGAGGAAGATCGTGCCCTGCTCACGCACGATGACCGTCTCGTCGCTCATCGCCGGCACGTACGCCCCGCCTGCCGTGCACGAACCCATGACGCTCGCGACCTGCGGGATGCCCTGCGCCGACATGCGCGCCTGGTTGAAGAAGATGCGGCCGAAGTGGTCGCGGTCGGGGAACACCTCGTCCTGCAGCGGGAGGTAGGCGCCGCCGGAGTCGACGAGGTACACGCACGGCAGGCGGTTCTCGAGGGCGACCTCCTGCGCGCGCAGGTGCTTCTTGACGGTGAGCGGGAAGTACGTGCCGCCCTTGACCGTGGCGTCGTTCGAGATCACGAGCACGGGCCGGTCGTGCACGAGGCCGACGCCCGCGATGACACCGGCGCCGGGCGCCTCGTCGCCGTACAGCCCGTTCGCCGCCAGTGGGGCGAGCTCGAGGAAGGGGCTGCCCTCGTCGAGCAGCGCGTCGACGCGATCCCTCGGAAGCAGCTTGCCACGGGCGACATGACGCTCGCGCGAGCGCTCCGGTCCCCCCAGCGCCGCGGCGGCGAGTCGCTGCTTGAGCTCGGTCACGAGCGCGCGATGGGCGGCGTCGTTGGCGGCGAATCCGTCGCTTGACGGCTCGACCGCGCTCGTGAGGGTCTCCATCGACAACCTTGCTGAGTTAGTGGGGCTTAACTGAGTTTAGGTTAGCCTCGATTAACTGAACTGTCTAGACTGACGAGCGTGTCCGACACCACCCGCAGCCGCGCCAAGGCCGACCGGCGTCAGGCGATGCTCGACGCCGCGGCGCACCTCTTCGCCGAGCGCGGGTTCGCCCGGGTCTCACTCGAAGACCTCGGCGCCGCGGTCGGTGTGAGCGGGCCGGCGTTCTACCGGCACTTCGCGGGCAAGCAGGCGGTGCTCGGCGCGCTGCTCGTGGGAGTCAGCGAGGGCCTCGCGTCGGGCGGCCGCGCGGTGGTCGATGAGGCACCGGATGCCCCCACCGCCCTCACCGCGCTCATCGCCTTCCACGTCGACTTCGCCCTGGCGAACGCCGACGTCATCCGGGTGCAGGATCGCGACCTCGACAGCCTCACCGACGCGGACCGCCACGACGTCCGGGCCCTGCAGCGCACCTACGTGGAGCTCTGGGTCGACGTGCTCTCGCGCCTCACCCCCGATGCCGACCGCACGACCCTGCGCACCGAGGCGCACGCGACCTTCGGGCTCATCAACTCGACGCCGCACTCCGGCAGTACCGCCCAGACCCGCACGATCTTGGAACGGATGGCGGCGGCAGCGCTGCTGGTTGAGTAGCGCGCTCTGGCGCGCGTATCGAAACCCCGTTTCGATACGGCCGCGGGCGGCCTACTCAACCCGCTTCACGCCGCGGCCCAGCACCGACGTGGTCACGTGCGCGACCGTACGGCCGTCGTGGTCGAGCTGTCGGCGCACGTCGTCGAGCACGTCCTCCTGCCGCGCCGACGGCAATCGCTCGAGGAAGGGCCCGAACGGCGTGCCGAAGAGCGCCGCGACCTCGGAGTCGACGGTCGGCCAGCGCACGGCGAGCTCCTGGCGGGTCGCCCGCACATCGGCAGCGCCCGCCACGAGCAGCTGGTCGACGACGCCGTGCACGGTCGTCGCGACAGCGGCGTTGCTGATCGTGCGCGACGAGCCCGCAGCAGTGGCATCGCGCTGGAGCGCCTCGGCGAAGGCGTCGAACGGGTCGAGCCGTTCATCCGTCGCCCACACCGACACGGCGACGACACCGCCCGGCCGCAGCACGCGCAGCGCCTCCCGCAGCGCGGCCAGGGGGTCCGCGACGAACTGCAGCCCCTGCTGGCACAGCACGATATCGACGGAGCCGTCGGGCAGGTCAAGTGCGTCGGCGGGGCAGACGAGCGTACGGATGCCCGCCGGCACAGGCTCGAGCATGGGCGCGCTCGAGTCGCCCGCGATCACGGATGCCCCCGCGCGTGCGGCGACCCGGGAGACCGCCCCCGTGCCGGCGGCCAGATCGAGCACCGTGTCTCCCGGGCGCACTCCCGCGTAGGCCACGAGCCGGTGCGCCCACGGCGCGAACAGCACGGGCTCGAGGTAGCGCTGGTAGTTCTCCGCGACGGAGACGTCGGTCTCGGCTCCGCTCGACCACCGGCTCATACGAGCGCCAGCACGGTCGCGGGGTCGACGAGCACCCGGCCGATATCCACGAGGAACTTCGCTGCCTGCTCGCCGTCGACGAGCCGGTGGTCGAACGAGAGGCTGAGGGTCATGACCTCGCGCAGCGCCACCTCGCCCTCGTACTCCCAGGGCAGCCGGCGCACGGCGCCCATCGCGAGGATCGCCGCCTCACCGGGATTGATGATGGGCGTGCCGGTGTCGACGCCGAAGACCCCGACGTTGGTGATCGAGATCGTGCCGCCCGTGAGTGCCGCCGGCGTGGTCTCCCCCGCCCGCGCGGTTGCGGCGAGCGCGCCGATGGACTCGGTGAGCGCGCCGAGCGACAGCGTGTGCGCGTCACGGATGACCGGCACCATGAGCCCGCGCGGCGTCGCCACGGCGATGCCGAGGTTCACCGCCGCGAACTCGACGATCTCCTGCGCCCGCTCGTCCCACCGCGAGTTGAGACTGGGATTCCGCGGCAGCGCGAGGCACAGCGCCTTCGCGACGACCGCGAGCATCGACGCCCTCTCCCCCGCCGCC
>CAIXMB010000161.1 GCA_903920435.1 uncultured Actinomycetes bacterium
GCCGCGCAGTCCATCGGTGAGCCCGGACCGCAGCTCACGATGCGCACCTTCCACACCGGTGGTGTGGCGTCGGCCGACGACATCACGCAGGGTCTGCCCCGCGTGACGGAGCTCTTCGAGGCGCGTACGCCGAAGGGTGCTTCGCCCATCGCCGAGGCCGCCGGCCGCATCACGATCGAGGACACGGACCGGGCTCGCCGCCTCATCCTGACCCCCGACAACGGTGACGAGCCGATCGCCTACCCGGTGCTGCGCCGCGCTACCCTCCTCATCGAGGACGGCCAGCACGTCGAGCTCGGCCAGCAGCTGCACGTCGGAAACCTCGACCCGAAGGAAGTTCTTCGCGTCAAGGGCGTCCGTGCCGTTCAGCTCCACCTCGTCGACGGTGTGCAGGGCGTGTACCGCTCGCAGGGTGTGCCGATCCACGACAAGCACATCGAGGTCATCGTTCGCCAGATGCTCCGCAAGGTGACTGTCGTCGACCACGGTGACACCGACCTACTGCCCGGTGAGCTCGTCGACCGGCTCAAGTACAACGAGCTGAACCGCGCAGCGCTCACCGAGGGCAAGCAGACGGCGTCGGCCCGCCAGGAGGTCATGGGTATCACCAAGGCGTCGCTGGCTACCGAGTCGTGGCTGTCGGCCGCGTCGTTCCAGGAGACCACGCGTGTTCTCACGCAGGCCGCCATGGAGGGCAAGTCCGACCCGCTGATGGGCCTCAAGGAGAACGTCATCATCGGAAAGCTCATCCCGGCCGGCACGGGTCTCCCGCGCTACCGCGACGTGTCCGTCGAGGCGACCGAGGAGGCGAAGGCCGAGCGCTACCCGAACCGCATCTTCACGGATGAGTCGGTGTTCAGCGAGAGCGACCTGAGCTTCGTCGACTTCGACAGCTTCAACTCCGACGACTACACCCCGGGTACGTACAACTAACCGGCAGTCGAACGATCCGGATGCCCCCACCGCTCGGTGGGGGCATCCCTCGTTAAGGGCCTCAACACCGAGGGATGCTCGCTGCTATGGTGACGGTGTGTTCGCATACTCACCGCCTTCGCAGCAGTACGGCGGCTACGCCGTCGTCACGGACCGCTTCGTCTGCCTGCTGAGCGGCGACGCGACCCCCGAGATCGCCCGTTCGGTGTTCTGGCTGCTCGACGGCGACGACGCGCAGCTCGAGGATGCGCTCGGCACCCTCGCCCACGTCGACGTCGTGGAGCGCTTCGCGATAGTCGAGATGCTCGACTCGGTGGCCCGCAGCATGCACGTCGCCGTGCGCGGGCAGGTCTCGGTGGGCATCAAGGGCACGACCGCGACGCGCCTCTCCGCACCGGGCGAGGCGACCTGGATCACGGGCGAGGCCCGCGGAGTGAGCGCCCTGTGGCTGTCTCTCGAGGAGCACAAGCCCGAGGGCGATGTGCTCCCGCTCGGGCGGGGCGTCGTGCGCACGAACGGTATCGTGGCCGACTCGGTTCCCGATGCGCTCTTCCCCTTCACCGCGGTGCCCCGGCCCGAGCAGGTCATGGCGCCGGAGCCCGAACCGCTCCCGGAGCCCGAACCCGAACCAGAGCCCCAGCCGGAGGTCGAGGCGGCCCCCGAGCCCGCCGACGCCCTCAACTCCCCGACGACGCTGCGCGTCGACCTCAACGAGTGGATGAACGACGAGGGTTCCCCGCGCTGGATCCTCCGCCTCCCGGACGGCCACGAGCTCGCGGCAGACGGCACCATCGTCATTGGCCGCAAGTCCTGGGAGCAGGAGGTCGAGGAGAACGCGATCAAGCACGTCTCGGTGCCCTCGCCCAAGAAGCAGATCTCGGGCTCGCATCTAGAACTGGCGATCGTCGACGGGCAGCTCGTCGCCCGCGATCTCGACTCGACGAACGGTACGATCGTGCTCACGCCCGAACGCCCTCCACGGCTGCTGCACGGAGGGCGTACGACATCTCTGCAAACAGGAGATATCCTCGATCTGGGCGAGAGTTTCCGAATCGTGGTGAGCAACCGGCACTAGCGTTCGAACCCGCTGAACTTACCCGCAGTTACTACGAGTCTGTCCAGGAGGGGAACCAGAGCCGATGGTCAAGCGCGTCACGTCCACCCCGCCCGTGCTCCCCGGGTTCACGTACGTCCGCCCGCTCGGTACGGGCGGTTTCGCCGACGTGTTCCTGTACGAGCAGGACATGCCCCGGCGCGTGGTCGCGGTCAAGGTTCTGATCAACGATGCGATAAATCCCGAGGTGCTGCGCACGTTCAACGCCGAGGCCGACATCATGGCGCGGCTGAGCGCGCATCCGTCGATCGTCACGATCTACCAGGCGAGCATCTCGTCTGACGGCAGGCCGTACCTCGCCATGGAGTACTGCCCCGACACGATGAGCGCGCGCTATAAGAAGGCACCGCTCGGTGTGGGGGAGGTGCTCGACGCGGGAGTGCGCATCGCCGCGGCGCTCGAGACCGCGCACCGGTCGGGTGTGCTGCACCGCGACATCAAGCCGTCGAACGTGCTCATCACCACCCTCGGCGGCCCCGTGCTCGCCGACTTCGGCATCGCCGCCGCACTCAACGCCGACACCGACGAGCCCGAGCTGTTCGCCATGTCGGTGCCGTGGAGCTCGCCGGAGGTGCTCGCCGAGAAGGTCTCGGGCTCGGTGCCGAGCGAGATCTGGAGCCTGGGCGCCACCCTCTACACGCTGCTCGCCGGCCGCAGCCCCTTCGAGCTCGCCGATCGCGCGAAGAACACGCGCGACCAGCTCTCCGCGCGCGTGGCCAAGGCCCACTACACGCCCATCGGGCGCACCGACGTGAGCGAGAAGCTCGAGAGCATCCTCGCGCGCAGCATGTCGAAAGACCCGGCCAAGCGCTACGAGTCGATGTTCGCGTTCGCCGAGGATCTGCGCTGGGCGCAGTACGAGCTGGGAATGCCGCCGACCGCTCTCGAGGTGGCCGCGCCCGAGTGGGCTGCCGCGGCATCCCCCGTGAGCTTCGCGGATGCCGCGCCCCGCGGTCCCGTCATTAGCACGGTGAACAAGGATTCGCGCCGCGCGGCCCGCGCGCAGAACGTGGTCTCGCGCCTCGCCGACGACCGGGACGGCATTACCGTCGGCTCGAAGCCGAAGGCCGGTTGGAAGCTGCCCGTCATCATCGCGGCGGTCGCCGTGGTCGTGATCGGTGTCGCGATCCTCACCCTCAAGCTCCTGGACGTGATCTGAGGTGGCCCGCGCGACAGCAGCACGGAAGCTCTCCGCGCGCCCGCTGGTGAAGGTCGGTGCGGCGGTCGCCGGCATCGCCGTTCTCGCGGGCCTCGCTGTCGTCGCGCAGGGCTACGACGCCCAGGAGGTGCCCCGGCTGGAGACCTCCGTCTGGGTCACGAAGGCCGACGGGCAGTACGCCCGCGTGAACACCGAGCTCGCCGAGCTCGACACCGTGCGCTCGGTCGGCAATCCGACCGACGTCGTGCAGGCGGGTGACCGCAGCCTCGTCTACACCGAGGGCAACGGCCAGCTGTGGACCGTCGATTCGTCGAACCCCGTCAACCTCACGGAGGGTGCGGTGGGTGCCGACGGCGCGGGCAAACCCGCCACGAGCAGCAACACCCCGGCGGGCACGCGCGACATCGTCTCGGCCGGGCCCTACGTGCTCTACCGCACGGAAACCGGGTCGGTGTTCCTCTCCGTGCTCGACGACAGCGGCACGGCGCCGGATGTCGCGATCCCCGTGAACCCGTTCGGTGACGTCGTCGTGGCCGAGGGCGAGAAGGCCCCCACGTACTCCGCCACCGCAGTCGCGATCTCCGACGACGGACAGGTCGTGCTGTACTCCAGCAGCGAGAAGGCGATCCGGCGGTTCGATGCCACGACGCTGAAGTTCGTCGGCGGTACCACCGACGTCGCGTCACCGCCCAAGGCGGACTCGACCGGACTCGCCCTCGCCATCGTCGGCTCCAAATGGATCCTCAGCGCGCCGACCGAGAGCCTCGTGTGGGTCGACGGGCAGTCGGACCCGATCGACACCGGGCTGAAGGCCGACGCGAAGCTCCAGACGAGCTCGTCGACCGGCACCGTCGCCTACCTCGCCGACTCGAGCGGTCTCGCCGGTGTCGACCTCGGCTCGGGTGCGGTGAGCGAGGTCACCACGGCGGCGGGCATCCCGGCCCAGCCGCTCGCGCTCGCGGGTGTCGTCTACGCGGCCTGGCTCACTGCCGACGCGGGCCGGCTGTGGTCGTCGGCCACCGGTGAGACGACCGCGCTCGAGACCGAGAGCGATGTGCTGAGCGACGAGCAGGCCATCGAGCCGGTGTTCCGCAGCAACGGGCAGCGGGCGGTGCTGAACGAGACGGCGTCGGGCATGGTGTGGACGGTCCCGGACGGCGCCCTCATCCCGGTCGCCCAGTGGACCGTCAACGACGAGACTCAGGAGAACACGGGCACCGTGGTCGTCGACGACGTCGCGGAGGAGAAGCCGCCGGTCGCCGTGGCGGATTCGTTCGGCGTGCGCAGCGGTGCGCAGGTCTCGCTGCCGCTGCTCCTGAACGACCACGACCCGAACAAGAAGGACGTGCTGTCGATCAGCGCCGACTCGACGGCGCGCGGGCTCTCCGATGGCGGCTTCGGCTCGCTCGGCCTCGCCGCCAACAACCAGCAGGCGGTGGTCTCCGTCGCCGCGGGGGCCGGGTCGGCGACCTTCACCTACTCCGTGACCGATGGCTCCGCGGTCTCCGACCCGGCACCGGTCACCCTCACGGTCATCCCCGCCGACCAGAACTCCGCCCCCGTGTGGTGCGGCGTGGAGAGCTGCAAGCAGGAGTGGCCGTCGCCCCAGATCTCGCCCGGCGGCACCGTCACGATCCCCGTGCTGTCCGGCTGGGTGGACCCCGAGGGCGACCCCTTCGTGCTGTCCGACGCCCGGGCGGAGAACAGCGGCGACCCGGTGTCGGTCGTGGCCACCGCAGACGGCCGTGTCGCCGTGCGGCACAACGATCCGAACGCGTCGAGCGCAGCCATCCCGATCGTCGTCACTGTCACCGACTCCCTCGGTGCGAGTGCGGAGAAGGTGCTGACCCTCGTGGTGAGCTCGAGCCCCGCGCTCGATGTCTCGCCCATCGTGCTCGTCGCCGGTGCCGGTGAGAAGACGACCGTGAAGGTCAACGACCACGTCACGGGCGGGTCGGGCGCCTACCGGGTTGTCGACGCCGTCGCATCCACGAACTCCGCCGACCTCCTCGTGGTGCCCAACGCCGCGGCGGGCACCGTCGAACTCACGGCGGCGCGCCCCGGCGAGTACGGGGTCACGTACAGCGTGCAGGACGCCACGACGCTCACGGAGCAGTCAGCGGTCATCCGTCTCACCGTGCCGGAAGCGGGGGTGCCGCTCTCGATCGCGCCGGTGACCGCCTTCGTCCGCGCCAACGAGGACACCACCATCGACATCCTCGGCGCCGTGCAGAACAGCACCGGCCGCGTGCTCATCGTGTCGCAGGCCACCACCGGCGACGCCGCCCTCAGCGTGAGCGTCGTCGGCCAGTCGCAGGTGCGCGTGAGCGGCACGACCCCGACGGGCGCCGGTCGCGTCGGCACCGCGCTGGTGACCATCACGGATGGCGCGGGCTCCAGTGTCGTGGCGCAACTGACCGTCTTCCAGGTGCCGTCGAGCACCGACAGCTTCCCGATCACGGTCCCCGACAGCGTCACGGTGCGCGCGGGCGGACAGGTCGACATCCCGGTGCTCGCGAACGACCTCAGCCCGCGCGGTGAGCGTCTCGTGCTGCACCCCCAGATCATCGGCTCCGAGACGCCGGGCGAGCTCGCCTTCGCCGCGAGCGACGTCGTGCGCTACCTCGCACCGACGACGCCGGGCGTCTACGTGCTGCGCTACTCGGCCTACCTCGAGTCGCGGCCCGACAGCCTGGGCACGGCGACGATCGCGGTCACCGTGATCCCCGACGGCGCCAACCGGTCTCCGCAGCCGTCGATCCTCACCGCGCGCGCATTGAGCGGGCAGACCGTGAGCATCCCGGTGAGCGGGTACGGGGTCGACCCCGACGGTGATGGCGTGGTGCTGGCATCCGTCGACCAGCCCGGTGCGGGCGAGGGAGTTGCCTCGATCTCGGCCGAGGGCGACGCGATCCTCTACACGGCGCCCGCGGCCGGCGTGCAGGGCGGGCAGGTGAGCTTCGCCTATTCGGTGCGCGACACCAGCGGGGCAGAGGGCTCCGCGCTCGTGCGTGTCGGCGTGCTGAGCAACACGCTCTCGGACACCACGCCCATCACCTACGGCGACTACGTGCGCACGCCGGTCAACGCACCCAACCCCATCACGGTGACGCCGCTTCTGAACGACCGCGATCCGTCGCAGGGCTCGCTCTCGATCATCAACCTCGTGCCCAACGCCGTTCCGGGCAGCGCCGAGTACGACCTCCTCGACACCCTGGTCGATCGGTCGAAGCTCGACGAGGGAATCGTCACGCTGCGCTCGGGCGCGATCATCGGCACGCACTCGTACATCTACTCCGTGCAGTCGTCCATCTCGACGAGCACGGCAGATGGTCTCATCGTCGTGAACGTCTCGGATGTCGCGGCCCCCGACTTCCCCGTAGTGACCGACACCGTGCTCACCGCGCGCACGCGCCTCGACCTCGCGTCCTCCGGCGTCGACGTGGTCACGGGCAAGGTGCAGTGGCCGTCGGGCGATGTCGCGAGCCTCACGCTCGACCTCTGGGCGGGTGCGCCCGGCGGGTTCACCGTGAGCGGCAGCACCATCAAGGGCGACCTGCCCCCATCGGGCGCGCTCATCCCGTTCTCGCTCACCGGCGCAGACTCGGGCGGCAACGTCATCGTGAGCTACGGCTTCCTGCGCATCCCGGCCTTCGAGGACATGCGCGTGCAGGTGCGCACGAACGTCGAGCCCGTCGAGGTCAACGAGGAGAAGTCCGTCGAGTTCGCGCTGCGCGACCTGCTCGACATCAACCGCTCCGATTCGATCGAGATCCGCGACGACGACTCGTTCGCCGTGCAGCGCACGAACGCGTCCTGCGGCCCGACCGGATCATCGGCCGCGACCTACAGCGCGGGCCGCGAGGCGCCCTGGGTCGACTCGTGCACGGTGCCGGTGCGGCTCGCCGGCCAGACCACCTGGACGATGGTCGCGGTGCCGGTCGACATCCTGCCGAAAGACCCGCAGGCGATCCTCAATGCGGTGTCGCGCACCATCGCGCCGAGCAAGACCGAGAGCATCGACATCCTCGCCGACATGACGACGTGGGAGGGCGGCCGGGTCGGCGACACCAAGTCGCTGCAGTACACGGTCTCGCAGTCGGGCGCTCCCTTCGGAGTCACCCAGAACGGCAACAAGGTCTCTATCCAGGTGCGCGCGGACGCCCCGCCCGGAACGCGCACGACCCTCGAGGTGCACACCGACGCGTATGGCGGGCTCACCTCGGCGATTACGCTCATCGTCGGTGTCGCTGCGCCGGACACCCCGCGCGGTGCGACCGTGAACAAGACCTGCACGGTGAGCTCGGGGCCATGCACCGTGACTCTCACCGGTCTCGACGGGGAGTACGACCCGCTGAAGGGGGCACCCGGAGACGGCCTCAAGCTCGTCTCGATCGGTGCGGGCGCGAATGCCTGCGCCGTCGCGACCGCCACGGTGTCGGGGACAACCACGGCTGTCATCACCTACCCGTCGGTACCCAAGCCGCTCGGTGGAACCTGCACCTTCCCCTTCGTCGTCGCCGACGGCCAGGGACGCCAGGGCGCTGGGTCGCTCACGGTCGACGTGCAGGGGTACCCGCAGACCCCGGCCTCAGTGGTCACCGAGTCGTACACGGGCACGAGCGTGACGATGTACGTGGATCTGGGCACCGCAACGCAAGCGCACCCGTCGGTCACGGGCGCGGCGCTGTTCGAGAGCGGAACGAAGGTCGCAGACTGCACCTCCGCGCCGCCGAGCGGCTACCGCTGTACCGTGGCGGGTCTCAACAACGGAGACGTGCACAACTACACCGCGCAGGCGATCAACTCCGTCGGCAACTCCGGTGACACCACGTCAGTGAAGACGAACGCGTACCAAGCGCCCAAGATCAACTCGATAACCACAGCTGCCAAGTACGTTCCGGGCACGACCACTACCGGCGCGGGCGTCATGACCGTGACGATCGTCGCGGGCACCGACGTCTCGTCCGGGCGCGTGCTGAACACGAACCAGACGATTCCCGCTGGTCAGGCCACCGACATCACGCTGAGCCCGCTCGGCGGCACGACTCTCCAGATCGTGCCGATCAGCAAATTCACGCCTCCCCTCGCCGGCAGCAACGAGGGATCCATCGAATCGAAGTCGATCACTGTCGTGGGCACCGGCGTCTACCCGCCCGGTGGCTCGGTCGAGCGCACGAGCGACGGGGTACGCACGATCACCGTGCCGAACCTCGACATGAGCTACAGCTCGGGGACGAAGACCGAACTCTTCGTGGCCTCCGAGTCGGCCGGTGTCACCTGCACGGGCAACGGCGCTTCGGTCACCTACTCGGGTGGCTCGAACGTCATCACCTCGACGAGCCCCGCGATCTCGGGTCTGCAGCCCAACCGCCTGTACTGGCTGAGCGTGTGCGGCAGCAACGAGTTCGGCGCGAGCCACTCGTCGGAGATCCAGACCGACACCGTGGTGCTGCCCGCGGCCCCTGCGGGGCCCTTCACCTACGGGGTCGACCCGACGGAGAACCAGAACGGCTCGAGCTACGAGTGGGACAACGTGATCCACACGAACGTGCCCAATGCGGGAGGGCCGTTCACCACCGTCTACTACGTCGACGGCGTCGCGTCCTCCCAGCTGGGTCCGTTCAGCCCGAACTCGATCCCGGGCACCGTCGAGGTCACGTACTGCTCGACCATCGTGTCGGGGGCGTGCTCGTCGCCGCGCACGACCATGACCCTCGACCCGATGCTCCTGCCGACGACGGTCACCATCGACTTCCCGACCTCGTGCCAGAGCTACCCGACCCCGCCGCCCGCCCTGCCGAGTATCGGCAGCGCGGCGACTTACGACACGATCGGGGTCAGCGAGGTCACGAAGGCGCTGTTCTTCAAGTACATCAAGTACGACATCCCCTTCACGGGCCTGTTCGCCCCGCTGGGCACTGTGAGCTACGACGACACCCCCGAATGCTGACCAACGCCATGACCCCCCGAGAGGACAACGAATGACGATCCCCCCCGAGCAGGCGACCTGGTTCGCCGAGACGTTCTCGCTGCTCGCCGACAACGTCGAACAGGCGATCCTCGGTAAGCGCAAGGTGGTCGAGCTCGTGCTCGCGACGGCGATCAGCGAGGGGCACGTGCTGCTGGAGGACTTCCCCGGCACGGGCAAGACGGCTCTCGCGCGCACGATCGCGCAGACCATCAAGGGCGTGAACTCCCGCATCCAGTTCACCCCCGACCTGCTTCCGGGCGACGTCACCGGCATCACGGTGTACGACCAGAAGAAGGGCGAGTTCCAGTTCCACTCGGGCCCCATCTTCGCGAACGTCGTGCTCGCCGATGAGATCAACCGAGCAAGCCCGAAGACCCAGTCCGCGCTGCTCGAGGTCATGGAGGA
>CAIXMB010000162.1 GCA_903920435.1 uncultured Actinomycetes bacterium
CCGGTGCCGGTGAGCACCGCGAGGTCGACCCCGAGGTCGTGCGCGAGCTTGCGCACCGGCGGTGTCGAGAGCGCGGCGCCGCGCGCGGGCACGAACACCGGCTGCTCCTCGGGCAGGGTGCGCGTCTTGCGCTTCGGACGGTCGCCGGATGCCACGGCCGGCCCGTAGCCGACGAGCACGCTCTCGCGCGCGGGTGCTGCCACGGGAGCAGCCTCAGAGCCCTCGAACCCCACGATCGGCGCCCCGACGCGGACGGTGTCCCCCGTCGACGCGTACAGCGCGCCGATCACACCCGCGAAGGGTGACGGCAGCTGCACGATCGCCTTGGCGGTCTCCACGTCGGCGAGCGGCTGGTTGAGCGTGACGGTGTCGCCCACGGCGACGTGCCACTCGACGATCTCCGACTCGGTGAGTCCCTCGCCCAGATCGGGCAGCGCGAAGTCCTTCATGCCGTCCACCCCGTCAGGCTGTTGGTGCGGCCGAGCACGCGGTCGACGGCGTCGAGCATGCGGTCGAGGTCGGGCAGGAAGTGCTCCTCCAACCGGGCGGGCGGGTACGGGATGTCGAATCCCGCCACGCGCTCGGGTGCCGCCTCGAGGTGGAAGAAGCAGCGGTCGGTGATCGCCGCCGCGAGCTCGGCACCCATACCGCCGAACTCGGCGGCCTCGTGGGTGATGACGACGCGGCCGGTCTTGCGCACGCTCGCCTCGACGGTCTCGTAGTCGACGGGCGAGAGCGAGCGGAGGTCGACGACCTCGATCGAGATCCCCTCGTCGGAAGCGGCAACCGCGGCGTCGAGGGCGGTAGGCACGAGCGGGCCGTAGGTGAGGAGCGTGACATCCGTGCCCTCCCGCGCGACGCGCGCCTTCCCGAGCGGGAAGTCGTAGCCCTCGTCGACCTCGCCCTTCGTCCAATAGCGGCGCTTGGGCTCGAAGAACAGCACGGGGTCGTCGCAGGCGATCGCCTGGCGGATCATGGTGTGCGCGTCCTGCGGCGTGGCGCACGTCACGACGCGCAGTCCCGCGGTGTGGGCGAAGTAGGCCTCGGGCGATTCGCTGTGGTGCTCCACCGCGCCGATGCCGCCGCCGTACGGGACACGGATCGTCAGAGGCATCCGTACCTTGCCGCCCGTGCGGGCATGCAGTTTGGCCACCTGCGCGACGATCTGGTCGAAGCCCGGGTAGATGAAGCCGTCGAACTGGATCTCGACGACGGGTCGGAAGCCGCGGAACGCGAGCCCGACGGCCATGCCGATGATCCCGGATTCGGCGAGCGGCATGTCCATGACACGATCGGTGCCGAACTCGGCCTGCAACCCGTCGGTGACGCGGAAGACCCCGCCGAGCGTGCCGATGTCCTCGCCCATGAGCACGACGCGGTCGTCGTCGGCGAGCGCCCGGCGCAGCCCGGAGCCGAGGGCCTTGGAGAGGGTCAGCTCGCTCATGACTCGAACCCCTCGAGGTAGGCGGCGTACCGGCTGCGCTGGCGGGCGAGGCCCGAGTGCGGCGTGGCGTAGACGTGGTCGAAGAGGCTGAGCGGCTCTGGGTCGACGAGCGACGTGCACGCCGTGCGGAACTTGTGCGCGGCCTCGTCGGCGCGGGCAGCGATGCGCTGCTGCTCCGACTCCGAGAGCCCCAGGTAGGCCTCGAGCCGGGCGAGCGGGTCGCGCCCCGCCCACTCCTCGCGCTGCAGCGGGTCGACGTAGCGGGTCGGGTCGTCGGAGGTCGTGTGCGGGCCCATGCGGTAGGTCACCGCCTCGATGAACGACGGCCCGCCGCCGGAGCGCGCTCGCTCGACCGCCTCGCGAGTGACCGCCGTGACGGCGAGCACATCGTTGCCGTCGACGCGCACGCTCGGGATGCCGAATCCCGGCGCCCGGTCGGCGATGGGTCGCACCGCCTGCAGGCCGACGGGCTCCGAGATCGCCCACTGGTTGTTCTGGCAGAAGAACACCACGGGCGCATGGAAGCTCGCGGCGAACACCATCGCCTCATTCACGTCGCCCTGGCTCGTCGCGCCGTCACCGAAGTACGCGACCGAGACCGAGTCCACGCCGTCCTTCACGCAGCCCACCGCGTAGCCCGTAGCGTGCAGCGTCTGCGCGCCGATGATCACCGCGGGCGTCGCCATGTTGACGGAGAACGGATCCCAGCCGGATGCCGCGGTCCCGCGCCAGGCGCGCGCGAGGTCGACCAGCTCGACGACCCGGCAGTAGGCGACGCCGTTCTCGCGGTAGCTCGAGAACACGAAGTCGTCGGCGCGGAGTGCCCGGGCGGAGCCGACCTGTGCGGCCTCCTGTCCGAGTAAGGGCGGCCAGAGCCCGAGTTCGCCCTGCCGCTGCAGCGCGGTGGCCTCGGTGTCGATGCGGCGGACGATCACCATGTCCTCGTAGAGGGCGGTGAGCCGGGCATCCGTGATGTCGGCGACGAGGGGGTCGTAGTGCTCGTCGCCCTGGCGAACGCCATGGGGATCGATGAGCTGAACGGGGTCGAGCGTCGTGCGGGCCGTCAGGGTCGTGGACATGCGTGCTCCGATCCGCTCCCCTGCGGCGGGTATGCCCGGCGGAGCGATTCATGACCGGCGGGGGTGGATTGCACCCCGGTGCCGGGCCCGGGCGCCGTTGCCCGGATGCCCTCGACGCTAGCATCGCATCCATGAATCCCACCACCTCCCCCGCGCACGCCATCGTTGTCGGCGCCGGCCTCGCCGGTCTCGTCGCCGCCTCGGAGCTCGTCGCAGCAGGCAAGACAGTGACCATCCTCGAGCAGGAGCCCGAGGCGAGTTTCGGCGGCCAGGCTTGGTGGTCTTTCGGCGGCCTGTTCCTCATCGACTCGCCCGAGCAGCGCCGGATGGGCATCAAGGACTCGTATGAGCTCGCCCGGCAGGACTGGTTCGGCAGCGCCGGGTTCGACCGCGATGACGAAGACGCGTGGGGCAGGCAGTGGGCCGAGGCCTACCTCGAGTTCGCGGCGGGCGAGAAGCGCTCGTGGCTGCGGTCGAAGGGCGTGAGCTTCTTCCCGGTCGTCGGCTGGGCGGAGCGCGGCGGCTACACGGCGACGGGCCACGGCAACTCCGTGCCGCGGTTCCACATCACGTGGGGCACCGGGCCGGGCATCCTCGAGCCGTTCGTGAAGATCGTGCGCGACGGGGTCGCCGCCGGTCTCGTCACCCTCAAGTTCCGCCACCGCGTCGACGAGCTCGTCGTCTCGAAGGGCGCGGTGGTCGGCGCTCGCGGCACCGTGCTCGCCGACGACGACGCCGAGCGGGGCGCGCCCAGCAACCGCGACGCCGTGGGCGAGTTCGACGAGCGCGCCGGCGCGACGATCGTCACGAGCGGGGGCATCGGCGGCAACCACGACCTCGTGCGCAAGCAGTGGCCGACGACGATGGCCCCGCCGCCGAAGCGCATGCTGAGCGGGGTTCCGGCCCACGTCGACGGCCGGATGCTCGGCATCGCCGAGAAGGCCGGCGCGCGGCTCGTCAACGGCGACCGCATGTGGCACTACTGCGAGGGCGTCACGAACTACGCACCCGTCTGGGAGCGGCACGGCATCCGCATCCTCCCCGGCCCCTCGAGCATCTGGCTGGATGCCACCGGCAAGCGGCTGCCCGTGCCCCTGTTCCCGGGCTTCGACACGCTCGGCACGCTCGAGCACATCGTCTCCACCGGCCACGAGCACACCTGGTTCGTGCTCACCCAGGCGATCATCGAGAAGGAGTTCGCGCTGTCGGGCAGCGAGCAGAATCCGGATCTGACCGGCAAGAGCATCCGTGAGCTCCTCAAGCAACGACTCGGCAAAGGCGCGACCGGCCCCGTCGAGGCGTTCAAGGAGAAGGGCGAGGACTTCATCGTGGCCGACACCCTCGACGAGCTCGTCGCGCGCATGCAGGAGAAGTCGCCGGATGTCACGATCGACGCGGCCCTCGTGCGCACCGAGATCGAGGCACGCGACCGCGAGCTCGCCAACGACTTCGCCAAGGACGCGCAGATCAACGCCATCCGCCAGGCTCGGCACTACCGCGGCGACAAGCTCATCCGCGTCGCCAAGCCGCACCGCATCCTCGATAGCTCGGCCGGTCCGCTCATCGCGGTCAAGCTGCACATCCTCACGCGCAAGAGCCTCGGCGGCATCCAGACCGACCTGAGCGGGCGCGCGCTCGACGCCAAGGGCGCACCCGTGCCCGGGCTGTACGCGGCGGGCGAGGCAAGCGGCTTCGGCGGCGGCGGCGTGCACGGCTACCGGTCGCTCGAGGGAACCTTCCTGGGCGGCTGCCTGTTCACGGGCCGCACGGCAGGCCGCGCGGTAGCGTTGCAGGCATGAGTTGGAACGACACCGTCATCGAGCAGTTCCGCACGAACGGCGGTGAGGTCGAGCGGTTCGGGCGGCACCTGCTGCTCCTGCACACGACCGGCGCGAAGACGGGCCTGACCCGGGTCACGCCCATGATGTACTTCGCCGAGCCTGAGGGGCTCTTCGTGATCGCCTCCAAGGCGGGCACCCCCGAGAACCCGGCCTGGTACCACAACCTCGTCGCTCACCCCGAGGTGCACGTCGAGCAGGCGACGGATGGGGGCATCCGGGAGTTCGACGCGACGGCGCAGCCGGTCGAGCGCGGCCTTCGCGACACCCTGTTCGCCCGTTTCTCGGCCCGCAACCCCGGGTTCGCCGGCTACCAGGAGAAGACCGACCGCATCATCCCCGTGGTGCAGCTGCACCCCGTCGAGAGGACAGCACCATGAGCACGACGACACCCGCAGGCTGGTACCCGGACCCCTCGGGCGGACCGAACCAGCGCTGGTGGGATGGCGCGCAGTGGACCGACCAGCTCAGCAGCCCCTACGCTCCGGCCGAGACCCTGAAGGCCCCCGAGGGCACGGTCACCAACACCGTGTGGATCTGGCTCATCGTCGTACTCCCCCTCCTGCCCCTGCTCGGCCTGCTCACCATCCCGTGGGGGTCGCTCTTCGACTTCGCCTCGCTTGACCCGACCGACTCGTCGCAGCTCCTCGCCGCCGAGCTCGGTATCTTCCTCTCGCCGGGCTACATCGGCTCGATCGTGGGTAGCTGGCTCGTGTACGGGCTCAACGCGTTCTTCGCCTACCGCGATTGGCGCTTCCTGCAGAGGGCCGGGGTACCCAAGCCGTTCCACTTCGCATGGGTGTTCCTGAGCTCGATCGTCTACACGATCGGGCGCGCGGTGGTCGTGAAGCGCCGCACCGGGTCGGGCAGCGCCGTGCTGTGGGCGTCGATCGCCGCCATCGTCCTGATGATCATCATCACGATCGTCATGAGCGCGCAGATGATGTCGGCCATGCTCAGCCAGATTCCGACGGACTTCAGCTAGCGGGCGAGGCTCCAGGCACGGCGCTTGACGAGCACATGGCCGCGCTTCGTGGTCAGGCGCGTCCAGGGTCCGGACTCGTAGACGGCGACCGGGTCGCCCTCGCCGAGGAAGCCCAGACTCACCGCCGCGAACGCAGCGCCGCCGGGGATATTGTCGGCGCCGGTGATCGGCCGACCCCAGATCTCCGACCGCACCCGGTGCACGATCTGCTCGCCCGTGCCGGTCGGGATCGCCGTCGCGACCTCGTCGATGCCTGCGCGCGCTACCGCATCGAGCACCTCGGCGCTGGTCGGCTCGAGCGCGTGCCATCCGCCGCGCGGCGGGGAGATCGCCGCCCACGAGGCCGAGGCGACCTCGAGCGGCAGGTTCACCGTCACGGGCTCGGCGACCGCGGAGTTAGCGGCCTCGAGCTGACCCTCGACCCGCATGAGCAGCGAGCGCACGGGGACGACGACGTCGAACGGCTCCTGACTCGTCACGGCGAACGTGCGCAGACCGAGCACGGTCGGGCTCTCGTCAAGGAGGCCGACCGGATGCAGCACCGCGACGTACACCGCGAGCACTCCCGACCCGGCGATGAGCCGCACCGAGCCGTCTTCGACGCGGAGGGCGCGACCGAGGAACACGTGCAGGTCGCCGAGGGCGAGGGAATCCACGAGAGTGAATGAGCGGCTCATAGGTTCTCTAAACTACAGGTCATGAGCGCCCCTGCCAGCGACCCCCTCGACGGCCTCCTCGAGACGCTCGACCTTACCGACACGGGTGCTCGCACGAGCGAGGACATCTTCACCGGACCCTCTCAGTGGATGCCCCACGGCAGGGTCTTCGGCGGCCAGGTGCTGGCGCAGTCGCTCGTCGCGGCGCAGCGGACTCTCGAGCCCGGGCGCCACCCGCACTCGATGCACGGCTACTTCCTGCGCCCCGGCGACATCTCGCAGCCGATCACCTTCTCGGTCGACCGCATCCACGACGGGCGCTCGTTCTCGACCCGTCGCACGCAGGCCTACCAGGACGGCAAGCCGATCCTCTCGATGATCGCCTCGTTCCAGGATGACGACACCGGCCTCGACCACCAGATCGACATGCCCGCCGACCTCCCGGACCCCGAGACGCTTCCGACGGCTGCCGACGTGCTCGCCGATTTCGATCATCCGGTCGCCCGCGGGTGGGCCAGCCGTCCGTTCGATCTGCGCTACGTGACGCACCCGATCTACCTCTCGGTCGAAGGCGGTGCCGTGCCGCACCAGGCAGTGTGGCTCAGGACCATCCGCCCGATGCCCGACGACCCCGCCCTGCATCGCGCAGCGCTCGTCTACGCGAGCGACTACTCGATCCAGGAGTCGGTGCTACGGGCCCACGGTCTGCCGTGGGCGACCCCCGGCATCAAGGTCGCGAGCCTCGACCACGCGATGTGGCTGCACCGGTTCGGGCGCGTGGACGAGTGGATGCTCTACATGCAGGAGTCACCGACCGCAGTCGGCGGCCGCGGCCTCTCGCAGGGCCGTATCTACAGCCGCGACGGCGTGCTCATTGCCAGTGTCGCGCAGGAGATCACCGTGCGGGTGCCTAACCGCGCTTCGTGAACTGCACTGGCTCCTCCACGTAGGGCGACCACACCTCGCGCAGGCTGTCGGTGATGCGTTCGGGCCGGCCCGTCGCCGCCGTGACCATCACGAGAGTCGTCGCGGCCTTCGTGAAGAGCACGCGGGGGGTGACTCCCTCGGGCGAGAACATCTCGTAGCAGATCTCGATGCTCGCGCCCCCGATGCGGCCGATCCACATCTCGATGTCGATCGGCGAGCGCATGTACGGGATCGGCGCGAGGTACTCGACCTCCTGGCGGGCGATGAGACCGATCGTCTCGGCGCCCGGGCGGGCGTCGAGGATCGCGGTATCCAGGCCGACGCCCTCATCGGGCCGCCAGAACGCCTGGATGCGCGCCTCCTCGAGGAGGCGCAGCATCTCGGCGTTGTTGACGTGGGCGTACGCGTCGAAGTCGCTCCAGCGGAGCGGAATTGCAACGTGCAGCCTGGTCACGGCTAGTCCCTGGTGAGCTTGCGGTAGGCGGAGCGGTTGGGCTTGGCGGCATCCGGACCGAGGCGCTCGATCTTGTTCTCCTCGTACGACTCGAAGTTGCCCTCGAACCAGTACCACTGCGCGGGGTTCTCCTCGGTGCCCTCCCACGCCAGGATGTGCGTCGCGATGCGGTCGAGGAACCACCGGTCGTGGGTGATGACCACGGCGCAACCGGGGAATTCGAGCAGCGCGTTCTCGAGGCTGCCGAGGGTCTCGACATCCAGGTCGTTCGTGGGCTCGTCGAGCAGCAGCAGGTTGCCGCCCTGCTTGAGGGTGAGTGCGAGGTTGAGGCGGTTGCGCTCTCCACCGGAGAGCACTCCGGCCTTCTTCTGCTGGTCGGGCCCCTTGAAGCCGAACTGGCTGACATAGCCGCGTGACGGGATCTCGGTCTTGCCGACCTTGATGTAGTCCTGGCCCTCCGACACGACCTCCCACAGCGTCTTGTTGGGGTCGATGCCGCCGCGGTTCTGGTCGACGTACGAGATGTCGACGGTCTCACCGATCTTGAGGTCTCCGCTGTCGAGCGGCTCGAGGCCCGTGATCGTCTTGAACAGCGTGGTCTTGCCGACGCCGTTGGGGCCGATGACCCCGACGATGCCGTTGCGCGGGAGCGTGAAGCTGAGACCGTCGATGAGGATGCGGCCGTCGAACCCCTTCTGCAGGTTCTTCGCATCGATCACCTGCGAGCCGAGGCGCGGACCGACGGGGATGACCAGCTCCTCGAAGTCGAGAACGCGGGTCTTCTCCGCCTCGTTCACCATCTCCTCGTAGCGTGCGAGGCGGGCCTTGGACTTGACCTGGCGGCCCTTCGCGTTGCTGCGCACCCACTCGAGCTCGCTCGAGAGTCGCTTGGCGAGCTTGGCGTCCTTCTTGCCCTGACCCGTGAGGCGCTCGCCCTTCTTCTCGAGGTAGGTCGAGTAGTTGCCCTCGTACGGGTACAGGTGGCCGCGGTCGACCTCGGCGATCCACTCGGCAACGTGGTCGAGGAAGTACCGGTCGTGGGTCACGGCGAGAACGGCACCGTGGTACTTGGCCAGGTGCTGCTCGAGCCAGAGCACGCTCTCGGCGTCCAGGTGGTTGGTGGGCTCGTCGAGCAGAAGCAGGTCGGGATTCTGGAGCAGGAGCTTGGTGAGGGCGACACGGCGCTTCTCGCCACCGGAGAGGTTTGCGACGGTGGCGTCGCCGGGCGGGGTGCGCAGCGCATCCATCGCCTGTTCGAGCTGCGAGTCGAGATCCCAAGCGTCCGCGGCGTCGATCTCCTCCTGGAGGGTGCCCATCTCGGCGAGGAGTGCGTCGAAGTCGGCGTCGGGCTCCGCCATCTCGAGGCCGATCGCCGCGTGGCGGTCGACCTTGTCCTTGATCTCGCGAACGCCGTCCTGCACATTCTCGAGAACCGTCTTGCTCTCGTCGAGCTCGGGCTCCTGCATGAGGATGCCCACGCTGTAGCCGGGGCTGAGGCGCGCCTCACCGTTGCTGGGGGTGTCGAGGCCGGCCATGATCTTCAGGATTGTGGACTTGCCGGCGCCGTTGGGCCCGACGACCCCGATCTTCGCGCCCGGGTAGAAGGACATGGTCACGTCGTCGAGGATGAGCTTGTCGCCCACAGCCTTTCGGGCGCGCACCATGGAGTAAATGAATTCGGCCATGCCTCGATTCTACGAGGGCGCGACTGCGCTGCCTGCCGCTAGGGAATCTGCTGGGTAGTCCCGATGAGGCAGCCGCCCGTGCCGAGCAGAGGCGCGATGATGCTCTTGTACCCGGCGGGCTGGATGTCGCCGATGAGGCACTGGCCCTTCAGCCGCACCGAGAACACGCGCGAGTCGACGTCGAGGTCGATCGACGTGCGGTCGGGGGTGACCTCCATGTCCTGCTTGCGGAACCCCGCCGCGACGAGGTTGTCGATGATTCCCAGACTCGTGAAGCCGTCGTTCGCGAAGTAGGCGAGGTTCACCTTGTCGAAGTAGGCCTGGTTCTCCTCGGCTGTTCCGCCCTCGACGAAGACCGGGTCTTCCGGAGCTGCTGACGTCGAGCTCGCACTCGGCTGGGCGACCGGCAACGACGGCACGGGTGTGGGGGTCGTGGGAACGCACGCGGCGAGCGCCCCGGCGAGAACCACGCCGACGAGCGCCGTCGCGATGACCGTACTCCTGGCCATTCCGCACTCCCCCGTTCCCACCGCTCACCGATGTCGTGAGCGATTCTACGATGGGCCGCCGCCCGCGAACGCCTAGAAGGGCACGGATTCCTCGACGGCGAGTTGCGCGTCTACCTCCGTGGGCACGGGCTGGGGGTCGCCCTCCGCCGACTCCTCGTGCTGCTCCGGATCGCTCACTGCCGGAGCAGAGCTCGACATGATGCTGCGCGTGAACCGCGCGGTGCCCCATGCCAGGTCGTGCCCGATCGAGTCCGCCTCGACGTCGATGGTGGTGCCGACGCGCTCGCCGTTGTCCCACTCCCGGATGCGCAGCCGACCCGTCACGAGCACGCGCTGGCCCTTCTCCACCGAGCTCGCGGCGTTGAGGGCGAGCTGGCGGAACGACGTGATCGTGTACCAGTTCGTCTCGCCGTCGATCCAGCGGTCGGCCGACCGGTCGAACCGGCGCTGGGTGGAGGCGAGGCGGAACGAGGTGATCGAGAGCCCCTCGCTCGTGAGGATGTGGCGGGGAGCCGTGGCGACGAGCCCCGTGAGCGTGATGATGTCTGGCATGAGTCCTCCGCGGATCGGGATGGATGGGAGGCGGACCCCGGGTGCGACACTCGTGCCGGGTTGGTCGCCCCGGGATCCGCTCGGGCCAGTGTGCGCGGGGCGCTGATACGGCAACGGCGACGATTCCCGATCAGGGGAACCGCCGCCGCTGCGCGCCATGGGGAGAAGCGGAGCTCAGTGCTCCCGGAACTCGGGCCACTCCGAGCCGGGCAGCAGCGCCGCGTAGAGCGCTCCCTGTGCGGCGGTGAGCGTCGGGTAGACGGCCCGGAAGCCGTCATCCGTCACGAGCTTGAAGGTGAAGCCGCCGTCGACCCCGTGGATGGAACCGAGCGCGCCAGCGGGACCGAAAGCCACCCACGTCGAACCGGTCAGTGTCATGTCGTTCATCGTTGAACTCCTTTTCCTGTGCCCTTCGACGTTACGCCCCTCCCCCTAGGCTTGCACCATGCCCTATGACGCCGCCGCCGATCGCTACCAGCAACTCGAGTACGTGAGGACCGGCCGGAGCGGCCTGAAGCTGCCGAAGATCTCCCTCGGCATCTGGAACAACTTCGGCTACGACCGCCCGCTCGACACCCAGCGTGCGATCATCCGACGAGCATTCGACCGCGGTGTGACCCACATCGACATCGCCAACAACTACGGCCCGCCTCCCGGCTCCGCCGAGAGCAACTTCGGCACGATCTTCGCGCAGGACCTGGCGCCGTACCGAGACGAGCTCGTCATCTCGTCCAAGGCCGGCTACTCGATGTGGGAGGGCCCGTACCAGGACTTCGGCTCGCGCAAGTACCTGCTCTCGTCGCTCGACGCATCGCTGCGCCGCACCGGGCTGAAGTACTTCGACATCTTCTACTCGCACCGCCCCGACCCCGAGACCCCCATCGAAGAGACCATGGGCGCGCTCGCCAGTGCCGTGCACTCGGGCAAGGCGCTCTACGTGGGCATCTCGAACTACAACGCCGAGCAGACGCGCGCAGCACATGCCGCGCTCGCCGAGCACAAGGTGCCCCTGCTCATCCACCAGCCCCGCTACAACATGTTCGACCGCCACATCGAAGACGACGGGCTCTTCCCGGTGCTCGCCGAGCTGGGCATCGGCAGCATCGTCTTCTCGCCGCTCGCCCAGGGCCTGCTCACCAACCGGTACCTCGACGGCATCCCGGATGACTCGCGCGCAGCGACCACGCAGTGGCTCAGCGAGAGCAACCTCACGCCCGAGTACCTCGATCGCGTGCGGGCCCTGCAGCAGATCGCCGACGACCGCGGCCAGTCGCTCGCCCAGCTCGCCCTCTCCTGGGTGCTCCGCATGCCCGAGGTCACGTCCGCGCTCATCGGCGCGAGCAGTGTCGCCCAGCTCGACGACAACCTCGCGGCACTCGACTCCGCTCCCCTCACTGCTGAGGAGATAGCGGCGATCGAGCCGCTCGCGGTGCACGGCACCGGCGCACACCGCTGACGTGGGGTACCTCTTCGGCTTCATCGCCGCGCTTCTCTTCGGCGCGAACGGGAGCCTCACGAAGGTCATCCTCGACAACGGGTTGAACCCCGCCCAGGTCACCCAATTCCGCACGCTCGGAACGTGCATCCTCGCCGGGGCCGTTCTGCTGGTCGTCGACCGCTCGGCGTTCCGCCTGAAACCGCGCCAGATCGCCGTCATGGCCGTGCTCGGCATTGCCGGAATCGCTGCGCTGCAGGTCACCTACGCCTACGCGATCCAGCTCCTGCCGGTCGGCATCGCGCTGCTGTTCGAGTACCTCGCGGTGCTCATCGTCGCGGTTGTCGCGTTCTTCTTCCTCAAGGAGAAGGTGCGCCCGCGCCTGTGGATCGCCATCGGACTCGTGCTCGTCGGGCTCGCCGTCGTCGCCCAGGTGTGGTCGAGCACGCTCGACCCGTTCGGTGTTTTCATGGCCCTCCTCGCCGCGGTGACGCTGGCCATCTACTTCCTCGTGGGCGAACGGCAGGTCACCGCGACCTCGCCGCTCGCGGTCGCCTTCTGGACCAGCGGATTCGCCGCGCTCGCGTGGGCGCCGTTCAGCGGGTGGTGGAACGTCGACGCGACGGTGCTCGGGTCGTCCGTGTCGCTCGGCGGCAACCTCGAGGCGATCGTGCTGCCGCTGTGGCTGCCGCTGCTCTCCCTCATCGTGCTCGGGTCATTCGCACCCTTCCTCTTCTCCTTCGCTGCGATCGGCCGGCTCAAGGCGACCCCCGCCGGGATCGTCGCCTCGTCAGAGGTGATCTTCGCCTTCGTCGTGGCGTGGCTGTGGCTCGGCGAGCAACTGGACGCGCTGCAACTGGTGGGCGCCGGGGTCGTGCTCGTGGGCATCATCCTCGCCCAGACGTCGCGCGCGGGTCGCGTGATCGACGCCGACCTTGCGATTGAGAATCCGCTGCCGTGATGTGGTTGGCCTGAATGTCAGTGGTCGAACATAGTTTCGAATCATGACCATTCTCGACTTCGCTCCCGCGACCACCACCAAGGCGGGTGTCGCCACCATCCAGCTGCACGAAGACCTGTGGCGCGTCACGCGTGCCGACGGCGAGGTGCTCGGCTACGTCGAGCGCAGCACGAGCCCGGCAGGCCCGCGGTACCTCGCGAAGCGCATGCTGCAGCGCCAGCGCCGGTTCCTGCCCATCGGGGAGTTCTGGGAATTCGAGGCCGCAATGGAATGCTTCCGGTTTTAGCAGAGCCGCCTGTCGCTGCCCCAGCGCCGTGTACCCCGGGGTTACAGTGCCAGCATGTTAGAGGCCTGGTGGAACAGTGTTATCCGGTGGTTCAACTCCGAAGCGGGGCAGAACGTCATCACCAACGCGATCCTTCCTGTGCTCGCGATCATCGTGGGCGCGATCGTCGCCACGCTCATCGCGCGCGGCTCGATCCGTCGGCTCATCGACCAGCAAGACCGTGAGCAGAAGGCGTCGGCCATCGCCGCGCTGATCGCCTCCGGCCGGCGCGCAGCGACGTGGAGCACGCTCTCTGCTGCCGAGAAGGACCATGTCGACCACCAGATCAGCGAGGCCGAGGTTCGCGTGCGCCTGCTACCGTCGGCAGGCGCGAGCCTCGCGGCCGACTGGGCCGCGCACCACCTCGCGACGATGAAGACCAACTCGGTCAACTACAGCTTCCAGGCCGAGCAGGACCTCTCCGACCTCGAGGACGGCCTGATCGCCTGGCACGCCAAACCGAGCCGGGCGCGCAAGCTCTTCGCTCAGGACCTCGCCGCCTGGAAGTACGAGTCCGCCGCCGTTCCCGTCGACGACCTCGCCGCCAAGCAGCAGGCATGGACGGCCAAGCAGGCCGATGACCAGACGACGACGGTTCTGCCGACCGCCTAAGCGCCGGGTCCCTCCAGCTTGATGGGCACTGCCGACCACGGGCAGTAGGTGTTCGACGTCAGCGTGCCATCCTCGACGTACTCGGGCAGCCCGTCGCACACCTCGATGGTCTGGTCGGCGAACTCCAGGGTCGTGGGGTCGATGTGCCACGACCACGGTGCGTTGACACCGGGGTCGTCGCGCACGATAGTTCCCACCGGGATGCGCCCCTCCTCCGAGCCCGCCATGAGGTCTTTGACGTGCTGGATCTGCTCGTCGGTGATGAGCTCGATCTTGTAGGTGCCCTGATCGGCCACCTCGAAGGTCACGACGGTGGGGCCGTACTGCACGCAGCCGGTGAGGCCGGCAGTCGCAATCGCGGCCGTGAATGCGAACCCCAGAATGCGCTTCATGTGGTCACCTTATCCCCGGCTATCCGCACCGTCGACACCAGCACCCGGGCAGCTGCCTACAGTTCCACGGTGAAGACCTGCGCTCGCTGCCACGAAGCACTACCTCGTCGTTCGTTCAATCGGTCGCGGCGAAGTCTCGACGGCCGACAGGCTTACTGCAGGGAGTGCCAGAAGGCGCACTACGAATACCTGGCGGGCTCGCCGCAGCACGGCTCAGAAATGGCGTGAAGTCGCGCCTCTAGACTTGGAGCACGCCCCCGTAGCTCAGTGGATAGAGCAGCGGCCTTCTAATCCGTTTGTCACGCGTTCGAATCGCGTCGGGGGCACAGATCGCGCACCGGCCCTCACACCGCCTTCGCGAGCGCCACCAGCACCTGATCGACGGTCGGCACACCCTCGGCGCGGAAGACCTCGCTGCCATCCGCCGTGAGCACGACGACCGTCGGCGTGACACGGATGCCCGCCCGCTCGGCCTCGTCGGAGTCGCGCACGACATCGAGCTCGGCGATGCGGGCAGCGGGCACGAGCTTCGCGACCTCGCCCAGCACCGACCGCGTGATCATGCACGGCTCGCAGAAGTTGGAGGAGAAGAAGAGGAGGTTCACAGCGAACCCAACCGCGGAAGCTGCCCGACGATTCCGCTAGTCGTCGTTGCGCTCGTCGAGGGCCTCGAGCGGGTCGCTGTCCGCGGAGTCCCACGTGTACGTGACCTGCACCTGCCCGCCGACCTCGCGGGCGACCGGGTTGACGTAGACGAGTTGCGTCTCCTTGCCATCGACGGCCGCGATGACCGTGATCTCGGTCTCCCACGTGCCATCCGTGCTGATACGCGTGTCGTTCTGGCCGTCGTAGGGGCCGTCGACGTAGAAGACGATGTACTCGTCGCCGCGGCTGACCTGGGGTGCTGAATCGCTCATGGTCAAGTTCTACCAGACTCCGATGATCGCTACGACGATCGAGGCGACGGCGAGCAGCAGTGCGATGCCGATGATCACCGCGTGCACGATGAGGAAGCGGGTGGGCCGACCCGCGGCATCCCGCGCCCGCGGGTCCTTCAGCACGCGGCGGAAGAAGGTCGGCCACACGACGATGTTGAACACGCCGTTGAGGATGAGGAGGAGCGCCATCCGGCCAGCCTATTTCATAGCCTAGTTATATAACTTGGTTATACAATTGATGGATGACCGCAACGCACACCCTCGAATCGCTCCTGGTCTCCAGCCACCGCCTTACCCGAATCGCCGCGCAATCGACCGGCTCCTCGGTGTCGTCCGCTACGTGGTCGGCCCTCTCCGTGCTCTCGACGGACGGCCCGCACCGCGTGGGCGATCTCGCCAAGGCCGCGCGCATCAGCCAGCCCGGCATGACGAAGCTCGTGCAGAGCCTCGCCGAAGACGAGTGGGTGGTGCGCATCGCCGACGTCGAGGACTCTCGCGCCTGGCTCATCGCCATCAGCGACAAGGGCCGGGCGGCACTCGCGGGCTGGCGCGTCGAACTGGCCGGCGCGATGGCGCCGCTGTTCGACGACCTCGATGACGAGGGCTGGCGGGTGCTGGAGCGCGCCGCGCAGATCATGGGTGAGCGCACCGCGCGCTCTGCGGTGGCGGCATGAGCGGCGCCGCGGGAAGCAGCATCCTCGCCCAACCGAAGCAGGTGTGGGCGGTCGGCTTCGCCTGCGTCATCGCGTTCATGGGAATCGGCCTCGTCGACCCCATCCTGCCGGTCATCTCGAAAGACCTGCACGCTACCGAGACCGAGACCGAGCTGCTCTTCACGAGCTATCTGCTGATCACTGGTCTCGCCATGCTCATCACGAGCTTCATCTCGAGTCGCATCGGCCCCAAACGCACCCTCATGATCGGCCTCGGGCTCATCGTCATCTTCGCGCTGGCGGCGGCACTCGGCCAGAACGTGCAGGAGGTCATCGCGTTCCGGGCCGGGTGGGGGCTCGGCAATGCCCTCTTCATCTCGACGGCGCTCGCCACGATCGTCGGTGCCGCGAGCGGCGGAACGAGCGCGGCGATCATCCTCTACGAAGCGGCGCTGGGTCTGGGCATCGCGGTGGGGCCGTTGCTCGGCGGGCTGCTGGGTTCCGTCAGCTGGCGGGGCCCGTTCTTCGGCACGGCGACCCTCATGGCCATCGGGTTCGTCGCCATCACTGTGCTCCTGAAGAAGGAGGACCGCTCCCAGCTCCACCCCACGCGCCTCTCCGCTCCCCTGCGCGCGCTCGGCAACCCGGCCCTCGCCCTCCTCGCGGGCGCGGCGTTGTTCTACAACATCGGCTTCTTCGTCCTGCTCGCCTACACGCCGTTCCCGCTCGGCTTCGAGGCCATGGGCATCGGGCTGACCTTCTTCGGGTGGGGCGTCGCGCTCGCCGTCACGTCCGTCTGGGTTGCCCCGCTGCTGACGGCACGGATGCCCCGCACCACCGTCCTCGGAATCGTGCTGCCGTTGCTCGCGCTCGACCTCGTTGCCGCGGGTCTCTTCGTCACCTCGCAGGCCGCGCTCGTCACCGCGGTCGTCGTCGGCGGACTCCTGCTCGGGGTGCTGAACACCGTGCTCACGGAGTCGGTGATGGAGGCCACCGACCTCCCCCGGTCCGTCGCGTCGTCCGCCTACTCCGCGGTGCGGTTCATCGGCGGCGCGGTCGCCCCACCCCTCGCCGCGGTGCTCGCGGCCGCCTTCACGACCTCGACCCCGTACTACGTGGGTGGGGCATCCGTGGCGGTCGCCGCAGTGCTGATCATCGCGGGGCGCAGGGCTCTCGCCCGGGTGGACGGAGCGCGGGCCGAGGCCCCCGCTGTCGAAGCGCAGACCATCACTATCGGTGACGCCGCCTAGACTTTGAGCATGGCTTCGACATCTGACCTGCTCGTCTGGATCGACTGCGAGATGACGGGTCTCGATATCGCGATCGACGAGCTCGTCGAGGTTGCCGTGGTCATCACCGACTACGACCTCGTCGCCGTCGATCCGGGGTTCTCCATCGTCATCAAGCCCGATCAGGCCGCGTACGACAACATGGGCGAGTTCGTCACGAACATGCACCGCGAGAGCGGGCTGCTCGACGAGATCCCGCACGGCGTCGCCCTCGCCGACGCGGAGTACGCGGTGAACGAGTACATCCTGGGGTTCGTTCCCACGCCGCAGTCGGCCCCGCTCGCGGGCAACACGATCGGCACCGATCGCACGTTCCTCGCCAAGTACATGCCGCGGGTCGACTCGCACCTGCACTACCGCAGCATCGACGTGTCGTCGATCAAAGAGCTCTCGCGCCGCTGGTTCCCCCGCGTGTACTTCAACGCGCCGGCGAAAGACGGCGGCCACCGTGCGCTCGCCGACATCCGCGAGTCGATTCGCGAGCTCGAGTACTACCGCAAAGCAGTGTTCACGCCGGAACCCGGGCTCACCACCGAGCAGGTGCAGGCGATCTCGGCCGAAGTGGTCGAGGGTTTCGCGGCAAGACTGTAGTATTGACGGGCTGTGTAGCAGCAATCCATGGTGGTCGTAGCTCAGTTGGCAGAGCGCTGGCTTGTGGAGCCGGATGTCGCGGGTTCGAGCCCCGTCGATCACCCCAAGTGAAACGGCCTGACGAATGTCAGGCCGTTTCGCATATCCGGTAGACGCGGGCGGGAGGACGTGTGAGCCAGGTTCTCGAGGAGGTCGACCTCTCGGTCGACGCGCTCAGCGACCATCCGTGGGTCACCATCGTCTGGAACGACCCGGTCAACCTCATGACCTACGTCTCCTACGTGTTCCGCAGCTACTTCGGCCACACCCGCGAGGAGGCGGAGCGGCTGATGCTCCTCGTGCACAACGAGGGTCGGGCGGTGGTCGCCACCGGCGGGCGCGAGGAGATGGAGCGCCACGTCGAGGCGATGCACGACTTCGGCCTGTGGGCGACCCTCGCGAAAGACGGCGCATGATCGCCTTCACCCGCGACGACGAGGTCGTCACCGCGCGGTTCACGACGGATGAGCGTGCCCTCCTGTCGAGCCTCGCGCACCAGCTGATCGAGCTCCTCGGGGAGCGCGCCGCCGAATCGCCCGCCGACCTCCTCTACGCCCAGCTCGGCATCGGCGGACAGTCCACCGCACCGCTCGACCCGGCGCTCGCCCGCCTGCTGCCCGACGCCTACCGCGATGACGCCGAGGCCGCCTCGGAGCACCGGCGGTTCACCGAGCTCGCGCTGGTGGACAGGAAGGTCGCGAACGCTCGGGCGGTCATCCGGCTGCTCGAGGCGTACGAGGTGCGGCTCGACGATGCCGACGTGCAGGCATGGCTTCGCCACCTCACCGACCTTCGGCTGGTCATCGCCGCGCGGCTGCAGATCGAGGAGGACGACGACGTGGGTCTCGGCGACGACGCGCTCCTGGACCTCTACGACTGGCTCGGCTACCTCCAGGGCACCCTCGTGGAGTGCATCGAATGAGGTCGGACGAGGTGGATGCGGAGGCCTTCGAGAGGCTCGTGATCGACGAGCTCGACCTGCTGCCCGACGAGATGTTCGACGGGCTCGACAACGTCGTGTTCGTCACGGAAGACCGGCCGGAGGACGGCTCGCTCGACCTGCTCGGGCTTTACGACGGCGTCGCCCTCACCGAGCGCGGCAACTACGGCTTCGGCGAGCTGCCCGACCGCATCATCCTGTTCCGGGAGCCGCTGCTCGACATCGCCCAGGACCTCGACGAGCTCAAGGACCAGATCCACGTCACCCTCGTGCACGAGATCGCGCATTTCTACGGGATCGACGACGCACAATTGCACGAGCTGGGCTGGGGCTAGAAGTCGTAGGATGCGAGAAACGACGCGAAAGGGTCTCATGTTCTCCACTCGCTCAACGACAGTCGCCGCATCCGGAATTCTGCTGCTCGCCCTCGCGGCGTGCACGGGTGGCGGAGGCGGCGGGGGTGGTGGCGGCGAGGAGCCCGCGGACGGGGCATCCGGTGGCGGTGCGACGGCGTGCGTCGCGGGCAAGACCTGGGTGCTCGATGTCGCCGACGCCGCGAGCCAGCTCGGCGCCCAGCTCGCGTCGAGCGGCATGAACGTCATCCAATCCGAGGGTTCGGGCCGCCAGTCGTTCACCTTCGACGAAGGCGGCTCGGCCTCCGCCAGCATCGACCTCACCTACACGGTCACGATCCAGCAGGACGACCTCACCCTCACCCTCGTGCAGACCCACGGCGGCGACCCGACCGGCGAGTGGGCCTGGCAGGGCGGTTCCGACAGCACCATCGTCTTCTCCAACTGGGACAACGCCGGATACTCGGTGCAGAACCAGTTCATCGTCAACGGCACCTCGAGTGAGAACACCATGGACATCCCCTCCGACACCCTCGGCGACGGGAGCGTCATGACCGTCGACTGCTCGGGCGACACGCTCACCACCCAGGTGACCGGCAGCCCGTACACCCAGCACTGGAACGCCGAGGGCTAGCCAGTCCGCGCCTCACCGAGGCATGCTCACCGGGCTCTCGGGAGTTCGAACTAAGATTCGCTGAAGAGACCGGATCCGGGGAGGCACTCTTGTTCACAGCACGGCGTTCACCAGCAGCGCGATTGATGGCAGGCGTTGCCGTGACCCTCCTCGCCGGTGTGGGCCTCGCGGGCTGCTCCCTCGTCGAGGTGGCACCGCCCGCGCCGCTCTCCGGCATCGCCGCGTGCACGCTCGGCAACACGTGGAACCTCGACACCGGCAATCTCGCCGAGGTGCTGACCGCCGAGCTCGCCTCGCGCGGCATCACGGCCGTCGTCGGCGTCGACGGCAACCAGACACTCGACTGGGATCTCGACAGCAAGATCGTGCTCACCACCGACTACACCGTCACGACCACGTCGGGAGCCGAGGGCGCGCAGACCGTCATCACGAGCAAGCACTCGGGAACGTCGAAGGGCATCGCGTACATCAACGCCGAGGTCGCCATCCCGCGCGACTGGGACGGCACGGGCCTCTCGGTCACCACCAAGGCCACGGTCAGTGGCGTCGACACCGACCCGGTGCCCTACGACAACGTGGCGACGGACATCGACGACTCGGTCGGCGTGGAGCTCACCTGCGACGGCAACACGCTCACCACGCACCAGCGCGGCAGCGACGTCATCCTCACCTGGACTAAGAAGTAGGGTCGCCGACCTCGAGCGGCAACGACGGGTCGGCTGACCACTCCTCGAGCGAGCCGTCGTAGATGCGCACGGCCTTCTTGCCGATCGCGGCGAGCGTGAGGGCGTTGGCCGCGGCGGAGATGCCGCCGCCGCAGTAGAGCAGCACTTCCTCGTCGCTACCCTCGGCAACCTCGATGCCGGCCGCGTCGTAGGCGAGGATCAGCTCGACGCGCGTTTTCACGTGGCCGTCGGAGGTGAACAGGTCACGGCTCGACACGTTCACGCTGCCCGGGATGCGCCCGCGGCGGGAGTACCTCGTGGGGTCGGCCCCGGTGAAGGAACCGGCGGGAAGTCCGCAGACCAGCGGCCGCGGGTCATCCGGGTCGCGTTCGAGCAGTTCGCTCTTGCTCACCCACGCCTTGCGCACGGCGCTCGCCTGCCAGGTTGGCACGGGCTCGGGCGCCTCGGACTCCCCCGCCTCAACGCGCTCCCCCGCGGCCTGCCAGGCCGCGAACCCGCCGTCGAGCACGCGCACGGGAACTCCGATCCAACGCAGGAGGTACCACAAGCGCGCCGCGAACAGGTTGCCCGTCGCGTCGTACACGACCACCGGTCGACCCTCACGGATGCCCAGCCGGGCGAGCTCGTCGGCGATCGCCTGCGGTTCCGTGTGGGTGTAGTGAAGTGGAGCGCCGGGATCGCTGAACTGGGTCGGGATGTCGACGTGGATCGACCCCGGGATGTGCCCCTCGAGCCACTTCGGCTGCCCCGACTCGGTGCGGTAGTCGCCGTCTGCCTTCGCGGGGTGGAGCACGAAACTCGCGTCGAGCACGGCGGGCGGGTTGGGCGACGAGAGGGCGTCGGCGAGCTCGCCTACGGAGATGAACGGGGGAGGTCATGGTTCCCACTCTAGGGAGAACGCCTCGACGTCGCGCCCGTCGACCATGACGTCGGCGAGGGCGCGCGGATTCTCCCGCGCGAGGAACCGCTCCTCCTGCGCCGCCCACTCGTCCCAGTGCTCGGCGTAGTACTCGTCGCGCGCGAGTGCCCGCTGCTTGCGCGTCGTGTCATCGAGCTCGACCCAGAGTGCGTGGTCGGCGAGCGGCCGTGACGCCGAGCTGATCGCCCCGACCCCCTCGATGATCACGTCGCCCGGCAGCACCTCGTGCCACTCGGCGGGTGCGCCGAGCGCCCAGTCCCAGCGCTGCCACCGGCCCTCGGCGAGGATGCGCGGCACCGCCGCGCTCCCGGCGTCGAGCCCACCCCACCCGGGGTAGATATCGTCGAGCCGAACGAGCTGGGCGCCGAGCCGGCGCGCGAGGAGCGCAGCGAGCTCGGTCTTCCCCGACCCCGAGCGCCCGTCGATGAGTGTCACCTGCCGAGGAATCTGGCCACCTCCTCCGTGGCGGGCGACTCGAGAACCTCGCTGGCCGGGCCCTCCTGGACGAGATGGGTGTCCATCATCACGCCGATGCGGTCGGCGACGAGCACGGCCTCACCCTGGTCGTGCGTCACGAAGATCGCCGTCGTGCCGGTCTCGACGAGGATGCGCCGCAGGTCGCGCCCGAGCCGCTCGCGCAACTCGCGATCGAGCGAACTGAGCGGCTCGTCGAGCAGGAGGAGCCGCGGGCGCGCGGCGAGGGAGCGCGCGAGTGCGACCCGCTGCTGCTCACCGCCTGAGAGTTCGGTGACGCGCCGGTCGCCGAATCCGTCGAGCCCGACGAGGTGCAGCAGTTCGGCGACGCGCACGCGCTGCTCGGGCACGGGCATCCGGGCGATCTGCAGGGCGTAGGCGACGTTGGCGGCGACCGTGCGGTGGGCGAAGAGCTGGCCGTCCTGGAACATGAGGGCGAAGCCGCGCTTGTGCACGGGCAGGGCCGTGATGTCGTCGCCCTGCCAGAGCACGCGGCCCGAGTCGAGCACCTCGAGGCCGGCGATCGCCCGCAGCAGCGTTGACTTGCCGCTGCCCGACGGCCCGAGGATCGCGAGCACCTGCCCCTCATCCAGAGTGACGGAGACGTCGTCGATGGCCAGCGCGGTGTGCCGGCCGTCACGCAGGTACGAGACCGTCAGGTGCTGTGCTTGGAGGATCGCCATCAGAATGCTCCCACCGTATCGACCCGCAGGCGCTCGACGAGGGCGATGACCGCCACCGTGACCCCAGCGAGCACGACCGAGGCCGCGAGGGCCATGCCGAAGTTGTCGCCGCCGGGCAGCCCGATCAGCCGGAAGATCACCACCGGCAGCGTCGGCCGGTCGGGGCGCGCGAGAAAGCTCGTCGCGCCGAACTCCCCCAGCGCGACCGCGAACGCGAAGCCGGATGCCGCGAGCACCGGCCGCGCGACCACGGCGAGGTCGACGTCCCGCAGCACGCGCCACGGTGCCGCGCCGAGCACCGCTGCCGACTCGCGCAACCGCGGGTCGATGGACCGCAGTACGGGCAGCACCGTGCGCACCACGAGCGGCAGCGCGACGAGCGCCTGGGCGATGGGAACGAGCACCGGCGACGACCTCAGGTCGAACGGCGGCTGGTTGAGGGTGATGAGGAACCCGAAGCCGACGGTGACCGCCGACACCCCGAGCGGCAGCAGCAGGGCGCCGTCGAACGCGGCAAGTGCGCGCCGGGCGATCGGGCGACGCGGTGATCTGCTGAGCACGAGGGCCGCCGCGAGCCCGACGACCACGGCGATGAGCGTGGCCTGCACGGCGGTGGTGAGCGAGTTGCCGAGCGCCACCCACACCGGCACGACGAGCGCGTTGCGCGAGCCGGTGCCCGCGAGGAGGGCGTAGTTGGTGAATCCGTAGCCGGTCGTCGTGCGCAGCGAACGTTCGACGAGGGCGATGACGGGCACGGCGAGAGCCGCGGTCACGACGATCGCGGCGACGATGGCCGGGGCATCCGTGCGCCTGGCGCGGCGCGCGATCGCGGCGCGGCGCTGGGTGCCGCCGCGCACCCGGCCCACCACGGCGAGCAGGGCTACGACGATCACGAGCTGCGTCACACTCAGGACGCTCGCGGCGCGCAGGTCGAGGAACTGCGTGGTGAGCAGGTAGATCTCGGTCTCGATGGTGCCGAACTTCGTTCCGCCGAGCACGAGCACGACGCCGAAGGCGGTCGCGCAGAATAGGAACACGATCGACGCGGCTGCCGCGATCGAGGGCCCGAGACGGGGCAGGGTGATCGTGAGGAAGACGCGCGCCGGGCTCGCGCCGAGCACGCGAGCGGCGTCCTCCTGCCGCGGATCGAGCCCCTCCCAGGCGCTGCCGACCGTGCGCACGACCACGGCGATGTTGAAGAACACGAGAGCGAGCAGGATGGCGGCGAAGGTGCCGTCGAGGGGCGTGCCGCGCAGCAGGGTGCGGAAGGCCACGCCCACGACCACGGTCGGCAGCACGAACGGGAGGATGACGAGCGCCCGCACGAGGGCACGGCCGCGGAACGCCAGGCGGTAGAGCACGTGCGCCACGGGCAGGCCGAGCACGACGCAGATCACCGACGCGAGCGCGGCCTGGGCGAGGGTGAGCCCGATGAGGCGTACGGTGCGCGGCCGCGCGAAGACCTCAGCGAAACCGCCGAGGCCGTCGGCGAACCCGCGACCGATCATGGCCGCCACGGGCCAGGCGAAGAACACGCCCAGGAACGCGAGGGGCAGGCCGACGCCGAGCACCGTCGCGATGACGGTGCTCGGCGCCGTGCGGATTCGTGTCACGGGGTCGCGATCGCCGCCCACTCGGCGAGCCAGGCCTCACGGTTCTCGTCGATGTCGGCGGGGCTCACGACGAAGGGGTCTGGGGCGATCTTCGCGAACTTCACGAACGAGTCGGGCAGAGTCGCCTTCGCATTCACCGGGTACACGTACATCGTCTCGGGGATGTCGTTCTGCACGGTCGTCGAGAACAGGAAGTCGACGAGCTTCTGCGCGCCGGCCGGATTCTTCGTGCCGGCGATGACCCCCGCGTACTCGGTCTGCCGGAAGCACGTGTCGAGAAGTGCACCGGTGGGCGCCTCGGTGGCGCCCTCGGGAACCTCGAACGGCGGCGAGGAGGCGTAGCTCACGACTATCGGGCGGTCCCCCTCGCTCGACGGGCCGGAGAAGTCGACATAGTAAGCATCGCTCCAGCCCGCGTCGACCTTCGTGCCGTTCGCCATGAGCTTGGTCCAGTAGTCCTGCCAGCCGCCGTCGCCGTACTTGGCGATGGTCGCGAGGAGGAAGGCGAGGCCGGGCGAGCTGGAATTGGCCGCCTCCGTCACGAAGAGATCCTTGTACTCGGGCTTGATGAGGTCATCGAGCGTCACCGGCTCGGCGATGCCGTGCTCGGCGAACCACTCGTGGTCGACGTTGACGCACACGTCGCCGTTGTCGATGGGGGTGAGCTGCTCGCGGCCCTGCCCCTCGGGCAGCAGGTACTGGTCCTCCGCGCTCGTGAGGTCCTTCGACGCGTAGTCCGCCAGCACGCCGTTGTCGACGGCGCGCGACGCGAACGTGTTGTCGATGCCGAACACGACGTCGCCCAGCGGCGAGTCCTTCGTGAGCACGAGGGTGTTGACGAGCTGCCCGGCGTCTCCGGCCGACTGCACCTGGACCGGGATGCCCGTCTGCGCAGTGAACTGGTCGAGGATTCCGTCGCTCAGGGCGAACGAGTCGTGCGTGACGAGCACGAGCGGCTGGGCATCCGTGCTGGGTGCGCTGCACCCGGTGAGTACGAGAGCGACCGCCGCCGCGAGAATTGCGTATTTCATTGACGTGCCTTCCTTGTGCGGAATGTCTCCGCTGGTGGGGCACGGGTTTCGAGAATGCCTCCCTGCGCTGGCATGATCCAGATCAGGTTCGACGGTCGAAGCTTGGAGAAGCTTCCTCTCAGCCCGGCTCACCGGACTCCCGTGTTCGTCTCCATGCTACTGCGCCGACTTATGTCTGTGTCAGACTAAAGTCATGGACATCCGCATCGGGACTCAGCCGCAAATGGGCGCCACCTACGACGACATCCTCGGCGCCGCCCAGGCTGCCGAACGGCTCGGTTTCGACGGCTTCTTCGTGTCGGACCACGTGATGGGCTGGCGCGACCCCATGGAATCCCTCCCGGGACCGACGGACGCCTGGACCACCCTCGCCGGACTCGCACGGGAGACCTCGACGATCCGGCTCGGCACGCTCGTGACCTCGGCCAACTTCCGCTACCCCGGCCTGCTCGCCGTGCAGGTCGCCCAGGTCGACCAGATGTCGGGCGGTCGCATCGACTTCGGGCTCGGCGCCGGGTGGTCGGAGGCGGAGCACCGCGCGTACGGGCTGCCGTTCCCGGTGCGCCGGTTCGACGTGCTCGAGGAGCAGCTCGACGTGATCACCGGCATCTGGAGCACGCCGCTCGGCGAGCGCTTCAGCTACGACGGCGAGTTCTACCAGCTCACCGAGTGCCCCGCGGTGCCCAAGCCCACGCAGAGCAACCCGCCGATCATCATCGGCGGCAAGGGGCCGACCCGCACGCCGGCGGTCGCCGCCCGCTACGCCGATGAGTTCAACGGCAGCTACGCCACCCTCGAGGAGACGCCACGGATGTTCGCTGCCGCCCGCGCTGCGTGCGAGGCCATCGACCGCGACCCCTCGACGCTCGTGTACTCCGTGATGTCGTCACTCGGCGTCGGCGCCACGGCCGCGGATCGGCAGCGCCGCGCCGGCTACAGCGGCAAGTCGGTCGACGACCTGGTCGAGACCGGCGTCGGCGGCACCCCGCAGCAGGCCATCGACCGGCTCGCGGCACTCGCCGAGGCGGGAGTCCAGCGCATCTACCTGCAGTTCCCCGGGTTCACCGACATCGATCACCTCGAGCTCATCGCGGCGGAGGTGCTTCCGGCGGCGCGCGCCCTCTAGGCTGTGGCCGTGCATCCGGACAACCTGCCTCTACGCCAGCGACCGATCGACATCGTGTTCGCGGTCTTCTTCACCCTGTTCATCGTGACCAGCTGCATCGCCGACATGCTGCCGACCGTCGGGATCGACTTCTCGCAGCCCAACGGTCAGTTCCTCGTCGACTCGAACTACTGGTACGCGCACGACGCCGACCCGCTGTTCATGAATCCGCCGGTGTGGATGCGCATCGTGACCGGGCTCAGCGCCTTCGTGTACATGATCTTCTACCTGGTGCTCGTGCCGGCGCTGTTGCGCGGGTGGAACTGGATCCAGCTACCCGCCGTGATCTACGCGACCATGATCGCGGGCGTCACCGGCATCATCGTGTTCGGCGTGGAGTTCTTCGGCGAGCCGGAGTTCCAAACCCAGAACCCGGTCAAGTTCCTGGCGTTCAACCTGCCGTACGTGCTGGTGCCGCTCCTCCTGCTGATCCGGATGCGCAAGCCGCTGCCGTTCACGCGGAAGTTCTAGTGAATTCGGCCCTCCAGGTCCAATTCACTATCGGTGTACTCATCCTCGTTGGCGTGGTCGTGATTCGCGCGGCTCGCTAGCATGGCCGCCTGCTAGTCGCAGGGATCGCCGGGGTCGCCATTGCTGTCGGGCGGTCATCGCGCTCAACCCATTCGGATAGATCCCTTGGGCTCCCCGGACGCCCTGAACCCCGATTTCCGGCAACTCGGGACGACGGAGGCGGCGCCCTCAACCAGCACTTTGCGCACTTTCAACACGCGCCGGGCGCTGCCGCGAGAACGCAACTACTTCTGCAGCTGCTCCGCACCCGCGAGTCGCTGGGCGAAGTAGATCGGCACGATCGAGACCAGCACCAGCACCACGGCGATGACGTTGACGATGGGCGCCTGGTTCGGCCGGAACAGGTTGTCGAGGATCCAGATCGGCAGGGTCGTGACCCCGGCGCCGGCCGTGAAGGTCGTGACGATGATCTCGTCGAACGAGAGGGCGAAGGCCAGCAGGCCACCGGCGAGCAGCGCCGACCGCAGCTGGGGGAAGGTCACGAGCCGGAACGTCGTCCACACCCCCGCGCCGAGGTCGGCGGAGGCCTCCTCGAGCGACGTGCCCATGCGGCGCAGGCGCGCGATGACGTTGTTGAAGACCGTCACGATGCAGAAGGTCGCGTGCGCGATGACGATCGTCAGCAGTCCGAGCCGCACGTCGATGATGGTGCGGAAGAAGTTGTTGAGCGCGATACCGGTGACGATACCGGGCAGCGCGATGGGCAGGATCACCAGCAGCGAGACCGCGTCGCGGCCGAAGAACTTGTGGCGCTGCAGAGCGAGCGACACGAGGGTGCCGAGAACGAGCGAGATCGCGGTCGCGAGCACGGCGACCTGGGCGCTCGTCGCGATGGCATCGAGGGCGCCCTGGTTCTGGAACGCCTTGCCCCACCACTCCAGCGTGAAGCCGGGCGGCGGCCACGTGAGGTTTGTCGAGGTGCTGAACGAGTTCACGAAGACGACGAGCAACGGCAGGTAGATCACGAGGAGGATCAGCCCGGTCACGGTACCGAGGGTGATGCGCGCGGGGCGGCTCAGTCGCATCCGTGGCTCCTAGAGGTTCTCGAGCGCGCCGGTTCGGCGGGCCGCGGTCAGGTAGACGATCATGATGCCGATCGGGATGAGCGCGATGGCCGCCGCGAGAGGCAGGTTGTTCGCGGCACCCACGTTCGTGTACACGAGGTTGCCGAGCAACTGGTTGGCCCCACCCACGATGTTGACGGTGATGTAGTCGCCCAGCGAGAGCGAGAAGCTGAAGATCGAGCCGGCGATGATGGCGGGCCACAGCATCGGCAGCACGATGGTGCGCAAGGTGCGGCCCGTCTTCGCACCTAGATCGCTGGATGCCTCGAGCAGCGAGTTGGGCACGCGCTCGAGCCCGGCGTAGATGGGGAGGATGACGTAGGGCAGCCAGAGGTACGCCAGGGTGATGATCGTCGCAGGGAGCCCGTACCCGGGAGACTCCCCGCCGAAGGGCCTCACGAGCCACTCGAAGATGCCGCCCTGCGACAGCACCGAGCGCCACGCGTAGGCCTTGACGAGGTAACTCGCCCACAGGGGCATGAGAACGGCGATCACCAGGATGCGCTGCAGGCGCGGGCCCGCGACCTTGGCCATGAAGAACGCGATGGGCAGCGCGATGACGATGTCGACGATGGTGACGAGCAGCGCGACACCCACCGTACGCAGCGTGACGGCCTGGTAGAGCGAGCCGGTGACGACCGTGATGACGTTGTCGAGGGTGAACTGCGTCGAGACCTCGCCCGTGAACGAGTCCACGCTCCAGAAGGCTGTGATGAGCAGCGACACGAGCGCCACGATGTAGACCAGGCCGAGCCAGAACAGCGGGGCCGACAGCAGGAAGGCGAGCCGCACGCGGGCGTGCTGGCTCAGGAAAACGGAGATCTTGCGCGCCGTGGTCTCCCGGGGTCGGGGGACCACGGCGCGCTCGATCGAGGGTGACGAGGCCATTTAGCCCTTGATCTCAGACCATGCGGTTGTCCACGCCGAGTAGTCGGTGCACTCGACGTCGGTGCGTCCGTCGAGGCAGTCGGCGATGGGGGTGGACCAGTACCAGATCTTCGACGCGTAGTCGGCGTCACCGGCGTGGTACGACTCGCAGTCGTCACGGAAGTCGCACGCCGCCTGGCTCGAGGGAGCCTCGCCGAAGTACGCGGTCGCCTGGGCGTTGGCCTCGGGGCTCGCGATGTAGTCCAGCCACGCGTACGCGCAGTTCGGGCTCTTCGCCTGCGACGAGATCATCCAGGTGTCCGACCATCCGGTGGTCCCCTCCTCGGGGAGCACGACGTCGGTGTTGCCGGTCGTCACCGAGTTCTGGATGACCTGCCAGGTCGTGCCGACGACCGAGTCGCCGGTCTCGAACGCCTGGATCTCCTTGAGGTAGTCGCTCCAGTACTCGCCGACGTTGGCACGCTGCGCCTTGAGCAGGTCGACCGCCGCAGCGAGCTGCGTCTCGTCGAGAGCGTACGGATTCTCGATGCCGAGTTCCGGGTTGTGCGCCATCAGGTACACGGCCGCGTCGGCGATGTAGATCGGCGAGTCGTAGGCCGTGACCTTGCCCGCGTACTCGGACGACTTGTCGAAGACGACATCCCACGAGGTGGGCGGCGTGGTGAACACGTCCGTGTTGTACATGAGCAGGTTGGCGCCGTAGCCGTGCGGGATTCCGTACGAGACACCGTCGACGCTGTTCCACGACTTCATCTTGAGGAAGTCGAAGATGCCGTCGTAGTTCTTGAGCAGGTCGGTGTTGACGGGAGCGACCTCGCCCGACGCGACGAGGCGCAGCGAGGCATCCCCCGACGCCGCGACGACGTCGTAGTCGCCGGTCTTCATGAGGGTGAAGGCCTCGTCAGAGGTGCCGTAGGTCTTGCTGGTGACCTGGCAACCCGTCTCGTCCTCGAATGCGCTCACCCAGTCGACGGTGGGGTCGTTGCTGCCGTCTTCGACGTAGCCGGGCCAGGCGAGGATTGAGACACTGCCCTCGTAGTCGCCGAGCTCGGTCGCCTCTTCTCCCCCGCCGCCTCCGGCGGAGGTGGTGCCACAGGCGGTGAGGAGTGCGACCGAGGCGATCGCGAGACCGGCGAAGATCGCCGACCTTCCTGTAGTGCGGTGCATTGCGTGCTCCTTCTCTTGGTGGATTGGGTCAGGCTGGCTGGAGGGCGACGACGTCGGCCTTGGCGAAACTTGCGTGCACGGCATCCCCGCGGCGGTCGTCTGTCGACCGGGATGACACGTTCTGCTCGAGCACCGTGAGTCGCTTGCCCCCGGCGAGCTCGACGAGCAGCCGCGTGCTCGTGCCGAGGTAGATCACCTCGGTGATCGTCGCCGGCAGGGAGATGCCGGCAGCCTTCACCCCGAGCGTGATCTTCTCCGGTCGGATGGAGTTCACGCCCGAAAGTCCGAGGAGCTGCTGCGACTCCGTCTCGTCGAACAGGTTGGAGGTGCCGACGAATGACGCCACGAACGGGGAGGTCGGTGCCTCGTAGATTTCCGCGGGAGTGCCCAACTGCTCGATGCGCCCGTTGTTGAAGACCGCGATGCGGTCGCTCAGGGTGAGCGCCTCCTCTTGGTCGTGGGTGACGAAGATGAAGGTGATGCCGAGCGAGCGCTGGAGCTCCTTGAGCTCGACCTGCATCTGCTCGCGCAGCTTGAGGTCGAGGGCCCCGAGCGGCTCGTCGAGCAGGAGCACCTTGGGCTGCACGACCGTGGCGCGGGCAAGTGCAACGCGCTGCCGCTGCCCACCCGAGAGTTGGCTGGGCTTGCGGCTGCCAAAGGTGCCGAGCGCCACCGACTCGAGGGCCGCGGTGGCCCGCTCGAGCCGCTCCTTCTTGGGAACGCCTCTGACACGGAGGCCGTAGGCGACGTTCTCGAGCACCGACATGTGCGGGAACAGCGCGTAGTCCTGGAAGACGGTGTTCACGTCGCGGTCGAATGGCGCACGGGAGGTGACATCTTGACCGAGCAGTTCGACCGTGCCCGAGGTCGGCAGCTCGAACCCGGCGATGAGCCGCAGGACCGTCGTCTTGCCCGAACCCGACGGGCCGAGCATGGAGAAGAACTCGCCCTCGGCGATGTCCAGATCGAGATGGTCTACAGCGTTGACCGCACCGAACGTCTTGGTCAGTCCGGTGAGCCGGATCGCAGGCGTAGCTGTTGTCACGCAGGGCCTCCTTGCCTGTCTGTAGTAAATCATATGGAAGCAGATGTCTAGCACGTCTCGCGGATGTTACGGTCGTGTCACATGCCTCAATCGATCAGATCGACAACTGCAGCGCGGGCAGCGGTCTTCGCACCCCTCGCCGGTGGCGGGCGCGCGGAACTCGTCGCCCAGCGACTCACCGACGCCATCGAGCTGGGCCTGCTCACCCACGGCGAGCGCCTGCCCAGCGAGACGGAGATGGCGCGCCAGTTCGGCGTGGCCACCGTGACGACACGCGAGGCGCTCGAGACCCTCCGCGAACGGGGACTCGTCGAGACCCGGCGCGGCCGCGACGGCGGCTCCTTCGTCACAGCGGCCTCCCGCACCGAGAGCATCGACCGTCGAGTGCGCGCACTCTCGAGGGTCGAGCTGCGCGACATGGGCGTGTACTACTCCGCCATCGCGGCGATGGCCGCCGAGCTCGCCGCCGACCGCGCAACGGACGACGACCTCGAGCACCTGCACGACACGATCGAGGCCGTGGATGCCACGAGCGAGACCAGCACGCGGCGGGGAGAGGGCACGTTCCGGCTCGAGATCGCGGCCCTCTCGCAGTCGGCGAGACTCGTGCGCGAGGAGCTGAGGCTGCAGGCGGAGTTCGCGCCACTGCTCTGGCTGTGCTTGCGCGATCAGGCGCACCGCGAGCGCAGCCTCGCCGCCCACCTCGAGGTCGTGGCGGCCATCGCCGCGAACGACGGCCCCGCCGCCCGCCGCGCCACTGTCGGCCACATCGCGGAAGCCATAGAGTGGCTGCTCGACGCGAAGGCAGACCTCGAAGGGCAGGGATGATGAGCCAGACCCTCACCCCTACCGTGCGCGACTGCATCGAGGCCGTCGGCTCGACCTTCGACGCGGTCTTCGCGCGGATCGACTCGTGGCGGTCCGAGATCGAGGGGCTCGCGGCATCCGGCGACGGAGTCGTCACCGTGCGCGAGGTGGACGAGCTCACGGAGACCCTCGTGCTGCCGTCGCTGTCGGCCGACGGCGCCCTCACGATCGGCGCGGGCTATGTCGCGACCCCCGGATTCCTCGCCGACGCCGGCTGGCACCTGGCCTGGTGGCTCGGCCATGCCAACACCTTCGGTGTGGGATCGGCAGACCCGTCCGTGCGCAGGCTCGAGGCCGAGGAGGATCCTGCCTCCGAGAACTTCCGCGACTACACGACCCTGGAGTGGTGGCGGGTGCCCGCCGCCACGGGTGCCCGGCACATCACGGGCCCGTACGTCGACTACCTCTGCACGGATGATTACACGCTCACCCTGACGACGCCCGCGCGGTACGGCGACACGATGCTCGGCATGGTCGGCGCCGACCTCTACGTCAACGACATCGAGCGCACCCTGCTCCCTCACGTGCGCGCGGTCGGCGGGCCCGCGACTGTCGTCAACGCCTCGGGCCGCGTCGTCGTGTCGACCGACCCGCACCGCCCGACGGGCTCACTGCTGCGCACGGATGCCCCCGCCATCGCCTGCGGAGACACGTCGCTGCGGCTCGTGCTCGGCTAGAAGTTCTCCACAGATCCCACTCGTATTCGAACACAGTTTCGAATGTGTGGCACCATATCTGTATGACCTTCCTCGACGCACTCGCCGCAGTCGCGGATCTGAGTACGCCGTTCGCTCCCCCGCCCGCTACGGCTCTCGGCGATGCCGATCTGCTCGCCGCGCAGCGGTCCCTCGCCGAGATCCGACGGCGGATCGACGCGGCCTCCGCGGTCGTCGCGGGCGAGATCGGCGCGCGCTCGCGCCCGGAACTCGGGCACAGCGGGCTCGCTCAGCGACTCGGTGCGCGCACGCCGGAGATACTCATCCAGCAGCAGACGGGTGTCTCGAAGCAAGATGCACGAGCGCTCGCCCGCGTCGGCGCCCTGCTCACCGAGCCCGAGCCCTGGCTCGACCCCGTGGCGGAGGCCGTCGCCGGCGGAACCTCGTCGGTCGCTGCGGCGGATGCGATACGTACCGGCCTGGGAGCACCCGGGGCGGGCGTGGGCGCCGACGAACTCGGGGCGGCTGCCGCGCAGCTACTGCGTGAGGCTCCCGACCTCACGCTCGAGCGCCTAGCTGCCCGAGCGCGCGAGCTGCGCAGCGAGCTCGACCTCGACGGGGTCGCCGACCGCGAGGCTCAGCTCCGCTCACGCCGGTACCTGCACCTCACACCCCAGGCAGACGGGATGACGCGGCTATCCGGTCTCCTCGACCCTGAGTCCGCGGCGACCGTCGTCGCGACCTTCGATGCTGCGACCTCGCCGCGGCGAGGCGGCCCCCGGTTCGTGGACGAGGAGTCCATCGCTCGGGCCGAGCGCCTCGTGGCCGACGAGCGCACGACTGAGCAGATTGCGCTCGACACCTTCGTCGAGCTCGTACGGCTCGGCACCCTGGCCGACGACGGTGCCCTCCTGGGGTGCTCGACGCCCAGCGTGCGCATCCTCGTCACGAAGCGTGAGCTCGACACCGGTCGCGGCGCGGGTCACCTGGAGGGCCAGCGCGATCCCGTCAGCCTCGCTACGGTGCAGCGACGCGCGTGCGCGGAGGGGTCGATCCCGATTCTGTTCGACGGCACTCAGCCACTCGACCTCGGGCGCACCGAGCGGTTCTTCACGCCACGCCAGAAGACGGCAATCGCCGCGCGCGACGGCGGCTGCATCTTCCCCGGCTGCGAACGACCGCCCTCGTGGTCGGAGACCCATCACATCGACGAGTGGCAACACGGCGGGCGCACAGATATCCGCGACGGTGTGCTGCTGTGTCGGCATCACCATCTGCTGCTGCACAACAACGGCTGGAAATGCCGCCGAGTCGACGATACGTACGAGTTCGTGCCACCGGCGTCACTCGATCCTGAGCGCGCACCGATTCCCTGCGAGCAGCGCAGCCCCGCCGCCCGCAAGCTCGCTGGCTAGTCGAGCAGGGCGAGCACCTTGGTGACCGTGCGCAGGTTGCGGGCGGTCGACTCCGCCGGGAACTGCTTCCAGAACGCGGGCTTGAGTTTGGTGTTCGAGATGCCGTCGGGGAACGACTGGTACACCGCCTCAGCCCCGACATGGATGAGCTCGGGCTCGATACCGTTCGGGATGTCGACGTGCGCCGGCACGGAGGGCATGAAGGTGATCGTGAGCCTCGACTCGTCGCCCGCGAAGGGCATGGCCCCGGCAACCCGGCGGAACGTCGCCGCCTCGACGACGAGCAGGTGCGTCTGCACGCCGGTGGCGGAGCGGATGCGCGCGAGAAGCGCCGGCACGTCGACCGAGCCGGAGAACACGACGTTGCCGCTGTTCAGGAGAGTCGTGACATCCGTCGCGCCCGCCTCCTCGAAGAGCGACCGCAGAGTCGCCATGGGCACCTTGGTCGTCGGGCCCACGTTGATGCCGCGCAGCAGCCCGACGGAGCGGGTCACTCGGCCGCCTTGGCCTCTTTGCGCAGCTCGTTCTGGCGCATCGCCTTGAGCGCGGGGTACGCCGAGAGCAGCACGGCCATGGGCGCGCGCAAGGCGACGCTGCGGATCTTGTGCTTCTTGTAGGTGCGCTCGAACCGCATGACGGAGTTGTAGTACTGGCGCGGGTTGTCGTCGAGCCGTCGCGCCGACATGCCGGTGACCATCTCTGACGAGTAGGCGATAGTGAGGCCCTTCTCGTGCAGGTGGATCGAGAGGTCGATGTCTTCGTGCAGCTCGTCGTCCGGGTCGAGGCATGCCTCGGCGCGGATCGCCTCCCATGCCGACTTGCGCAGCGCCATATTGCTGCCGAACAGCAGGTGGTAGTCGCGCGTGATCACGATCATCGCCCGGCGGATCGCGTCGTCGGCGATGGCGCCGAAGCGCCGCAGGGGCATGTCGTAGTAGATCACCGGCCCCGTGCACGCGGCGACCTCGGGGTCGTCGAAAGCACGGATGACCTCCTCCACCCAGGTGGGTTCGAGCACCGAATCCGCGTCGATGCGACCGATGATGTCGCCCCTCGCGCTGTCCAGTCCGAAGTTCCGGGTGGGGATGAGGCCCTGCAACTCGTTCTGCTGCAGGTAGACGATGGGAGCCTCGGGGTACGCGTGCTGGAGGGCGCGCACGGTGGCGGCCGTGGCATCCGTCGACTTGTTGTCGACCACGATGATCTCGAACGGCATGACCGTCTGGTCGAGGGCGGCGAGCACGCAGGCCTTGATGGTGTCTTGCTCGTTGTAGGCGGGGATGACTATCGAAACCGTAGGCAACGGGAGCATGCCACCACGGTAGCCGCTAATGTGAGCCGCATGTTCGTCGTCGCCATCATCGCCATCCTGCTCGGCATCATCGCCCTGATCGTCGCGGGGTCCAACGCGAAGCGCCGAGTGGCCGCCTCGGGCGAGACACCCGTGGGCAGCGCGTTCCGCCGCGGCGGCAACGTCACCATCTCGCGTGCCGCGGGCTGGGCCTCCGGCGCCCTGCTCGTGCTCGGCGTCGTGCTCGTCATCTTCAGCTCGTTCTTCCGGCAGGACGTCGGGCAGGCGAACGTGCTTCGCGACTGGACCGGCAACATCGTCGGCTACGAGACCCAGAGCGGTCTGCACTTCAAGGCGCCGTGGGTCGACGTCGTGACCTTCGACGTGCGCAACCAGCGGGCGGTGTTCGTCACCGAGCAGGAGACCGGCCAGGGCGACAACATCGGCGGTTCCCCCGACGGCCCGCAGATCACCGTGCAGGATGCGGAGGGTGTGACGGCCAACATCGACATCGCCATCCGCTACTCGCTCAAGCCCGACTCGGTGATCGACATCTACAGCCAGTACTACAACGAGGAGAACCTGCGCACGCGGCTGATCTTCAACGACATCCGGTCGGTGGTGCGCTCGATCCCCGGCCAGTTCAGCACCATCGACATGCTCACCGACCGCAACGCGGTTCAGGAGGCGATCCTCGCGGCCCTCGAGAAGCGCTGGGAGGATGACGGCATCATCGTCGAGGATGTCGCGCTGCAGGAGATCCGCTACGGCGAGAGTGTGACGGCCGCCTACGCGGCAGCCCAGGAGGCGCAGATCAACGTGCAGACCGAGCAGGCCAAGCTCGAGGCGGCCAAGGTCTCCGCGCAGCAGAAGGTCGTGCAAGCCCAGGCCGAGGCCGACGCCAACGCGATCCTCAATGCCTCACTGACTGACGCGATCCTGCAGCAGCGCTACCTCGACACGCTCAAGGAGCTCGCCGCGGCGGGCAACCTGGTGGTGGTACCCGAGGGGTTCAACGGGCTGGTCAACGTCGCGCGCTAGCTCGCGAAGAGCTCAGGCGCCGACGACGCGCACACCCTCCGGCTCGGTGGGGATCACGATCCACGCGACGATGTAGATGATGAACTGCGGCCCGGGCAGCAGGCACGACAGCAGGAAGAGCAGTCGCACGAGGTTGGCGCTCACGCCGAAGCGGCGCCCGAGCGCTGCGCACACCCCCGCGATCACTCGGCCGGTTCGGGGTCTGGTCAGAGTAGCCATGCCTCTACGCTGCCACCCCCGTCGTCACGCGGGTATCGGGGTAACCCCCGGAATCGGGAACACCAGCAGGGTGCTCGATGCCATGTCAAGCACTGGTCGAAATCGTCTGACGGGTGTCAACTGGTATCCACCCCTTTGGGGGTCATGAACTCGGTGAGGAGTGAGCATGACAGATACCTTGCAGACCGGTGAGCGCCGCAAGCACGCGAGCCATCACGGCACCGACCATGCGGAACCCTCGATCGCGATCATCCACGAAGACCTCTACGCCGTGCTCGCCACGCGCGAGACCATGGGCTTCGTCGAGCGGGTGGGCACGGTGTTCGTCGCCCTGTACGGGCCCGATCTGGCCCGCGCCGTCGAGGTCGGCCAGTCCCTCTCGTGGGACGTCTGCGTGGGGATGATCCGCCGCGAGTACGCGCGCTAGCCCGCCTGGCGCTGCTCGGCAGCCCACGCGGTCGCCTTGCGCGCCGCCGCCGCGCGGAGCTCGCGGTTCCACAGTCGGGTGATCGCGAGGTCTGAGAACTGCTGCGCTTCGCGACGGGCGTGGCGGCGCATGCGCGCCACCTGGCGCGGCGAGAGCTCGATGAGCCGCTGGATGGCACGGGCAACGCCCTCGGTGTCGCCCCCGGGCACGAGGAATCCGTTGCGTCCGTCGCGGATCACGTCGGCAGGGCCGTACGGGATGTCGTACGCGATCGGGATGCAGCCCACGGCCATCGCCTCGACGAGCACGAGCGGCAGCCCCTCCGACGTGCTGGTGAGGAGCAGGAACGACGCCTGCCCGAGCAGTTCGCGCGCGTCGGGCACGTGCCCCCGCAGTCGCACGGGCGCGTCGAGCTCTGCGATCGTCGCGGCGACGCGGTCGCGGTCGGGCCCGTCGCCGTAGACATCGAGAGTGACCTCCGGATGCACGGCCGCCGCCCGCGCCACGGCGCGCACGGCGTGGTCGACGCGCTTGCGTGTCGTGAGCGACGCGAGCATGATGCCGTCGGCAACCCCACGAGGCTCCTCGCGTCGGATCGAGGGCAGCTCGCGCCCGTTGCCGATCACCACGACGTTGTCGCGCACACCGGCGAGCTTCTCGACGTCGGCCTTCTGCCGCTGGGTGAGCAGCACCACCGCGTCGTAGCCGTCGAGGTTCTCGAACACGGGTCGCCGGCTCGCCTTGAGGCGCGCGCTCTCTGTGTCCTCCTCGGCGAGGTGCGAGCTGTGCACGACGTGCACGACCACGGCCCGCTTGCGCTTGTAGGTCGCCATGAAGGCGGCAACGGGCTTCGAATCGACGATCATGAACGAGGGCTCGCGCTGGCGCAGCGCGTCGAGCCAGTAGCGGTAGAACGCCCACACCCCGCTCCACGACCGGATCGGCACGCCCGCCCGGTCGCACAGCACGACGGACCGCTTGCCAGCGGAACCCGGCGCGTCGACGTCACGACGGTCACTCGCGAGCAGCGAACCGTCCTCTCGGTAGTAGTCGACTTGCAGGGTGGCCGCGCCGTCCATGCGCGCACGGCTCAGCTCGTGGTCACCCCGCCAGGTCGAGACGAACGTCGTGTCCTCGGCGAGCGGGGTGAACGGGTGCTTCACGAGGTCGAGGGTGCCCGCGGCATCCGTGGCGATGTCGTTCTCGCGGAACCAGTCCCACAGGTTGATGAGGCTCACTCCGTCGCTCAGCTCGCCGCGGTCGCGCAGGCCGCGCTCGACGGCCGGGTAGTCCGGGCGGGCATCGAAGGTGAGGAGGTCGACGTGCTTGCCGGTGAGCCGGGCGATGGCGCGCGAGCGGTGCAGGAGTGCGCTGGTCATGCCCCCGAAGTCATCGGGGATGCCCCACGTGAGGGCGAACTGCCGTCCGGTGGGGAAGTGAACCTGGGCGGGCGCTGTCGTATCCATCACTTCGACCGTACGCTCGGCGTCTGGATGGCAGCCGGGCTTGCGCTGGGAGAACGGTGGGGCTAAGCGGTGACGAAGTCGATGAGCTGCTCGACGCGGCCGAGCAGCGCGGGCTCGAGGTCGGCGTAGCTCTCGACCCGGCCCAAGATGCGCTGCCAGGCGCGCGCGATGTCGGCTTGGCTCTCGTGCGGCCAACCCAGCGCCGCGCAGATTCCGTGCTTCCACTCGGTGCCGCGCGGAATCACCGGCCACGCCGCGAGGCCCAGCCGCTGCGGCTTCACCGCCTGCCAGACGTCGATGTACGGATGCCCGACGACGAGCACGTGCTCGCGGTAGCGCCCGACGCCCACGGCGTCGGCGATGCGGCTCTCCTTCGACCCCGCGACGAGGTGGTCGACGAGCACGCCGGCCTTGCGCCCCGGACCCGGCCCGAATTCCGCGAGCGATGCCTCGAGGTCGTCAATGCCACCGAGGTACTCCACGACGACACCCTCGACGCGCAGGTCGTGGCCCCAGACCTTCTCGACGAGCTCGGCGTCATGGCGGCCCTCGACGAAGATGCGGCTGGGGAGCGCGACGCGCGCGGTGTGGTCGGTGACCGCGACGGAGCCGGAGGCGCTGCGGAGCACGGGTGCCGCGCCGGGGGTGGGCTTCACGAGCGTGACGGCCTTGCCGTCGACGAGGAATCCGGCGCCGAGCGAGAAGGTGCGAACGGCGCCCTTGCGATCCTCGAGCTCGATGAGCCCGTTGGCGTAGGAGATGATGGCGCCCACGAACCCCGTGCCGGTCTCCTCCAGCACCAGCCCCTTCTCGACCACGAGGGCCGGTACGGGCGCGGGGCCGCGCTGCTGGCGGAAGTTCGCGAGAACGTCGCTGCCGTACCTGTCGTCACTCACCGCACGAGGCTAACCGGTGGGGCTAGAACCCGAAGTCTCCCCCGCCGAAGTCTCCCCCGCCGAAGTCGCCGAAGGAGTCACCGCCGAAGTCCGCCGAGGCGTCGGTCGAGGTGTCGGCCCCCGCGTCGGCACCGGGGTCGGCGGAGTCCGCGCCAGTCTCTGCCGAGGCATCCGTCGCGCCGAGGTCGGTCGGCAGGAATGCCGAGACCAGCGCCGAGCCGATCACGTAGCCGGCGACGGTTCCGAGCAGCGAGCTGCCGACCATGGCGCCGAAGCTCGGGCCCTGGAACGAGCGCTCGAGGCTGCCCGGCTGCCGCAGCTCGGTGCGGGTCGCGGCCTGCGCGAGCGAGGCGGCATCCGTTCCGCGGGGCTGCTCGCCCGACTGCGAGAGCTCCTGGTACACCAGCTTGCGCTGGTCGTCGGTGAGCTTGGCGAAGGCTTCGGCGTGCACCTGCTCGAGCGTCTCGGGCGGCGCGGTGCGCAAGAGGTAGCGGTAGCGCTCGACCGCGATCTCGTCCGTGGAG
>CAIXMB010000163.1 GCA_903920435.1 uncultured Actinomycetes bacterium
GTGGTCGCGTGCTTCGGTGAGCCGGTTCAGCAGCCACTCGCGGTCAGCGGCGGCAACGTCAAGAAGGGCGATGTGGTCAAGGCCGTCATCGTTCGCGTCGTCAAGCAGACCCGTCGTCCCGACGGTTCGTACATCAAGTTCGACGAGAACGCCGCCGTCATCCTGAAGGGCGACGGCGACCCTCGCGGTACCCGCATCTTCGGACCGGTCGGCCGCGAGCTTCGTGACAAGAAGTTCATGAAGATCATCTCGCTCGCTCCGGAGGTGCTGTAACTCATGGCAAACATTCGCAAGGGCGACCTCGTGCAGGTCATCAGCGGACCGACCCAGGACCGCGGCGGAGACCGTGGCAAGCAGGGTCGCGTCATCTCGGTGATCGCCGACAAGGACCGCGTCGTCGTGGAGGGTGTCAACTTCGTCACCAAGCACGTCAAGGTGGGCCAGACGCAGCGCGGCACCAAGACCGGCGGCATCGAGACGATGGAGGCACCGATCCACGTGTCCAACGTCGCGCTCGTCGACCCCGACACCAAGCTCCCGGCTCGCGTCGGCTTCCGCGTGGAGACCGACGACCGGGGCAAGACCACGCGCGTGCGCTTCTTCAAGAAGTCGCGTCGCGTCGAGAGCAAGAAGGCGTCTTCGAAGAAGACGTCGACCAGCAAATCAGCGGCCGCCGCTGACGAGAAGGACGCCGAGTAATGACTGACACCGCTACCGCTGCCGCGCCGGCTGCCAAAGTACAGCCGCGCCTGAAGCAGAAGTACCGCAACGAGATCGTCGCGCAGCTCACCAAGGACTTCGGCTTCACGAACCCGCACCAGGTGCCGGGCCTCGTGAAGGTCGTCGTCAACACCGGTGTCGGCGAGGCTGCCCGTGACGGCAAGATCATCGACGGCGCCGTCAAGGACCTCACGGCCATCACCGGCCAGAAGCCCCAGGTCACGAACGCCCGCAAGTCCATCGCTCAGTTCAAGCTGCGCGAGGGTCAGCCCATCGGCGCTCACGTCACCCTCCGCGGTGACCGCGCCTGGGAGTTCCTCGACCGCCTCGTGACGCTCGCACTGCCCCGTATCCGCGACTTCCGCGGTCTCTCGGACAAGCAGTTCGACGGTCGCGGCAACTACACGTTCGGCCTCACGGAGCAGTCGATGTTCCACGAGATCGACCAGGACAAGATCGACCGCGTCCGCGGTTTCGACATCACTGTCGTCACCACGGCGAAGACGGATGACGAGGGCCGAGCGCTGCTCAAGGCACTCGGCTTCCCGTTCCGCACGGCCGAGAACTCCGGCAACTAACCAAGCACCACCGATCGACTAGGTCGGCATTCGCGTAACGGATGTCGAAACCAGACGAGAAAAGGCACCACATCTCATGACAATGACAGATCCGGTCGCAGACCTGCTGACCCGGCTCCGCAACGCCAACTCGGCGTACCACGACACGGTCTCGCTGCCCAGCAGCAAGCTGAAGTCGCACCTCGCGGAGATCCTCAAGACCGAGGGATACATCTCGGCGTGGAAGGTCGAGGACGCCCGCGTGGGCCAGACCCTCACGATCGACCTCAAGTACGGCCCGAACCGCGAGCGCTCCATCGTGGGCATCAAGCGCGTGTCGAAGCCCGGCCTCCGCGTCTACGCGAAGTCGACCGAGATCCCCAAGGTCCTCGGCGGGCTCGGCGTCGCCATCCTGTCCACCTCCTCCGGTCTGCTGACCGACAAGGAAGCGACTCAGAAGGGCGTGGGTGGGGAAGTCCTCGCCTACGTGTGGTAGCCACCCATGTCACGAATCGGAAGACTCCCCATCGACGTCCCCGCGGGCGTCGAGGTGAAGATCGACGGCCAGGCCGTCGCCGTCAAGGGCCCGAAGGGCGAGCTGTCGCTCGTCGTCCGTAACCCCATCGCCGTCACCGTCGAGGACGGTCAGGTGCTCGTCACCCGTCCCGACGACGAGCGCGAGTCGCGCTCGCTGCACGGCCTCACCCGTACCCTCATCGCCAACCAGATCGTCGGCGTCACGCAGGGCTACACCAAGGGCCTCGAGGTCGTCGGTACCGGTTACCGCGTCGCCGCCAAGGGCGACTCCATCGAGTTCGCACTCGGATACTCGCACCCCATCACGGTTGACCCGCCCGCGGGCATCAGCTTCACGGTGGAGGGCAACAACAAGCTGACCGTCAACGGCATCGACAAGCAGGCCGTCGGCGAGGTCGCGGCCAACATTCGCAAGCTGCGCAAGCCCGAGCCCTACAAGGGCAAGGGTGTGCGGTACGCCGGCGAGGTAGTCCGCCGCAAGGCCGGAAAGAGTGGTAAGTAATCATGGGTCTCGGAACTAGAGGTAAGAGCAAGTCGGCCGCAAAGGGCCGCAGGCACGCCCGCCTTCGCAAGAAGGTCATCGGCACCGAGGCGCGTCCGCGCCTGGTCGTCACCCGTTCGGCCCGCCACGTCTTCGTGCAGGTCGTGGATGACGCCAAGGGGCACACCCTCGCGAGCGCATCGACCCTCGAGGCCGACATGCGCACGTTCGACGGTGACAAGACCGCCAAGGCGAAGAAGGTCGGCGAGCTCGTCGCCGAGCGCGCCAAGAAGGCAGGCATCGAGGCTGTCGTGTTCGACCGTGGCGGTAACCGCTACGCCGGGCGCGTCGCGGCGATCGCCGACGGAGCGCGAGAGGGCGGTCTCGACCTGTGAGCGACGCAACTACTAACAAGGAGCAGGACGTGGCTGTTGAGCCCACCGAGGCCGTCGCAACCGAGGCGGCAGTTGACGCCCCCGCGACCGACCTCACCAACGAGCCCCGCGAGGCCCGCCGTGGCGGCCGCGAGCGCAACCCGAACCGCGACCGTGGCAACAGCCGCGACGCGGAGAAGAGCCAGTTCCTGGAGCGCGTCGTGACCATCAACCGCGTGTCGAAGGTCGTGAAGGGTGGTCGTCGCTTCAGCTTCACCGCCCTCGTGGTCGTCGGCGATGGCAACGGCCTCGTCGGTGTCGGTTACGGCAAGGCCCGCGAGGTTCCCACCGCGATCTCCAAGGGTGTCGAGGAGGCGAAGAAGAACTTCTTCCGCGTCCCCCGCGTCGCCCAGACGATCCCGCACCCCGTGCAGGGCGAGGCCGCTGCCGGCGTCGTGCTGCTGCGTCCGGCCTCGGCCGGTACCGGTGTTATCGCGGGCGGCCCGGTTCGCGCCGTACTCGAGTGCGCCGGCATCCACGACGTCCTGAGCAAGTCGCTCGGGTCGTCCAACACGATCAACATCGTGCACGCGACGGTCGCTGCCCTCAAGCAGCTCGAGGAGCCCCGCGCGGTCGCCGCGCGCCGCGGCCTCGACGTCGAGCACGTCGTCCCGGCCCGCCTGCTGCGTGCCGAGGCTGAAGCTAAGGCAGGTGTCTGATGGCCGCGCGCCTGAAGGTGACCCAGATCAAGTCCAAGATCAGTGAGAAGCAGAACATGCGCGACACGCTGCGCAGCCTCGGGCTGCACCGCATCGGCGACGTCACTGTTCGTGAGGACAACAAGCAGAACCGTGGCTACGTGCGCACGGTCGCACACCTCGTCAAGGTCGAGGAGATTGACTAATGGCTGACGAAACCACTCCCAAGAAGGCTGCTGCCCCCAAGGCCGCAGCTGACAAGCCCGCCGCCAAGGCGCCCGCGAAGGCTGCTGCCCCCAAGGCAGCTGCTGAGAAGGCGCCCGCGGCCAAGGCCCCGGCTGCTGCGAAGGCACCTGCTGCTGCGAAGGCACCCGCTGCCAAGGCTGCAGCTCCCAAGGCCGCCGCTGCCGCCAAGTCCGACGACACCGCCACGGCGCCCGCCGCCAAGGCAGCGCCGGCGAAGAAGGCACCCAAGGCCGACACCCCGTCGCGCCCGCAGGTGCTCAAGATGCACCACCTCCGTCCCGCCGCAGGCGCCAAGAAGGACAAGACCCGCGTCGGACGCGGTGAGGGTTCCAAGGGCAAGACTGCGGGTCGCGGTACCAAGGGCACGAAGGCGCGCTACCAGGTGCGCCCCGGCTTCGAGGGTGGCAACCTGAACTTCGTCATGCGCCAGCCGAAGCTGCGCGGGTTCAAGAACCCGTTCCGCGTCGAGTACCAGGTCGTCAACCTCGAGAAGCTCGCCGAGCTCTACCCCAAGGGCGGTGACGTCACTGTCATCGACCTCGTCCTCAAGGGCGCCGTACGCAAGAACGAGAAGGTCAAGGTTCTTGGGCAGGGTGACATTGCGGTTAAGCTGAACGTTGCAGTCGACAAGGTCTCCGGCTCTGCTGAGCAGAAGATCGTCGCCGCTGGCGGTTCGGTCAAGTAAGTAACCCCACCCCGGTATTCGATTACCGGGCGGGTTTCGAGCGGGGCTGGTGAACCAGCCCCGCTCGATTGCATTACCTAAGCTGTACTTTCAAAAGAGCCGGAGGCCCTTGTGTTTAGAGCTGTCGCGCGGATCTTCCGCACGCCTGACCTTCGCAGGAAGATCGGGTTCACGCTCGGCATCGTCGCGTTGTTCCGCCTGGGATCGTTCATCCCTGCACCGTTCGTCGACTTCGGCGCCGTGCAGCAGTGTCTTGCGGACAACGCCGGCACCTCCGGACTGTACGACCTCGTCAACCTCTTCAGCGGTGGTGCACTGCTGCAGTTGTCGGTCTTCGCGCTCGGCATCATGCCGTACATCACGGCCTCGATCATCGTGCAGCTGCTGCGCGTGGTCATCCCGCACTTCGAGACCCTCTACAAGGAGGGCCAGGCCGGCCAGTCCCGCCTGACGCAGTACACCCGCTACCTCACGATCGCGCTCGGCGTCCTGCAGTCCACGACGCTCATCACCGTCGCCCGCAGCGGCAACCTGTTCCCCGGCAGCGGCGTGTGCGACCAGCTCATCACCGACCCCGCCTGGTACGCCACCGTGCTGATGGTCATCACCATGACCGCGGGCACCGGCCTCATCATGTGGATGGGCGAGCTCATCACCGAGCGCGGCATCGGCAACGGCATGTCGCTGCTCATCTTCACGTCGATCTCCGCCCGCTTCCCCGGATCGCTCTGGAGCATCGAGCAGGCGAAGGGCATCGAGACCTTCATCATCGTCATCCTGGTCGGTGTCGTGATCGTCGGCGCCGTCGTCTTCGTCGAGCAATCGCAGCGACGGATACCCGTGCAGTACGCCAAGCGCATGGTGGGTCGCCGCACCTACGGCGGTAACAACACCTACATCCCGATCAAGGTCAACATGGCCGGCGTCGTGCCCGTCATCTTCGCCTCGTCGCTGCTGTACCTGCCCGCCCTCATCGCGCAGTTCAGCGCGTCGTCGGACGGCAGCGCGCCCGAGTGGGTCACCTGGATCCAGACCTACCTGACCAAGGGCGACCACCCGCTGTACATGCTCCTGTACTTCCTGCTCATCGTGGGCTTCACGTACTTCTACGTCGCGATCACCTTCAACCCCGAAGAGGTCGCCGACAACATGAAGAAGTACGGCGGGTTCATCCCGGGCATCCGTGCCGGCCGCCCGACTGCCGAGTACCTGGACTACGTGCTCACGCGCGTCACGCTCCCGGGCTCGCTGTACCTCGGCCTGATCGCGCTCATCCCGCTCATCGCACTCGTGCTGGTGGGGGCGAACACGAACTTCCCGTTCGGTGGCGCGAGCATCCTCATCATCGTCGGCGTGGGCCTCGAGACGGTCAAGCAGATCGACTCGCAGCTGCAGCAGCGTCACTACGAGGGCCTGCTCCGTTGACCCGGCTGCTCATTGTCGGCCCACCGGGGGCCGGCAAGGGGACGCAGTCGGCCCGGCTCACCGAGGCCTACCGGATTCCTGCCATCGCGACCGGAGACATCTTCCGCGCGAACATCAAGAACCAGACGGACCTCGGCAAGCAGGTCAAGGCGATCATCGACGCCGGCGACTTCGTGCCCGACTCCCTGACCAACGACCTCGTGGCCAGCCGCCTGCAGGAGCCGGATGCCCGTGAGGGCTTCTTGCTCGACGGGTACCCGCGCACGCTCGACCAACTGCACTTCCTCGACGCGATCCTCGCCGCAGACGGAGCGGCGCTCGACGCCGTGATCCAGCTCGTCGTCGACGTCGACGAGGTGGTGTCGCGGCTGCTCAAGCGCGCGCACCAGGAGGGGCGCAGCGACGACACGGAGGAGACCATCCGTCACCGCCAGTCGCTGTACCAGCGCGAGACCGCACCGCTCATCGCCGTGTACGGCGAGCGCGGACTGGTCATCGAGATCGACGCGCTCGGCCAGGTCGACGACGTGAGCTCGCGCATCGCGGAGGCGCTCGCCGCTCGCGGCATCGCCCTGCCCGACACCGCAGCACGCTGATCGTGGCCTTCGGCAGCGCGAAGATCTACAAGACGCCCGCCGAGCTGCGCCTCATGGTGCGGCCGGGCGCCGTCACCGCGGCCTCGCTGGCCGCGGTGCGCGAGGCCATCCGCCCGGGAGTGACCACGCTCGAGCTCGACGCCATTGCCGAGCGCACCATCCGCGACGCGGGCGGAGTGCCGAACTTCATGAAGGAGCCCGGCTACCGCCACACGCTGTGCGTGTCGGTGAACGACGAGATCGTGCACGGCATCCCGGGTGATCGCGTCCTGCAGCCGGGTGACATCGTCTCGGTCGACAGCGGCGCGGAGGTGGAGGGCTGGAACGGCGACGCCGCCATCACCGTCGTCGTGCCCGACCCCGCCCGCCCCGAGCTCGTCGCCGCGCGTCAGGAGCTCGCCGACGCTACCGAGCACGGCCTGTGGGCGGGCATCGCCGAACTCGCGCGGTCCAAGCGCCTCAACCAGATCGGCGGCGCCATCGAAGAGGCCATCGACTCGCGGGGCACCTTCGGCATCATCGAGGACTACGTGGGCCACGGCATCGGCCGCTCCATGCACGAGGAGCCACCGGTCTTCAACTTCCGCGTGCGCCCGGCGGGCCCCGAGGTGAAGCCGGGCCTCGTGGTCGCGATCGAGCCGATGGTCACGCGCGGCGGTGTCGGCAGCCACGTGCTGGCCGACGACTGGACGGTCGCCACCGACGATGGCACGGATGCCGCGCACTGGGAGCACTCCGTGGCCGTGCACGCCGGCGGCCTCTGGGTACTCACGTCGCCCGACGGCGGCGCCGCGGGGCTGGCCCCGTTCGGCGTCGTGCCGGTGCCGATCGCCTGACGGGCACCGCGGGTTCGCCCGAGGCGTATACCGCACGGTTGGCGAAACGCCCGGGAATGACCTAAGCTTGATCTTTGGTGTTCGCGGCCGACTTTTGTCGTGCCTGTCGAGCTCCGATCCCCGCAGACCAGCGAATCAATACTTTTAGCGACGAAGAGGCTATGGCCAAAAAAGACGGTGTCATCGAGATCGAGGGAGCAGTAGTCGAAGCTCTGCCCAACGCAATGTTCCGCGTTGAGCTGACCAACGGCCACAAGGTGCTCGCCCACATCTCGGGCAAGATGCGACAGAACTACATCAGGATCCTCCCGGAGGACCGTGTGGTCGTCGAGTTGAGCCCGTACGACCTGACCCGTGGCCGGATCACCTACCGCTACAAGTAACGAATCGCTGAGAAGTAACGTCCCGCGGCATTCCGCGGGTACGAAGACAGCGAGTGCAAGGAAACAACAATGAAGGTCAACCCCAGCGTCAAGCCCATCTGCGACCACTGCCGCGTCATCCGCCGCAATGGAAACGTCATGGTGATCTGCAAGAGCAACCCTCGCCACAAGCAGCGCCAGGGCTAATAACTCAATAACAACGAACGGCACCAAGAACCTCGATCTCGACAAGCTCGATCAGCGGGGGGACACCCAGGGTGGAGGCCCTGGCACCGGTGCCGTCCATAACCTCCACATGACTCCATAGGAGAGCCGAAATGGCACGTCTAGCCGGCGTCGACATCCCGCGCGACAAGCGCGTGGAAGTCGCACTGACCTACATCTACGGTGTTGGCCGTACGAGGGCCCTCAAGACCCTCGCCGACACCGGAATCAGCGGAGAGATCCGCGTCAAGGACCTCACCGACGACCAGCTCATCGCGCTGCGCGACTACATCGAGGTCAACTTCAAGGTAGAGGGTGACCTCCGCCGCGAGGTCGCCGCCGACATCCGCCGCAAGGTCGAGATCGGCAGCTACCAGGGAATCCGCCACCGTCGTGGCCTCCCGGTGCACGGACAGCGCACCAAGACCAACGCTCGCACCCGCAAGGGCCCGAAGCGCACTGTTGCCGGTAAGAAGAAGGCGGGACGCAAGTAATGGCTGCACCGAAGGCCGCTGCGCGCAAGCCGCGCCGCAAGGAGAAGAAGAACGTCGCGCTGGGCCAGGCCCACATCAAGTCGACGTTCAACAACACGATCGTGTCGATCACCGACCCGAGCGGAGCCGTCATCAGCTGGGCTTCGTCGGGTGCCGTCGGCTTCAAGGGCTCGCGCAAGTCGACGCCCTTCGCCGCCCAGCTCGCCGCGGAGTCCGCTGCGCGCCAGGCGCAGGAGCACGGCATGAAGAAGGTCGACGTCTTCGTCAAGGGACCGGGTTCGGGCCGCGAGACCGCGATCCGCTCGCTCCAGGCCGCTGGCCTCGAGGTCGGCAGCATCAACGATGTGACGCCCCAGGCTCACAACGGATGCCGCCCGCCCAAGCGCAGAAGGGTCTAAGGCGACGCAGTCGCAGACCCTCCTGCGGGTCGAGTAGCGAGCGCCAGCGAGCGTGTCGAGACACTTTGTTGCAACAACGAGGGTTTCGATACGCCGCAGGCGGCTACTCAACCAGCACAGCTTTTCCACCCATGTCACAACTCAATAGACCGACGGGCCAGCCACTCGTCGCACTCAGGTGTCAAATAGCGGACACCTCGCCGAAAGGAAACACCAGTGCTCATCGCACAGCGCCCCACTCTTGCCGAAGAGAACATCTCCGAGTTCCGCTCGCGCTTCGTCATCGAGCCCCTCGAGCCCGGTTTCGGTTACACCCTCGGTAACTCCCTCCGCCGCACGCTGCTCTCCTCGATCCCGGGTGCTGCTGTCACGAGCATCCGTATCGACGGCGTCCTCCACGAGTTCAGCACCGTTCCCGGTGTCAAGGAGGACGTGACCGAGGTCATCCTCAACATCAAGAACCTGGTCGTCTCCAGCGAGCACGACGAGCCCATCACCGCCTACCTGCGCAAGCAGGGCGCCGGTGAGGTCACGGCCGCCGACATCTCGGCTCCGGCGGGTGTGGAGATCCACAACCCCGAGCTCGTCATCGCGACGCTCAACGACAAGGCCAAGTTCGAGCTCGAGCTCACCATCGAGCGTGGCCGCGGCTACGTCTCGGCGACCCAGAACCGCAGCGAGTTCAGCGAGGCGGGCCAGATCCCGATCGACTCGATCTACTCGCCCGTGCTCAAGGTCACCTACCGCGTCGAGGCGACTCGCGCCGGTGAGCGCACCGACTTCGACCGCCTGGTGGTCGACGTCGAGACCAAGTCCGCGATCACGCCCCGCGACGCCGTCGCGTCGGCCGGCCGCACCCTGACCGAGCTGTTCGGCCTGGCGCGCGAGCTCAACAACGCCGCAGAGGGCATCGAGATCGGCCCCGCGCCGGTCGACGCCGTTCTCTCGAGCGAGCTGAGCATGCCGATCGAGGACCTCGACCTGAGCGTGCGCAGCTACAACTGCCTCAAGCGTGAGGGCATCAACACGGTCAGCGAGCTCGTCGCGCTGAGCGAGACGCAGCTCATGAACATCCGCAACTTCGGCCAGAAGTCGGTTGACGAGGTCAAGGACAAGCTCGTCGAGATGGGCCTCTCCCTCAAGGACAGCGTTCCCGGATTCGACGGCGCGCACTTCTACGGTGGCTACGACGACGACGACACGAACGCCTAAGCGCCGCACTGACCTTCTGATACTGGAGAACTAGAACAATGCCTACACCTACCAAGGGACCCCGCCTCGGCGGAGGGCCGGCCCACGAGCGCCTGCTGCTCGCGAACCTCGCCGCCGCCCTGTTCACCCACAAGAGCATCAAGACGACCGAGACGAAGGCCAAGCGCCTGCGTCCGATCGCCGAGCGCCTCATCACGTTCGCGAAGCGCGGCGACCTGCACGCGCGCCGCCGCGTGCTCGCGGTCATCGGCGACAAGAGCGTCGTGCACGAGCTCTTCACCGAGATCGCGCCGCTCGTCGAACTGCGTGAGGGCGGCTACACCCGCATCACGAAGCTCGGCTTCCGCAAGGGCGACAACGCCTCGATGGTTCAGATCGAGCTCGTGCTCGAGCCGGTGAACCCGAAGCCGAAGTCGGCCAAGAAGACCGCTGCCGCCGCCAAGGCCGACGAGAAGCCCGCAGCTGCGGCACCCGTCGCCGAGGAGGCTCCGGCCGAGGACGCCGCCACCGAGACCGCCGAGGTCGAGGAGGCCGCTGCCGAGTCGACCGAGTCCGTCGAGAACGAGACCGTCGCGGCCGAGACTGCCGACGCCGATGTCGAGGCTGCTGCCGCCGACGAGGCCGAGTCCAAGTAGTTCCCCGTCAGAAGGGCCCCGCGTTCGACGCGGGGCCCTTCTGCGTTAACGCGGCAGCCGGGCTAGACAGGCCGGTTCGCGAGCCCGTAGTCGTTGTCGCCGAGTAGGGGCGGGATCTCCGAGAGCCGCTGCAGCGCATCCGCGAGAGCACCGCAGTAGATGCGCCCGCCCGTCGGCCCGGGGTGAACCTCGTCGTCGGCGAGCACGTCGAGCTGCGGCTGGATCGCCGAGTACCAGTTCGAGAGCTCGACATCGCGCTGACTCCGGGCGAAATCGTCGAGGATCGAGTTGACGTCGGGCCCCCACTCCCGCGGCACCTGAACGTTGACGACGATCATCTGCGTTCCCCGCGGCAGCATCGCGTGCACGTCGTCGAGGGTCTCCTCGTCGATCCAGCCGTTCGTGCCGAGCCCCAGCACGAGGATCGGCCGCATCGCCCCCGCCGCGATGACGGCGCTCACGATGTCCTCCGCCTCGAACATCTGCCGCGAGACGACGGCGTCGATGGCGATTCCCGGGAACGCCTCCTCGAGTTCCGGCGCCGCCGCGAGCATCACCGAGTCGCCGACGGCGTAGATCTGGTCACCCGTCGGTAGCGGCTGCGGTCGTCGCGGCGCCACGGCGAACCCGGGGAGCGCGAGCAGATCCTGTCCGGCCTCGATCGACGCCTGCGCCTGGCCGCGGCCCGGGTCGCTCGCGATCGCGACGCCGGTGAATCCGACGGTCGCCACGAGCGCCGCAGCAGCGACCGCGGCAACGGCACGGATGCCGACGCGCCCGCGTACGACGTGCACCCACGTGCCGCGCAGCCCCCGCCGCCGCACCGGGGTCTCGACGAAGGCGTACGACAGCGCGGCAGCACCGACGGTGACGACGAGAGCGCCCGCGGGCGCCACCCACCACGCCGTACCGACGGGAAGGGCCGCAACGAGGAGGACGAGCACGGGCCAGTGCCACAGGTACAGGCCGTACGAGCGCTCGCCGATCCAGCGCAGCGGTTGCACGTCCAGTGCGCTGCCGAGCCACGAGCCCGGAACGGTGGCCCCCGCGATGGCGATGGCGGTCAGCGCGGCGACGGCGGCCAGACCGCCGTGGGTGGTGAACCAGTCCCCTTCGCGCAGCAGCCCGGCGGCGGCGATGATCCCGAGGACGGCGAGCCCGCCGGCCACCGGGAGGGCGACCCGGGCCGCGCGGGGGAGGGGGGCCGCGGCATCCGTGAACCGCCCTTCGACAAGGAAGGCCAGGGCGGCCCCGAGCGCGAGACCGAAGCTGTGGGTGTCGGTGCCGTAGTAGACGCGCGTCGCGTCATCGGTGACGAGGAGTGCCATCGCCGTCGCCGAGGCCGCCGCGATCACGAGGGCGATGGCGCTGCGCGCGACGCGGTTGCGCACGAGGAGCAGTGCGAGCAGGACGAGCGGCCAGAGGAGGTAGAACTGCTCCTCGACGGCGAGGGACCACAGGTTGCGGAAGAGCTCCGGCGTCGTCGCGTCGAAGTAGCTCTGGCCCTGGAGGATTGCGAGCCAGTTGCTGCTGAAGGTGGCGGCGCCGAGCACCTGCGAGCCGAGGCCGACGAGCACATCTCCGCCGATCAGGAGGGCGGCGGTCGAGCAGACGGCGACGACGAGCACGAGGGCGGGAACGAGCCGGCGCGCGCGGCGCGCCCAGAAGCCGCCGAGGGAGATGCGCCCGGCCGTCGCGCGCTCCCGCACGAGCAACCCGGTGATCAGGAAGCCCGAGATGACGAAGAACACGTCGACGCCGACGTAACCGCCCTTGAGGGTGTCGGGGAGGAAGTGGAACGCCATGACCGCGAGTACGACGATCGCCCGGAGCCCGTCGAGCCCCGAGAGCCGCGCGGAGGGGTGCATCGAACCAGCCTACCCACGTAGGTTGAACCCATGGCCAGTGAAGCGACGACGATCAAGGCGGGCGACCGCGAAGTGCGCATCTCCAGTCCTTCTCGGGTGCTATGGCCCGAACCCGGTATCACCAAACTGCAGTTGGCGGAGTACCTCGTCGCCGTCGGTGACGCGTTCGTGCGAGCGAACGGTGACCGGCCGGTGTCGCTGCAGCGCTTCCCGGAGGGCATCGAGGGCGAGCAGTTCTTCTCCAAGAACCCGCCCAAGGGCGCGCCCGACTACGTGCGCAGCGTGCCCGTGGTGTACCCGAGCGCGCGATCGCACCCCCAGCTCGTCATCGACGAGATCGCCGCCGCCGTGTGGGCGGTGCAGATGAACACGATCACCTTCCACCCGTGGCCGTCGCGCGCGGAGAACAGCGACAACCCCGACCAGCTGCGCATCGACCTCGACCCGCAGCCCGGCACCGACTTCACGGATGCCGTCGCCGCCGCCCTCGAACTGCGCGCCGTGCTCAACGAGGCGGGCCTCACCGCCTTCATCAAGACGTCGGGGAACCGCGGCCTGCACGTGTTCGCCCCGATCGAGCCCACCCACGAGTTCCTCGACGTGCGCCACGCCGTCATCGCCGCGTCGCGCGAGCTCGAGCGACGGATGCCCGACGCCGTCACCACCGCATGGTGGAAGGAGGAGCGGGGCGAGCGCATCTTCGCCGACTTCAACCAGGCGAACCGCGACCGCACGATGGCCGGCGCCTACAGCCCCCGGCCGCTGCCGCACGCCCCCGTCTCGGCGCCACTCGAGTGGAGCGAGCTCGAGGCCGCGGACCCGCGCGAGTTCACCGTGCTCACGATGCCCGCGCGGCTCGCCGCGACGGGCGACCCGTGGGAGCACTTCGGCGACGAGCCCGGCACCATCGACACCCTGCTCGGCTGGTGGCAGCGCGACCTCGACAACGGCCTCGGCGAGCTGCCCTTCCCGCCCGACTACCCGAAGATGCCGGGCGAGCCGCCGCGCGTGCAGCCGTCCCGCGCTAAGAAAGACTGAGGTCGTCCGGCGCCGTCATGAGCTGCTCGACGAGCTCACGGTAGCGCAGCAGGAACGCACGCTCATCGAGGCCCTTGCGCCGCAGCCACGACGTGACCTCGTCGTTGCTCTTGCTCGCGTTGCAGGAGCGGCACGCCGGCACCACGTTGTCGACGGTGTACCTGCCGCCGCGCGAGAGCGGAAGCACGCAGTCACGCTGGAGTGTCCCGTCGTCCGGCGCGGCGCAGTAGGCGCAGGCGCCCCAGGCGCCCCGGATCGCGACCCACTGCGCTGGGGTCAGGTCGTTGTCGGCCCTGGCCATGCGACCCTTGCGCCTGCGTGCGGCGCGTGCGCGCCGGCTCTGGCTCACTGCCACGGTCAGGCCAGTACCGACCCGAGGTCGTACGCGACGGGCCGCTCGAGCTGCTCGTAGGTGCACGACTGCGCCTGCCGGTCGGGCCGCCAGCGCTCGAACTGCACGGTGTGGCGGAAGCGCGCGCCCTCCATCTGGTCGTAGCGCACCTCGACCACGCGTTCCGGGCGCAGCCTGACGAACGACGTGTCCTTGTTCGACGAGAAGCGGTTGCGGTCGGTCGCGCCGGTCACGGCGTCGCCGCTTCCGTCGCGGACGACGAGAGGCTCGAGCTCGTCGACGAGCGCGAGCCGGCGCGCGTCGGAGAACGCGGAGATGCCGCCCACATTGCGCAGCTCGCCCTCGGAGTCGTACAGCCCGACCAGCAGCGAGCCCACGCCGCTGCCCGACTTGTGCACGCGGTAGCCGAGCACCACCACATCGGCGGTGCGGGCGTGCTTGGACTTGAACATCGTGCGCTTGCCCGGCGCGTAGGCCGCCGCGAGCGGCTTGGAGACGACGCCGTCGAGCCCCGCACCCTCGAACTCGAGGAGCCAGCGGCGTGCGAGCTCGACGTCGCGGGTGGTCTGCGTGATGTGCAGCGGCGCCTCGAGGCTGCCCGCGAGCAGCTCGAGGGCCGCGCGGCGGGTCTCGAACGGCTCGTCGAGCAGCGACCTGCCGTCGAGATAGAGCAGGTCGAACGCGACGAAGCTCGCGGGGGTCTCGACGCTCAACTTGGCGATGCGGCTCTCGGCGGGGTGGATGCGCTGCGAGAGGGTCTCCCAATCGAGGCGCTCGTCGCCCTCCGGCCCGCGCCGCACCACGATCTCGCCGTCGAGCACGCACGTGACCCGCAGCTGCCGGCGCAGTTCGGCGACGAGCTCGGGGAAGTAGCGCGTGAGCGGCTTCGAGCCCCGGCTGTCGAGCTCGACGTCGTCGCCTTCCACGTAGGCGATCGCGCGGAAGCCGTCCCACTTCGGCTCGTAGCTGAGCCCGGCGGCCTCCGGTACCTCGGGCACGGCCTTGGCGAGCATGGGGGCGACGGGGAATCCGGCTGGCAGCTGCATCCTCCGATCATCCTCGGGCTGGGCGCCGACCGCGAGTGCTGGCGAGCTGCCGCCGTGAACAACTCAGGCAGGATTGCCCCAGCACGCACGTGATGGGTCTCTCGCAGCCGCTCAGCCTGAGTTGTTCACGGGCGTGGCAATAAACTCGCAGGGTGTCGACCCCGCCGCTCACCCGCCTGCGCCTCGACATCGCCTACGACGGCACCGACTTCGCGGGCTGGGCGCGGCAGCCGGGCCTGCGCACGGTTCAGGGCGAACTCGAGGCGGCGATCGCGATCGTGCTGCGCACGGATGCCCCCACTTTGACGGTCGCCGGCCGCACCGACGCCGGCGTGCACGCGACGGGCCAGGTCGCGCACCTCGATCTCACGGATGCCCACCTCGCCCTCCTCGCCAAGCCGCACGGCCGCGCGGCGAAGGCGCCGGCAGCCGCCCTGCGCAAACGCCTCAACGGCATCGCGGGACTGCGCAGCGACGTGCACGTGCGCGCCATCACCGTCGCGCCGGAGGGGTTCGACGCACGGTTCTCGCCGGAGTACCGCCGCTACGAGTACCGCATCGCCGACGCCGTGGCCGAGCGCAACCCGCTGCTGCGGCGCCACACGGTCTGGTACCCCGCCACCCTCGACGCCGAGCGCATGAACACCGCGGCCAACGAGCTGCTCGGCCTGCACGACTGGGCGGCGTACTGCCGCCCGCGCGAGGGTGCGACCACGATCCGCGAGCTGCAGGAGTTCGCCTGGCGCCGCGACGAGACCGGCGTCCTCATCGCGACGCTCAAGGCCGACGCGTTCTGCCACAGCATGGTGCGGGCGCTCGTCGGCGCCTCGGTCTCGGTGGGGGAGCACAAGCTCGCGGGGGAGCGGCTGCTGGGCATCCGTGCCGAGGCGCAGCGCACGAGCGAGTTCAAGGTGATGCCGGCGCACGGCCTCACGCTCGTCGAGGTGGGCTACCCCGACGACCTCGCCGCGCGGGCGGAGCAGACGCGAGCTAGACGGGACGCGCCAAACCCCCTAAGCTAGACCCTTGGTGCCACGCACCCGATCATGAGCCCTCCATCGAAGGGTTCCCTGACATCGTCAGGGAACGTTTCACCGGAGTGGGATTCACGAGCCACTCATCCGATCACAAGAAAGCAGTACTACTGTGACGCGTACATTCTCACCCAAGCCCGACGATGTCCAGCGCGACTGGGTCATCATCGACGCCACCGACATCGTGCTCGGCCGTCTCGCCAGCCACGCGGCCACGCTGCTGCGCGGCAAGCACAAGCCGACGTTCGCCCCCCACATGGACATGGGCGACTTCGTCATCATCGTGAACGCGGAGAAGGTGGCCCTCACCGGCGCCAAGCTCGCGCAGAAGAAGGCGTACCGCCACTCGGGCTACCCGGGCGGCCTCACGGCGACCACCTACGCCGAGATGCTCGAGAAGCACCCGACGCGCGCCGTCGAGAAGGCGATCCGCGGCATGCTCCCGAAGAACTCGATCGGCCGCGCCCAGCTCACCAAGCTCAAGGTCTACGCAGGCGCCGAGCACCCGCACGCTGCGCAGCAGCCTAAGCCGTACACCCTCTCCCAGGTCGCTCAGTAGAGCCCCCGCAGAATTAAGGACTGACTACTCATGGCCAAGATCGAAGACTCCGTCGAGACCGACGAAACCAGCTACTCCACCGAGACCCCGACGAGCTACTCCACCGAGTCCGCTCCCGAGGCGGCTCCCAAGGCTCCCCGCGCCGTGCTCAACGTCCCCGGCGCAGCCGTCGGCCGTCGCAAGGAGGCGATCGCCCGCGTGCGCATCGTCCCCGGCACCGGCAAGGCGACGGTCAACGGCCGCGAGCTAGCCGAGTACTTCCCGAACAAGCTGCACCAGCAGCTCATCAACGACCCGTTCAAGGTGCTCGACCTCCTCGGCTCGTACGACGTGACCGCCCGCATCACCGGTGGTGGCCCCTCCGGCCAGGCCGGCGCGCTTCGCCTCGCGATCGCCCGCTCGCTCAACGAGATCGACCGCGAGAACAACCGCCCCGCCCTCAAGAAGGCAGGCTTCCTCACTCGTGACGCGCGCGTCATCGAGCGCAAGAAGGCCGGTCTGAAGAAGGCCCGCAAGGCGTCGCAGTTCTCGAAGCGCTAACCCGAGCCGCGTAGAGGCCAGCAGAAATGCCACGGCTCTTCGGCACGGATGGCGTACGTGGGCTCGCCAATGGCGAGCTCACGGTCGACCTCGCGCTCAGCCTCGCCCAGGCGGCGGCAGTCGTCCTGGGCAAGGGTCGCGTCGCTGACGGCAGGCGCGCCTCCGGGCGGCGCCCCGTCGCGGTCATCGGCCGCGACCCCCGCATCTCGGGTGAGTTCCTCGGCGCGGCGGTGGCAGCGGGTCTCGCGAGCTCGGGTGTCGACGTGTTCGACGCCGGAGTGATCCCGACCCCGGGCCTCGCCTTCCTCGTCGGCGACTTCAAGGCCGACCTGGGGGTCATGATCTCGGCGTCGCACAACCCGGCGCCCGACAACGGCATCAAGTTCTTCGCCACCGGCGGCACCAAGCTCCCCGACGAGGTGGAAGACCGCATCGAGGCCGCGATCGCCGAGCCTAGCCTCGCCCCGAAGGGCGGCGACGTCGGTCGCATCCGTCGCTTCTCCGACGCCGAGGACCGCTACATCGTGCACCTGCTGTCGACTCTGCCGCACCGGCTCGACGGCATCCACGTCGTGCTCGACTGCGCGCACGGCGCCGCCGCGGGCGTCTCGCCCCAGGTCTTCACGGATGCCGGCGCCAAGGTCACCGTCATCGGCGCCGACCCCGACGGCGTCAACATCAACGACGGCGTGGGCTCGACCCACCTGGAGCCCCTTGCCGCCGCGGTCGTGGCGCACGGCGCCGACATCGGCATCGCGCACGACGGCGATGCCGACCGCTGCCTCGCCGTCGACGCCCAGGGCAACGTCATCGACGGCGACCAGATCATGGCGATCCTCGCGGTCTCGATGGCGGAGCGCGGCGTGCTCGCCGAGCGCACCCTCGTCGCGACGGTGATGAGCAACCTCGGCCTCAAGCGCGCCATGGCCGCCCACGACATCTCGGTCATCGACACGGCGGTCGGCGACCGCTACGTGCTCGAGGCGCTTGCCGAGCGCGGGTTGTCGCTTGGCGGCGAGCAGTCGGGCCACGTCATCATGACCAAGTTCGCGACAACGGGCGACGGCATCCTCACCGGGCTGCACCTCGTCGCCGAGATGGCCCGCACCGGCAAGACGATCGCCGAGCTCGCCTCGGTGATGACCGTCTACCCGCAGGTGCTCGTGAACGTCCGCGGAGTCGACCACCACGCGCTCGGCAAAGACGCGGTCATCGCCGAAGCCGTGGCCGACGCCGAGGCGGGCCTCGGCGACAGCGGTCGCGTGCTGCTGCGCCCGTCGGGCACCGAGCCGATGGTGCGGGTCATGGTCGAGGCCGAGCACCAGGACGAGGCCGACCGCATCGCCCAGTCGCTCGCCGACACGGTGCGCGAGCGCCTCGGCGCCTGAGCCCCGCCGCGGCCGGATCTGAGCAATGATTGCTCAGGTGACGCCGCCGGTGTGCTGCGATCCTGAGGGTATGGGAAGGACAGCACAGTGACGATCTACGACCAGATCGGCGGCCAACCGGTGATCAAGACCGCGACGACGGTCTTCTACAGCCGCATCACTGACGACCCCGCGCTCGCCCGGTGGTTCGAGGGAGTCGACATCTCACGCCTGCGCGCGCACCAGCGCGCTTTCCTCGCCGCCGCGCTCGATGGGCCGCAGCTCTTCACGGGCCTCGACCTCGGCGAGGCGCACTCGGGCATGGCGATCACCGACGACGCCTACACCCGCGTCGTCGCGCACCTCATCACGACGCTTGACGATCTGGGCGTTGCAGAGGCCATCCTCACCGAGGTGGAGCAGCGGCTGGAGTCACTGCGCGGCCAGGTCGTCGCCGCCTGAGTGGGCGCCTAGCGACCTGTCAGCTCGCTGCGCCCACGGATGCCCAGCTTCGCGTAGCTCGACTGCAGGTGGTTGTCGACGGTGCGCGGGGAGAGGAACAGCCGCTCGGCGATCTCGATGCTGCTGAGGCCCTGGGCGGCGAGACCGCTCACCTCCCGCTCGCGCTTGGTGAGCTGCTGCGCCGTGTCGAGGAACTGAAGCAGCGGGGTCGCCGCGGTCTCGCAGTTCGAGGCGAGGGCGTCTGCCCGGTTCTGCAGCGCCGCAGCCTCGCGGCCGCGCTCGGCCTTGCGGGCGACCCCGGCGGCGGACGCCATGGCCTCCGCAGCGAACAGCAACTGCCCGAGGGCCTCCCAGCGCTCCGAGATGGTCACGAGGGCCTCGACCGTCGGCTCGGCCTCCGCGCGCACGTGCGCGGACTGCAGGTCGATGAGCGGCGACTCGCCCTCGTTGCCGAGCACGACGAGCGCGGGCATCGCGAGGGATGCCCCGCCCAGCCGCGCGGCGCCGTGCAGCAGGGATGACGCGAGCACGCGGTGTCCGCGACGGGCGACGGCCTCCGCACGCTCGATGATCGTGGGGATGGCGGCCTGGTCGCCCTGCACAGCCTTCACCCAGTGGACCGCGAGGGTGGCCACCGAGCTGTTCGCGGCGTAGCCGGGGGTGAGCGCATCCGTGACCTCGGTGGCTTCGGCGGTGCGACCCTGCCACGCGAGGGCGAGCGCGAGCCACGCCATGCCCTGATCGCGGTACGCGATGGGGCCGCGTGCCTTGGCGCCGCTGATGACGTCGCGGAACCAGCGCGCCGCGGTGTCGAGCTTGCCGAGTGCGAGCGCGCACCGGCCGAGCAGCAGCTCGTCGTAGCGGATCGCGAGCTCGTCGTCGTGGTCCATGCCGTCGTGCAGCGATTCGAGCGCCAGGCTGCGGCACTCCGCGACCTGGCCGGACTGGATGAGCGCCGTCGCGAGCACCATCTGCGCACGTCGCAGCGAGAACACCGGCAGCGGGTCGCTCGTCGCGTAGGCCACGGCCTCCCGTGCGGCGGCGATCGCGGCATCCGCGCGGCCGAGTGCTGCCAGAGGCAGGGCCGTCGACATCGCGAGGATCGCGGCACGCGCCACCTCGGACTCGTGCTGCGGGCGGGCGTCCAGCAGCTGCTCGGCGGCGAGCTCGGCCTCTTCGAGGTTGAGCAGCAGCACCGCGCGCGAGAGCGCTAGCGAGCTCTTCAGCGACGGATGCTGCGACTCGACCTCATCGAGCAGATCGAGCCCTTTCCGGTTGCCGAGGAACTCGCCGGCGTAGGTGCTCGCGCGCGCGGTGGCGATGAGCCCCGTGAGCCGCTCCGCCGTCGGATCCTGGGTGTCGGCGGCGGCCGCGCGCTCGAGCAGGTCGAGTGCGACGGAGTTGCGGCCCATCGTCCACTGCGCCTCGCCCTGCAGGAAGAGCATCTCGGCGGCGGGGGCTCCCGCGAGCAGGGCCGCGGCGGCCAGGCGCGAGACCGACTCGTGGTCCTGGGCGAGCAGGGCCAGGTGCGCGGCACGCGAGAGCAGGCCCGGGTCGCTCGGCTCGCCGGCGTCGAGGCGCCACACGGCGACGCGCAGCTCATCGTCGGAGGTCATCGGGCGCGAGGAGATGATCTCGGCCTGCTCGAGCAGGTTGTCGACGATGGTGAGGCGCGACAGCGACGCGCGGATCGCGGCCACGTACTGCGGGTGGGCGAGGGAGACGAGCAGCCGGTCGCCGACCACCTCGACGAGCCCCGACTTCTCGAGCGCGATGACGCGCTTGCGCGCATCGTCGGTGCGGATGTCGGCGAGGGCGAGCGGCTGGCACACCGCGAGCCGCTCGACGATCGCGCGATCGACGGGGTCGAGGTGCTGCATGCGCGACCGGATGAGGTCGTGCAGCGCGGGTGTTCCGATCGGCTCGCCTACGAGCTGCCACACGCCCTCGGTCTCGACGAGCTGCTTCTCGTCGAGCGCGCCGAGCACGAGTTCGCGCAGGAACAGCGGATTGCCGCCCGACATGGCGTGCAGGTCGACCGCCGTGCGGTGGGCGATGCGGCCGGAGAGCACCTGGCCGAGCACCGCCTCGTAGCCGGCGACGTCGAGCGGGGGAACATCGACGCGCAGCGCCGTGCTGCTCGTCCACATCGAGAGGATCGCGTCGGGCAGGGGGTCTCCGCTGCGCACGGTGGCGATGAGCCGCGCTGCCCCCGCCGCGAGCAGTTGCGTGATGACCGCGAGCGACAGCGAGTCCAGCAGTGACAGGTCGTCGATGGTCACGACGACGCGGCGGCCCGCCGCGCGGGTCTCCACCGCCGCGCGCACCTGGCCGAACAGCACCACCGAATCCTGCGACGCGGCCTGGAGGTCGATGGGCTCACGCGCGAGTGCCGGGGCGAGAGCGCCGAGGGGGATCGCCGACATGGTCTCGCTCGCGGTGATGGGGATGACGAGCCATCCGTCGCCCTCGAGCACCGACGCCGCCTCGGAGGCCAACCGGGTCTTACCCACGCCGGAGGGCCCGCACAGGATGACCACGGATGCGGCGGGGGAGCGCAGCGTCGCGGTGATGCGGTCGAGCAGGGCATCCCTGCCGACGAGCGGCCACGCGGCGGAGAGCTCCATAGGTGAAAAAGCCTATCGTTCCGGCCCCCTAGGTAGTGGGTACCCGGCAATTGAGTAATCGCTGCCCATCCGTGAACTTCCGGGCTCGCGGAGTCTGTAACCACGCCGAGAAACGGCATCACTTCACACAGACCAAGGACACAACATGAACACCAAGTGCAAGATCGCCAGTGCCGGATTCATGGCAGTCGGCCTCACCGCCTTCGGCCTCGTCGGCGCCACCGCCGCCAACGCAGCGGGCGTCGCGCCCGTGGGCGGCGACGACTACTACACGATCGCCCAGGGCGGCTCGCTCACGATCGCCGCTCCCGGCATCCTCGTCAACGACGTCGACGCCGAGGGCGACACCCTGCACGTCGGCAATTCCTTCGGCTACAACGGCGCCGACTCCGTGCAGGTGAACCTCGACGGATCATTCACGTTCACCCCGAGCCCGAACTTCTACGGAACCGCAGGCTTCGCCTACTACCCGTCCGACGGCGCTCTCGGTGCCGAGACCCACGTCTACATCACGGTCACCCCGACCGCCGCGCCTGTGGCGCTCGCCGCGGCGGACGACGGCTACTCGATGGTGCAGGACACGGTGCTCACCATCCCCGCAGCATCGGGGCTCCTCGCCAACGACTCCGGGCCGGGCTACCTGTACGCGGCGAACGGCGCGGCGATCGCGGCGAACCAGCTCGTCGTCAACCAGGACGGCAGCTTCGTCTACACGCCCCCCGTCGGCTTCGTCGGCACCACCACGTTCGGGTACCGCACGAGCGACGGCAACGTGTTCAGCAACGACGCCCTCGTCACCATCACCGTGACGGCCTCGGGCGTCGTCGTGCCGCCAGCGCCGCTCGTGGTCGCGGACGACTTCTACTCGATGGACAAGGACACCGTGCTCACGATTCCCGCCGCGAACGGCGTGCTCGCCAACGACTCGGGCGTCGTCACCGTCGCCAATACCCTCGGCAACGGATGGGCCCAGGTCATGCCGGACGGCAGCTTCGTGTTCACCCCCGTCGCGGGCTTCGTCGGCACGATCACCTTCGAGTACCGCTCGACGGACGGTACCCAGTTCAGCAACTACGCAACCGCCACGATCGTCATCAACGACGTCGTGGTGCCGCCCGCCGGCGGTGGCGCCGCCGGTGGCGGACTCGTGCCGCAGATCCCCGTCATCCCGCAGATCCCGGTGGTCCCGCAGACCCCCGGCGATCTCCCCACCCTCGCCTACACGGGCGGCACCGACGATGTCTCGACGTGGCTCGCAGCACCTGCGGCGGCGCTCATCGGCCTCGGAGGTCTCGGCCTCTGGTACTCGCGCCGTCGCGCGCAGAACTCCTAATCGCACACCTCCACCCCAAACCACACGAAAGAAGAACGACAGTGAACCTCCTCAAATCCCTCAAGGACATGGGCGCCATGGTCAACGCGGCCCCCGACCTCATCCAGTCAGCCAACCGCCTTGCCGAGAACGCGAAGGTGCAGCAGGCCCAGGCCATGGCGCCCGCCGCCGCAGCCGAGCCCTCCGCCGCAGCGCTCGCCCCCATCGCGGGCGTCGAGCTCGGCACCTACGTGCTCGTGTCGAAGGGCATCGCAGCGTACGGCTACGACGCGGCCAAGCTGCCGCTCGTGGCCTCGGCCTACGGGGTCTCGGCCGACGCGTGGGCCATCGCCCAGGCGGGCTGGGCAGCACGCATCCAGAACGACGCGGCCGTTGGCGCGAAGTTCAACAGCCTCTACGCGGGGTCCTGATCGTGGGCTTCCTCGACAGCTACTTCCGCCTCACGTCGATGACCGACGAGATGGAGAAGAAGAGCGACGTGGGGGCGAGCCTGTCGAGCATGCAGTCCAAGCTCGACGGTCTCAATGCCGCCATGGAGTTCTCGGGCCCCGTGGCGGCAGATCCCGCCAAGCGCACGGATGCCACCGCCACCCTGACCGCGTCGCGCCCCACCGGTGCGCAGGTGAACGGCGCACTCATCGTCGAGCTCGACCTGCTCGTGATGCTCCCGTCGGGCATCCCGGTGCCGGTCACGCAGACCGCGATCGTGCCCGCCACCGCCGTCGGACTCCTGCACCCGGGCGCCCGGCTCGCGGTGAGCCTCGACCCGGCAGTGCCGGCGACGCTCGCGGTCGACTGGAACCGCGCAGCCTGAGCAAGGAAGGGCCGGCCACGTACGCGTGGCCGGCCCTTCGCCGTCTCAGACCTTGCGCAGCAGAACGCTCGAGACCGCGTGGTCGCCGCCCTTGCGCAGCACGAGATCGGCGCGCGGGCGCGTCGGCACGATGTTCTGCACGAGGTTGGGCTCGTTGATCGCTGCCCAGATGCCGCGTGCCCGGCTGCGCGCCTCGTCTTCGGTGAGGGAGGCGAAGCGGTGGAAGTACGACTTCGGGTTCGTGAACGCGCCGCGCTGCAGGCGCAGGAAACGCTCCTCGTACCAGCGCGCGATGTCCTGCGTGCGCGCGTCGACGTAGAGGGAGAAGTCGAAGAGGTCGCTCACCGCGAGGCTGTGACCCGGTGCCGCGGGCTGCAGCACGTTGAGCCCCTCGACGATGAGCACGTCCGGCGCATTCACAACGATCTCCGCGTCGGGCACGATGTCGTAGGCCAGGTGGGAGTAGAAGGGGGCGCGCACCTCGCGCACCCCGCTCTTCACCTGGCTCACGAAGCGCAGGAGCGCCCGTCGGTCGTACGACTCGGGGAATCCCTTGCGCTCCATGAGCCCGCGGCGCTCGAGCTCGGCGTTCGGGAAGAGGAATCCGTCGGTGGTCACGAGCTCGACGCGCGGAGTGCCCTCCCAGCGTCCGAGGAGCTCGCGCAGCAGGCGCGCGACGGTGGACTTGCCCACGGCGACGGAGCCGGCTACCCCGATCACGAAGGGGGTGCGGGGGGAGCGCTCGCCCAGGAACGACGACGTCGCCGAGTGCAGGTGCTGCGCATTCTCGGCGTACAGCGACAGCAGCCGACTGAGCGGCAGGTACACCGCCGCGACCTCGTCGAGGTCGAGTTCGTCGCCCAATCCGCGCAGTTCGATGACCTCCGTCGCGCTCAACGGCGCCGTCATCGTCGGCGCGAGCGCCGCCCAATCACCGCGGTCCAGCTCGATGAACGGAGTCTCGTGACCGGGGTGCGAGGAGGGGTCGGACATCGCCCCCAGCTTACTGGCACTAAAATCGACGGCATGTGTGGAATCGTGGGCTACGTCGGTGACAACAAGAGTCTCGAGGTGCTCCTCGGGGGCCTCAAGCGCCTGGAGTATCGGGGGTATGACTCTGCCGGGGTCGCGGTCATCGCACCCGATGGAACCATGGATACCCGCAAGCGCGCGGGCAAGCTCCAGGTGCTGGTCGACGACCTCGAGTCGCGCCCCATGGCCAACGGGGCAACCGGTATCGGCCACACCCGCTGGGCGACCCACGGCGGCCCCACCGACCGCAACGCGCACCCGCACCTGGGTGACGACGGCAAGCTCGCGCTGATCCACAACGGCATCATCGAGAACTTCTCCGTGCTCAAGCAGGAGCTGCTCGACACCGGCGCCACCTTCACGAGCGAGACCGACACCGAGGTCGCCGCCATCCTCGTCGGGCGCGCGTACGAGGAGACTCACGACCTCACCGAGTCGCTGCGCCGCGTCGTCGCCCGGCTCGAGGGCGCGTTCACCCTCCTCGTCATGCACGCCGACCAGCCCGGCATCGTGGTCGGGGCCCGCCGCAACTCCCCCCTCGTCATCGGCCTCGGCGACGGCGAGAACTTCCTCGGCTCCGACGTCGCCGCCTTCGTCGAGTTCACGCGCCGCGCCGTCGCGATCGGCCAGGACCAGATCGTCACGATCCGCCCCGACTCGGTGGTCGTCACCGACTTCGATGGCAACACTGTCGAGACGGACGAGTTCGAGATCGCCTGGGATGCCTCGGCATCAGAGAAGGGCGGCTGGTCGAGCTTCATGGCCAAGGAGATCAGCGAGGAGCCCGAGGCCGTCGCCAACACGATCCTGGGCCGCGTGCACGACGGACTCGTCGACCTCAAGGAGCTCGAGCCGCTCGGCGTCGACGCGCTCAAGGACATCGACCGCATCGTCATCATCGCGTGCGGCACGGCCGCCTACGCGGGAATGCTCGGCAAGTACGCGATCGAGCAGTGGTCGCGCATCCCGGTCGACGTCGAACTCAGCCACGAGTTCCGCTACCGCAACCCGATTCTCACCGACCGCACGCTCGTGATCTCGATCAGCCAGTCGGGCGAGACCATGGACACGCTCATGGCCGTCAAGTTCGCGATGGCATCGGGTGCCAAGGTGCTCTCCGTCTGCAACACGCAGGGCGCCACGATCCCGCGCGAGTCGCACGCGGTCGTCTACACGCACGCCGGCCCCGAGGTCGCCGTGGCGTCGACGAAGGCGTTCGTCGCCCAGGTCACCGCCCTCTACCTCATCGGCCTCGAGCTCGGGAAGGTGCGCGGCACCCTCACCGACGAGGCGATTCGGGAGAACGTCGCAGAACTCCAGGCCGTGCCCGAGAAGATCGCCGAGATCCTCTCGGTGTCGCAGGCCGAGATCGGCCAGCTCGCGCACTGGATGACCGACACCCAGTCTGTGCTGTTCCTGGGCCGCAACGTGGGCTCCCCCGTCGCCCTCGAGGGCGCGCTCAAGCTCAAGGAACTGGCGTACATCCACGCGGAGGGCTTCGCGGCCGGCGAGCTCAAGCACGGCCCGATCGCGCTCATCGAGCCCGGCCAGGTCGTCTTCGTGATCGTTCCGAGCCCGCGCGACCCCGACTCGCTGCACCCCAAGGTGGTCTCGAACATCCAGGAGATCCGCGCTCGCGGTGCCCGCGTGATCGCGATCGCCGAGAAGGGTGACGCCGCGGTGCTCCCGTTCGCCGACGAGGTCATCCCGATCCCGCTCGCCGGGTCGCTCTTCGAGCCCTTCCTCGCCGTCGTTCCGCTGCACATCTTCGGCATGGAGCTGTCGGCCGCCAAGGGCCTCGACGTCGACCAGCCCCGCAACCTGGCCAAGTCCGTCACGGTCGAGTAGTGCTCGTGGGGTGCGCGCCATGATCGTCGGCATCGGCGTCGATGTCGTCGATCTCGCGAGATTCGAGCGCGGCCTCATCCGCACGCCGGCGCTCAAAGACCGCTTGTTCGCCGAGAGCGAACAGGTACGCGACGGCGCTCCGATGCCGCTGCGCTCGCTCGCGGGTCGGTTCGCCGCGAAGGAGGCGCTCATCAAGGCGCTCGGCGACTCGTCGGGCGTCACGTGGCACGACATGCGGATCGTCTCCAACGATCTCGGCAACCCCGGTTTCGAGCTGTACAACTCCACCAAGGCGATAGCGGAGGGGCGCGGCATCACGGCGATCCACCTGTCGATGAGCCATGACGCGGGGTTCGCCGTCGCCTACGTGATCGCCGAGGCGCCGTGAGGTACGCGACCATCGACCTCGCCGCAGTGACCCGCAACATCGAGGCCATGCGCGCACTGGTCGGGCCAGCATCGACCATGGCCGTCGTGAAGGCGAACGCGTACGGCCACGGCGCCGTGCCGGTCGCCCGTGCCGCCCTCGAGGGTGGCGCCGACTGGCTGGGCGTCGTCGATCTCGACGAGGCGCTCGAGCTGCGCGCGGCCGGGGTCGAGGCTCCCGTCTTCGCGTGGCTGCACGACCCGGCCGCCGACTTCGACGTGGCGGTCGAGCACGGCATCGATGTGGGAGTGAGCTACCTCGACCAGCTCGAGCGTGCGGCAGCGGCATCCGGCAGGCCGAGCGTGCACCTGAAGGTCGACACCGGGCTCGGCCGCAACGGCATCGCGCCGGCGGACTGGCCAGCGGTGTTCGCGGCCGCGCGGGCACACGAGTCGGCAGGGCGGCTCGAGATCCGCGGCCTGTGGACCCACCTCGCGGGCGCCGACGACGACGCGCAGCTCGACAGGTTCGACGACGCACGCGCGGCCGCAGCAGCGGCGGGCCTCGAGCCGGAGTTCGTGCACGTGGGCGCGACCGGCGCCGCCCTGCGCAACCCGCGGGCGCGCCTCGACCTCGTGCGGCTCGGCATCGGCACCTACGGCATCTCGCCCTTCGACGACACGGATGCCGCGGGCCTGGCCCTCACCCCCGTGATGACCCTCTCGGCTACCGTCGTCTCGTCCAAGCGCGTGGCGGCCGGCACGGGTGTCTCGTACGGCCACGACTACGTCACCGACCGCGAGACGACGCTCGTGCTCGTGCCCCTCGGGTACGCGGACGGCATTCCGCGCCACGCCTCGTCGCGCGGGCCGGTGAGCATCAACGGCACGACGTACCGGGTGGCCGGCCGCGTCGCCATGGACCAGTTCGTGCTCGACGTCGGCGACGACGTGGTGTCGGTGGGCGACCGGGCGATCCTGTTCGGCGACCCGTCGACGGGCGTGCCGTCTGTCGACGACTGGGCGACCGCGGCGGGCACCATCAACTACGAGATCGTCACCCGCATCGGCAACCGCGTGAAGCGGGTGTACGCGGGGCCCACGCCGCCGGTTCCGGCGCGAGGCGAAGCCTCGTGACGCCCGTGTGGCGGGGAACTATCGAGAGCCCCGAGGCCATGGCCGAGCTGGGCGCGCTCGTCGCGCGGCAGCTGCGCGCGGGCGACCTGGTGCTGCTCAACGGCGAGCTCGGCGCGGGCAAGACGACGTTCACGCGCGGTCTGGGCGAGGCGCTCGGCGTGCGCGGCGCGGTGACGAGCCCCACGTTCGTGCTCGCGCGCACCCACCCGGCCGATCCCACCCCGCTCGTGCACGTGGACGCCTACCGGCTCGGCAGCGCGCTCGAGCTCGACGATCTCGACATCGACTACGCGGGCTCCATCGTCGTCGTGGAGTGGGGCGCCGGCCTGCTCGACGGTGTCGCGGAGTCGTGGCTCGAGCTCGACATCGTGCGGCCCCACGGCGGCGACCCCGACGCCGAGGTCGAGCCGCGCGAGGTCACGGTCACGGGCCACGGCCCGCGCTGGCAGCGGATGGAGTGGCTCGATGCTGCTCGCCATTGACACCTCGCTCGGCACGAGCGTGGCGGTAGTCGACAACGCGGCCGGCATCATCGCCGAGCACTCGTCAGACGACACCCGCGGTCACGCCGAGATCGTGGGCACGCTCATCGCCGCGTGCCTGGCCGACTCCGGCATCCCCGTCTCGGCGCTCTCGGGCGTCGTCGCGGGCATGGGCCCCGGGCCCTTCACGGGGCTGCGCGTCGGCATCGCCGCCGCGCGCGCCTTCGCCTTCGGCGCCGGCAAGATCGTGGTGCCGATCGTGAGCCACGACGCCATCGCCCTCGGTGAGGAGGGCAGGTTCGTCGTCGCGACGGACGCCCGGCGCGGTGAGCTCTACTGGTCCGCATACGAGGGGCCGGATGCCGCGGCCCTCCCGGTCCGCACGCACGGCCCCGCGCTCGTCAAGGCCGGGGAGCTCGAGTCGGCGGTGCCGGCCGGGCACCGGATCATCCGGGCGACGCGCGTCTCGGCGGGCGACCTCGGAATGCTCGCCGAGGCCCTCTACGCGAACGGCCGCCCCTTCGCCGCCGACGAGCCGCTGTACCTGCGCTCGCCCGACGTCACGCTCTCCGCCGGGCCCAAGCGGGTGACCGGATGACCGCCTGGCAGTTGCGCACGGCGACCGAGGGCGACCTCGACGCCATCATGGCGATCGAGTCGACCGTGTTCCCGGATGACGCGTGGTCGCCGGCCACCATGCTCGCCGAGCTGCGCGACCGCAACGGCGTCTACTACGTGGCGTTCCCGCCCGACGACCCCGCGCGCGTCGACGCGTACGCGGGACTGCGGGCGCCGCGCCGCCAGCCCCAGGCCGATATCCAGACCATCGCCGTCGTCGAGGGTGCCCGGCGCCACGGGCTCGGCCGCGTGCTCATGCTCCGGATGATCGACGATGCGCGTGAGCGCGGTGCGAGCGAGCTCTTCCTCGAGGTGCGAGCGGACAATCCCGGCGCGCAGGCGCTGTACGAGTCACTCGGGTTCGAGCAGATCGCGGTGCGGCCGCGCTACTACAACGGCGTCGTCGACGCGGTGATTATGCGCCTGGAGATCCCGGCGCCGAAGGCGGGGCTGGCATGAGCGGGCCCCTGGTGCTCGGCATCGAGACGAGCTGCGACGAGACCGGCATCGGCATCGTGCGCGGTACGACGCTGCTCGCCAACGTCATCTCGTCGTCGATGGAGGAGCACGCGCGCTACGGCGGCGTCGTGCCCGAGGTCGCCGCGCGTGCGCACCTCGAGGCCCTCGTGCCCGCGCTGCGCCAGGCGCTCGCCGAGGCCGACGTCGAGCTCGCCGATCTCGATGCGATCGCCGTCACGAGCGGGCCGGGCCTCTCCGGTGCGCTCATGGTCGGCGTGGGGGCGGCGAAGGCGCTCGCCCTCTCGCTCGGCAAGCCGCTGTACGCGGTGAACCACCTCGTGGGCCACGTGGGGGCGGATGTGCTCTCGGTCTCGGCAGGCTCGACCACCGGGCCGCTCGAGTACCCGACCATCGCACTGCTCGTGTCGGGCGGCCACACCTCGCTGCTGCATGTGCGTGACCTCATCTCCGACGTCGAACTGCTCGGCGAGACCATCGACGACGCGGCGGGCGAGGCGTTCGACAAGGTCGCGCGCCTACTGGGTCTGCCCTACCCGGGCGGTCCCGAGATCGATCGGGCCGCGGTGGGCGGCAACCCGAAGGCGATCCGGTTCCCGCGCGGGCTCACCCACGCGAAAGACGCGGAGAAGCACCGCTACGACTTCTCGTTCTCCGGGCTCAAGACGGCGGTCGCGCGCTGGGTCGAGCGCGAGCGCGATGAGGGGCGCGAGGTGCCCATCGCCGACGTTGCGGCGAGCTTCCGCGAGGCGGTAGTCGATGTCCTGCTGACGAAGGCCGTCGCCGCGTGTGTCGACCTCGGGGTGCCGCGGCTGCTGCTCGGTGGGGGAGTGGTGGCCAACGCCCGCGTGCGCGAGCTCGCGGCCGAGCGCTGCGCTGCCGCGGGCATCCGGCTCCGTATCCCGCCGCTCTCGCTGTGCACCGACAACGGGGCGATGATCGCCGCCCTCGGGGCCCAGCTCGTCGCGGCGGGCCACGCGCCCTCCGGGCTCGGATTCGGCGCGGACTCGACGCTGCCCGTAACACTCGTACAACAGCCGTAACCCGCAGCGCCCCGCGTTGACTTAGGCGCGGCGTGCTGAAACGATGACACCATGACTGATCAGACTCCTGCTCCCACGCCCGAACCCGCAGCGGTTCCCACCCCGGCCGCTCAGCCCGCGGCCCCCGCGTACGCCCCCGCCGGGCCTGCCCGCCCGTGGAACGTGCTCGCGATCGTCTCGCTCGCCATCGCCATCGTCGGCTTCTCGTGGATCAGCCTCGGTGCCGTCATCACGGGCCACATCGCCCTCAGCCAGATCAAGAAGACCGGCGAGCAGGGCCACGGCCTCGCGCTCGCCGGCACGATCATCGGCTACGTCGGCATCGCGGTCACCCTGATCTGGATCCCGATCGTGATCTTCGGCATCATCGCCTCCGCGAGCTACGGCGGCTACAACTACTAGTGACTGACTCAGCCGGGGTCGCGAGGCGCACGAGCGTCCTCGCGATCCTGTCGCTGGTAGCGGCGTTCGTGGCCTCGGTCGTGGGCGTCGTGCTCGGCATCGTCGCGCTCGTGCGCATCCGTCGCACGGGTGAGGCGGGGCGCGGTCTGGCCATCGCGGCGATCGTCGTGGGCGTGCTCGTCACCGCCTACTTCTGCCTCGCGTTCGTGCTGCCGTACGTGCTGTACTACCTCTCCACCGCCTGACCGCATCGAGGATTGCTAGGGTTTGACCATGGCTGAGAACAACGACATCCCGCCCATCCCGCTGCCGCCGTCGGGCGGTGCGGTGCCGCCCGTCGAGCCTGCTCCCGTGACGCCGCCCGCGGCCGCCGCCCCCACGCCTCCCGCGTTCCCCACAGGCGCGCCCCAGCCGCTCCCGCCCGTCGCGGCACCGCGCCCCGACCCGTACGCACAGCCCGGTGCCTATGCCGCCCCGCCGCCCGGTTACGCGCAGCCGCAGCCCGGGTACCAGCAGGCCCCTCCGGCCTACGGCCAGCCCGGCTACGCCTACCAGCCCGTCGCGGCGGGCCCCGCCCAGGGCCTCAGCCTGGCGTCGATGATCACCGGCATCGCCGCGGTGCTGCTCTCGTTCGCGGGCTTCGGCTTCCTGCCCGCGGTCGCCGCCGTCATCCTCGGCCACATCGCGCAGCGCCGCCAGCCGTACGCCAGGGCGTTGTGGATCACGGGCCTCATCACGGGCTACGTGGCCCTCGGCATTTCGCTCATCACCGGCATCGTGGCGCTCGTGTTCTTCATCGCCGCGTTCTCGAGCTCCGGGTACTACGGCTACTAGACCCGTTCGACCAGAAGGGCCCTGCGCCGGTCGCCCACCCTCGTGAGGATGAGCGTGCCGCTCGCGGGGCCCTTCGGCGCGAGAGCCGTGCGGAAGGCGGCGGGGTCGATGTCGACTCCGCGCTTCTTGATCTCGAGTGTGCCGATGCCGCGCGCGGCGAGTTCGCGCTTGATCGCCTTCTTGTCGAGCGGCAGGTCGCCGACCACTCTGAAGCACGTTGCGAAGGGCGTCTCCACCGCGGCGTCGGCGGTGATGTACGCGATGGTCGCCTCGAGCATGCGGCCGTCGAGAGTCCGCGCGAGGTCGCCGATGAGCCGGGCACGGATGACCGCGCCATCGGGCTCGTACACGTACTCGCCGAGGCTGCCGGCAGCGGCATCCGGGCTGTCTGCGGCCGCAGTGAGCTCGGCGGTCCCGTGCTCGCCGACGACGAGGGCCGCGCGGCGCACCCCGGGCCGCGCGAGCGCACCGAACCACACGCCGAGCTCGACGACCTCGCGGTCGACCGACACCCACTGCGCCTCGGCCCCATCGGGGATCAGATCGCGGTCGATCCCCGGCCCGAGCTTCACGCCGACCGGCAGTCGCTCGGCGAGGCCGAACGCGAAGTCGAGGGAGGGCGACCAGTCCGCCGGGTTCTTCAGGCGCTGGGCGCCGTCGCGCCGCGCGGGGTCGAGGTACACGCCGCCGACGCCCGAGAGATCGAAGGTCTCGGCATCGCCGAGCTCGACGCGCGCGTTCGACCACGAGGCGAGGTTGTAGCTCGCCACGGCGGCGGTCACCTCGTCGCGCTCGACGGCGGTGACCTCGAGCTCGAGCGCGGCGAGGGCGAGGGCATCCGCGCCGATCCCGCAGCCGAGATCGGCCACCCAGCCGATGCCCGCGAGCTGGAAGCGGCCGGCGTGCTGGGCGGCGACGCTCAGGCGCGTAGCCTGCTCGAGGCCCGCCTCGGTGAAGAGCATGGTCGCGGCAAAGGGGCCGAACTTGGCCACCGCCCGCGCGCGCAATCGCGCCTGCCCCATGACGGCCGCGACGAGCGCGGGGGAGTGGCCGGCCTTGCGCAGGTCGGCGACGCTGCGCACGACGTCGGCGGAGGACTCCCAGGGCGGCAGCGAGTCGAGCAGGGCGAGCCCTTCTGCGGTGAGCAGCTCGCGAAGCTCGGCCTGGTCCATGTGTCGAGCGTAATAGGTTGGCACTCACATTGAACGAGTGCCAACGAGGCTCTATAGTTGATCTGGCACTCTCACAAGGAGTGTGCCAACCCCAAAAGTTTCTAGAAAGAAGAGGTCAACCGTGTCGGTGTCCATCAAGCCGCTCGAGGATCGCATTGTCATCAAGCAGGTCGAGGCTGAAACGACCACTGCGTCGGGTCTCGTCATCCCCGACACTGCCAAGGAGAAGCCGCAGGAGGGCGAGGTCGTCGCCGTGGGCCCCGGCCGCATCGACGACAACGGCAACCGCATCCCGCTCGACATCGCTGTCGGTGACAAGGTCATCTACTCCAAGTACGGCGGCACCGAGGTGAAGTACGGCGGCGAAGACCTGCTCGTGCTCTCCGCGCGCGACGTTCTCGCGGTAGTCGTTCGCTAACCACTTACTGCCAAAGGTCCCGGTGATTTCGGTCACCGGGACTTTTGCCGTTAAACCCGCCCTAGGCTTGTGAGGTGATCAAGCCCGACGACAGAGTCTCGGGCAGCGGAATCGCCTTCGCCGCCGTCGCCTACCTGCTCTGGGGCTTCCTGCCCGTTCTCTTCTTCGCGCTGCGCGACTCCGGGCCGATCGAGATCGTCTCGTGGCGCATCGTGCTCTCACTCGTCTTCTGCGCGCTGCTCATCACCGCTACCCGCAGCTGGTCGAAGCTCATCGCGATCCTGCGCGACCGCCGCACGGTGCTCACCCTCGGCCTCGCCGCGGTGTTCATCGTCGTGAACTGGACCGTGTACGTCTTCGCGAGCGTGAGCGGCCACGTCGTCGAGGCATCCCTCGGCTACTTCACGAACCCCATCGTCACGGTGCTGCTCGGCGTGGTCGTGCTGCGCGAGCGCCTGCGGCCGCTGCAGTGGGTGGCCCTCGCCACGAGCGCCGTCGCCGTGCTCGTGATCGCGATCGGCTACGGCGCCTTCCCGTGGATCGCCCTCACCCTCGCCTTCAGCTTCGGCCTCTACGGCCTGGTCAAGAAGCGGGTGGGCCCCTCCGCCGATGCGGTCAGCGGCCTCACCATCGAGACCGCCGTGCTGGCGCCGGTCGCGGGCATCGTGCTGATCATCCTCGCCTCGACCTCGGGACTGTCGCTGGGGGCGCTCGGGCCGACGCATGCCGTGCTCATGCTGTCGCTGGGCGTGGCCACGGCGGTACCGCTCATCCTGTTCGCCGCGGCCGCCCGTCGGCTGCCGCTGATCTACATCGGCCTCGCCCAGTACATCGCGCCGATCCTGCAGCTCATCGTCGGAGTCGTGTTCCTGCGCGAGGCGATGCCGCCGGAGCGCTGGGTGGGATTCGGGATCGTCTGGCTCGCGCTCATCATCCTCACCGTCGACATGTTCCTGCACGCCAACCGCCAGCGCGCGGCGGCGCTGCCGGAGGCGACGGGCGCGCCCTGAGCTCGCGCCCAGCGACGCGCGGGTAGCCTTTCCTGCGTGCGCCTGCCCGTTATTGCCGTCGTCGCGACGGTGGTCCTCCTGGCCGGATGCTCGACCCCCCAGCCCACGCCGGTTCCGTCCTTCAGCGCCTCCGCGGCCCCGAAGCCCGGTGACGGCACACTGCGCATCGGCACCCTGTTCCCCGTGACGGGAGCCGCCTCGTACATCGCCCCCGCCCAAGCGGCTGGCGTCGCCCTCGCGATCGCCGACGTGAATGCCGCAGGCGGTGTTGCGGGCACGCCCCTCGACCTGCTCGCGCGCGACTCGGGCGAGGCGTCGGGCACCACTCTCGAGACCTCCTTCTCCGACCTCGTCGCCGGCGGCGTCGATGTCGTCATCGGTCCGTCGTCCTCCCTGCTCGCGGCTCGCGCCATTCCCCTCGCGGCCACGGCCGGGATCGCCCTCATCTCGCCCGCCGCGACCTTCCCCAGCCTCACGACCGCCGCTGACGACGGCTACTTCTTCCGCACCATCCCGGCCTATGGGCACCAGGGCCTCGCGCTCGGTGAGGTGCTGTCGGAGTCCGGCCCGGAGAAGATCGCGCTCCTCTATATCGACGACGAGTTCGGGCGGGCGCTCGCGCCCACGCTCGCGCGGGGGCTCGAGCAGCACGGCAGCACCCTCGCCCTCTCGCAGGGCATCCCCGTGGGCACCACCGATCTGTCGATCGTCATCGACCAGGTGAAGGCCGCGGCGCCCGACGCGGTGGTACTGGGCTCCACCTACGCCTCTGTTGACGCGACCAAGGCCCTCATCACGGCCGTGATCGCCGCGGGCTACGGCGGGTCGAAGCTCTGGTTGACGACCCAGAACACCGGCGACTACTCGCAGGCGCTGCCGGGTGGCACTCTCACAGGCGTGAACGGGATCATCGAGGGCTTCCAGCCCGACGACGCCTTCATCGCGCGGCTCAAGACCGTCGACTCGAGCCTGACCGCGTATCGGTACGCCGCAGAGGCCTACGACGCCGTGATCCTCGCGGCCCTCGCTGCGGTGCAGGGCGGGGATGCCGGCAGCGCCATCGCCGAGAACCTGGGCGACGTCTCGGTGGGCGGCCTCAAGTGCGGGAGCTTCGCCGAATGCCTGAATCCCCTCCAGGCCGGGCAGGACATCGACTACGATGGAGTGTCCGGTCCGCTGAACTTCACGCCGGAGGGTGACATTTCGCCCGCGTACTACGGCTTGTACACCTACGACGGCGAGAATCGCTTCGTCTTCAGCCGTGGCCTACTGGCTGGCTGAACCGGCCCTCTCGAATGCAGGAGGAACCCTGATGTCCCGAATCGCACTCCCCGGCGCCGCCGCCGTGGTCGCCCTCGCCCTCGTGCTCGCGGGCTGCACGCCCTCGGGCGGCGATGAGCCCACCGCTGCGCCCGTCGACCGCAAGCCCCTCGACCTCTCGATCGGCACCCTCCTTCCCGAAACCGGGGCCCTCGCTGCCTTCGGACCGGCCACGGAAGCCGCCGCCGAGCTCGCCGCGGGCGACATCAACAACGCCGACGCCGGCATCACCGTCACCATCACGAACGCGGACTCCGCCGACGCGACGACCGACACCGCCATCACCTCCACCTCGACGCTTCTCGACGCCGGTGTCTCGGTCGTCGTGGGCGCGATCTCCGACAACGTCTCCCGCAAGGTGCTGGACCAGATCGTCAAGGCCGGGGTCGTGCAGATCTCCCCCGGGAACACCTCGACCGACTTCACCCGCTCCGCTGACGACAACCTCTACTGGCGCACGGCGCCGTCCTGCGTGCTCGAGGGCGACGCCATGGGCAAGCAGATCGCGGCAGACGGAGCTACCTCGCTCGGCATCATCTACCAGACCGGCTACTGCGAGCCGGGCCTGCCCGAGGCGCTCTCGGCGGCCTTCGAGCGTGCGGGCGGCAAGGTCGTCGACGAGCAGCCGTACGCCGCCGGGGCCACCGACCTCACCGCCCAGGTGACTGCGGTATCCGACGCCAGGGCGCAGGCCGTGGTCGTCGTCGGCGCGAGCGGAGTACAGGCAGTCCCGCCGCTCACCGCCGCCAAGTACGAGGGCACCGACCTCTACTTCGTGGGGCTGCCCATCTCCGACCACAGCGCCGACATCGCCGCGGGCGCCATCACGGGCTCCGTCGCGAGCATGCCGGGGCTCGACATCTCGTCGCTCGACGACTTCACCGACCGGCTCCTCGACATCAACCCGGCCCTCACCGACTTCAGCTACGCGGCAGAGACGTACGACGCCGTCGTCGTCGCCGCTCTGGCCTCACTCGCCGCGGCCTCGACGAAGGGTGCGGACATCGCGGAGAAGCTGCAGGAGGTGTCGGGCGGTTCGGGCAAGGGCACGGTCGCCACCGACTTCGGCTCGGCGGCCAAGATCATCCTCGACGGCGGAGTGGTCGATTACGACGGCCCGTCGGGCGCCATCGCCTTCGACGACAAGGGCGACCCGCAGGGCGCGGTTATCGGGCTCTACCGCTACGGCAAGGACAACAAGTTCACCCGCATCGACTGAGCCGGGCTACGCACACGCGTCGGTGACGAACTGGTAGAGGGCGCCGCGCACGGCGTCCGCTGCGGGCACGTAGATGCGGCCCTCCGTGTCGCCGACCCGCACGTCGATCGGCATGATCGTGCCGCGCTTGTCCTCCTGGATGGCGTGGGGGTCGCACCGGCCGGGCGTGATGTTGAGGGTCACGACGGTGGGGGCATCCGTGCCAGCGATGACGATGCCGAGCGGCTGCTCGTTGGTGGGGATGCCGGTGGTCGGGTCCGGCGCCATGAACAGGGTGGTGCTCGAGAGCGAGACGAGCTCGACTGAGCCGTCGGCGCCCGTGGGCTCAGTCGCGAGGTCGAGTTCGACGACAGGGAGTCCCGCGATCGTCGCGGCCCGCGGGGGAGCCGTGATCGTGAGGCCCACGATGTCGGAGACGGCCTTCTGGATGCAGTCCTCGACCATGAGCGACGGGAGTCGGTCGATGCGGTCGTCGGCGACCGTGCGGGCGGTTCCGGTTGTGCCGTCGGCGAGCACGTAGTCGAACTCGACGACGGGGTCGGGCGCGACCGCAGTGCAGTTCGGCTCGGGCAGGAGCACGGGCAGGTCGACCGTCGCACCCGCGGGGATCGACGTGTGGTCCTTCTGCCACACGGCCGGCTCCACGAACTGCTCCGAGTCCAGTCGCGCGCCTGTGATCTGGAGCGCTCCGGCCGTGCCGTTGGTGATCGACAACTCGAGGCGGCGGGGGCCGACATCCGTGCGCGTCTGGTAGACGGCGACCGAGATTCCCTCGGGAACGGCCTTCGAACCCTCGCCGGTCGCGCACCCGGCGAGAGTCACTGCGATGAGGAGCGCGGCACCCAGCGTTCGCCAGTTCGACATGTCCCGATAGTAGACGCCGCACCAATGTAACGATTGTCCCGTGTTACACGGCTGTAACACAGTCGTATTGTGCGCGAGCGGTGAGCCGAATAACTTTGCACAATGGCCGTGCGTCTCGCGCGGCTACTTGTCCTGAACACATTCGAAACGCAAGGAGCAACATGAGCGTATTCGCGAAGGCCCCCACCTCGCGCACGCGGACGATCGGCGCGGGCATTGCCCTGCTCGCCACGTCGGCGCTGGTGCTGAGTGGCTGTGCCACCACCGCAACGCCCGAGGAGACCGCTGGTCCCGTCACCGACTACACGCTGAAGATCGGTACGGCTCTGCCGCAGACCGGTAACCTCGCGTTCCTCGGCCCGCCCGAGGAGGCCGGCGTTGCGTACGCCGCCTCGCAGATCAACGCCGCCACGGCTGACACCGGCCTCACGGTCGACGTCACCTACGGCGACTCGGGTAACACCGACAACAAGGCATACGAGACCGAGATCCCCCGCCTCCTGGGCGCGGGCGTTTCGGCGATCATCGGTGCCGCGTCGTCCGGTACGTCGCTCCAGTTCATCGACCAGGTCGTCGGTGCGGGCGTCATCCAGTTCTCGCCGGCCAACACGTCCGACGCGTTCACCACCTACGACGACGACGGCCTGTACTTCCGTACGGCTCCGTCTGACACCCTCCAGGGTGAGGTTCTCGGCAACCTGATCGCTGAAGACGGCAACCAGACCCTCGGTCTGATCGTCCTCAACGACTCGTACGGAACCGGTCTCGCGAAGTACGTCACCGAGGCCTTCGAGGCCGCCGGTGGCACCGTCGTCGCCGCGCCCACCTACAACACGGGTGACACGGTCTTCGACTCGCAGATCAGCGAGGTGCTCGCAGCGGCTCCCGACGCGATCGCCCTCATCACCTTCGACGAGGTCTCGACGATCCTGCCCGGCCTGTTCGGCAAGTTCCCGTCGGACAAGCTCTACTTCGTCGACGGCAACCTGAAGAACTTCGGCGACGCGTTCGCCGCTGGTTCGCTCACCGGCGCCAAGGGCACCCTGCCCGGCCTCTCGATCGACTCGATCAAGTCCTTCACGGACGAGCTCGACGCGTTCGTCGCCTCCGAGGGCACCCCCGCGCTCGAGGACTACAGCTACGCAGCTGAGTCGTTCGACGCGACCATCCTGCTCGCTCTCGCGTCGCTCGCCGCCGGTGGTTCCACCGATGGCAAGACGATCGCCGCGAAGCTGCAGGAGGTCTCCGGTGGTTCGGGCGATGGTGAGAAGTGCACCACGTTCGCCGACTGCGCCGCGATCATCGTCGGAGGCGGCGTTGCCGACTACGACGGCATCTCGGGTCCGATCACGTTCGACGAGGTCGGCGACCCGACCGAGGCGTCCATCGGCATCTACCAGTACGGCGAGGACAACAACTACGCGGCCTACAACGGCTAACTAGCTCGTCACAGCAAGGAAGGGCCCCGGTCTTCGGACCGGGGCCCTTTCCCGTTCCCGCAGCGGCCCTCAGCCGCCGCGTGAGGCCGCGGGAGCGCTCCCGCAGGGACGCGCCGGGTCTCGCGCCCCCGCGGGCGGCACAGGGGCGCACAGTCGTGCGGCGTGCCGCTACCGACGCGCCCGTATCGGGCCCGCGCGCTGACGCGCGTGGGCGCGTCGCCCCGTTGCCGGCGCGTCACCCGCGCGCACCTTTCGACCCCATGCGCTCGCCGCGGCCTCAGCGTGGGGACGAAACCTCCGCGCGGGCCGGGCCCTCGGCGCCTCCCTCGCTCCTGCACACCCAACGCAGAACGCCCCGGCCGTAGCGGCCGGGGCGTTCGTGGCTGAGCGGGTCAGGCGCCGAGGGTGCCGAGGTAGAGCTCGGTGACCTTGGGGTCGTTGAGCAGCTCGCGGCCCGTGCCCGTGTAGGCGTCGCGGCCCTGGTCGAGCACGTAGCCGCGGTCGCAGATCTGCAGGCAGCGGCGCGCGTTCTGCTCGACCATGATGCAGGTGACGCCGGCCTTGTTGATCTCCGAGACCCGGATGAACGCCTCATCCTGTCGCACGGGCGAGAGGCCGGCGGAGGGCTCGTCGAGCAGGAGCACCTTCGGGTCCATCATGAGCGCACGGGACATGGCCACCATCTGGCGCTCACCGCCCGAGAGCGAGCCCGCGCGCTGCTTGAGGCGCTTGCCCAGCTCGGCGAAGATGCTCGTCACGAACTCGAGGCGCTCGGCGTACGCCCCGGGTCGCTGGTACAGGCCCATCTGGAGGTTCTCCTCGATGGTGAGGCTCGCGAACACGTTGTTCGTCTGCGGCACCATGCCCACGCCCAGGGCGACGAGCTGGTTCGCGCGCAACGACGTGATGTCGTCGCCGTCGAGGGTGATCGTTCCGCTGCGCACGTTGACCTGGCCGAAGATCGACTTGAGCAGCGTCGACTTCCCGGCGCCGTTCGGGCCGATGATGCCGATGAGCTCTCCGCGGCGGGCCTGGAGCGAGCATCCGTTCAGGATGTTCACGCCGGGCAGGTAGCCCGCGACGACATCCTTGATGTCGACGACGATCTCTGCGGTGGCTGTGGCGGTGGGGCTCACTTCGACTCCTCGCTGGCTTCTTCCTCGATCACGTCGACATCCGTCGCACCGGATGCCGCGGCATCCGTCGTGGGGTCGGCGTCGGCGGCGGCGTACCGGCCGGTCACGACGCCGAGGTCGAGCTCCTGGTGGGCGCCGAGGTAGGCGTCGATGACCGCGGGGTTCTTCATGACCGTGACGGGATCGCCCTCGGCGACGACACGGCCCTCGGCCATGACCACCACCCAGTCGGCGATGTGCCGCACCATGTGCATGTCGTGCTCGACGAAGAGCACGGTCATGCCCTCGTCTTTCAGGTTGAGGATGTGCTCGAGCAGCGACTGCGTGAGCGCCGGGTTGACACCGGCCATGGGCTCATCGAGCATCACCAGCGTGGGCTCGCTCATGAGCGCGCGCGCCATCTCCAGGAGCTTGCGCTGCCCGCCGGAGAGGCTGGCGGCGAAGTCCTCGCTCTTGCCGTCGAGCTTGAACTTCTTGAGCAGCTCGAACGCGCGCTCCTCGATCTTCTCGTCCTGCTTGCGCCAGAAGAAGGGGAACAGGCTCTGCCAGAAGCGCTCGCCGACCTGGCCCTTCGCGCCGAGCTTCATGTTCTCGAGCACGGTGAGCAGTCCCAGCGCCTTGGTGAGCTGGAACGTGCGCACCTGGCCCATACGGGCGACCTTGTAGGCGGGCACGCCCGACAGCGACTTTCCGTCGAACACCCAGGTGCCGGCATCCGGCTTGTCGAAGCCGGTCAGCAGGTTGAAGAGGGTGGTCTTGCCGGCGCCGTTCGGGCCGATGAGGGCCGTGATCGCGCCACGCGGGATCTCGAGGTGCGCGACGTCGACGGCGGTCAGACCGCCGAACGTGCGGCGCACGCCGTCGACCACGATGATCGGATCGGCTTTGGCGACACCGGGTGCCGCTTCGCCGACGTGCAGCCCCGTGGTCTTCTCGCGGGCCACCGGGGGAGTGATGTCACTTGACAAAGGTCAGCTCCTTCTTGTTCCCGAGGATGCCCTGGGGCCGGAAGATCACGATGAGCATCAGCGCGATTCCCACGAGGATGAAGCGCAGCGTCTGCGCCTGGATGTTCGACATGAACGGCAGGATTCCCGCGTCGACCGCAGCCGGGAGCACGTTGCCGAGCACCGTCTGCAGCACCCAGAAGATGAGCGAGCCGATAAGCGGACCGAACACCGTCGCCGCGCCACCGAGCAGGAGCGCGGTGTACACGAAGAACGTGAGCGAGGTCACGTAGACGCCGGGGTTGACCGCAGAGGGCAGCGCGTAGACGATGCCGCCCACCGAGGCGATGACACCACCGACGACGAGCGCCGTGAGCTTGTACGAGAACACGTTCTTGCCGAGTGCGCGAACCGCATCCTCGTCTTCACGGATGCCCTTGAGCACGCGCCCCCAGGGGCTGTTCATGAGGCGCCACACCGTGAGGGCCGCAAGTGCGAGGGCGATGATGCCGAGGATGCGCACCCACCACCCGATCTCGTTGTACATGAACGGACCGAAGCCGTATGTGCCCTCGGGGATCGGGTTCGACGCGCGGAAGCTGCCGTGGTACCCGCTCAGGCCGTCGGCCGAACCGGTGACCGAGTCGAACGTCGTCGTCAGGAACAGCAGGCGCAGCACCTCGGCGGCCGCGATCGTCACGATGGCGAGGTAGTCGCCCCGTAGCCGCAGCGTCGGTATGCCGAGGATGAGCGCGAAGACCGCCGCCGCCGCCATGCCGAGGAGGGCGGCAGCCCACCACGGGAGGTCGAAGGTGAGGATGCCGATCGCGTACCCGTACGCACCGAGGGCCATGAAGCCCGCGATACCCATGTTGAGCAGGCCCGCGTAGCCGAAGTGCACGGCGAGGCCGAGCGCTGCCAGGGCGTAAGCGAGCGTCGCCGGGCTGATGATCGATGAAGCTGAGTTGTTGAGGATCTGTAGCCAGTCCATTGTCGTTACCCGACCCTCTCACGGCGCCCGAGGATTCCCTGCGGGCGGAATAGCAGGATGATGATGAGAACCACGAGCGGTGCCGCGAACTTCAGGTCAGCGGGGATCCAGAGCGTGGAGACCTCCACGATGAGCCCGATGACGATGGCGCCCGCGAGTGCACCGAAGGCCGTGCCGAGACCACCGAGGGTCACCGCGGCGAACAGCAGGAGCAGGAACTCCGCACCCATGTCCCACTTGATGCCCGGGCGGTAGTAGGCGTACAGCACGCCCGCGAGGCCGGCGAGTGCGCCCGACATGATCCAGACGATGCGGACCACGCGGTCGACGTCGATGCCGGATGCGGCGGCGAGCGACGGGTTGTCGGAGATCGCCCGTGTCGCCTTCCCGATCCGGGTGAACAGCAGCCACATCGCGAAGGCGACGATCACGACGACCGAGATGCCGACGCTCACGAGGTCGATGATGCTCAACTGCACGGAGCCGAAGAGCGGGATGGGCCGCATGTCGGCACCCACGAGCTGCGAGGTGCTGCCGCCGATGAAGTACTGGAACACGTACCGTGCGGCGAGCGAGAGGCCGATGCTCACGATCATGAGCTGCACGATGCCGGTTCGCCGTTTTCGCAGGGGCCGCCAGAGGCCCACGTCGAGCAGGTAGCCGACGAGGCCGCTCAGCACGAGCGCTATCGGGATCGCGAAGTAGATCGGCAGGCCCAGGCCCCGCGAGAACACGAGGGTCATGACAGCGCCGAAGGTCACCATCTCGCCGTGCGCGAAGTTGGAGAGGCCGGTGGTGCCGTAGACGAGGGAGAGGCCGACCGCGGCGAGGGCGAGCATAAGGCCGAACCGCAGGCCGTTGACGATGCGCTCGACGAGTTGGTCGGCGAAGCTCGTGACGTTGCGCACTCCCTCACCGATGAAGAAGTTCACGCTCACGCGCCCGCCGGGGCCGACTTCGGCGTCCTTGACGTTGGGCGTGTCATCCGTCTCGTCGACCACCGCGATGCCGTCGGGGAGCGTCGTCTCGTCGAGGGTTACCGAGTACTTGGCGTTGCGCTCGGGAACGCCGACCGCCCACTTGCCGTCGGCGTCGGTCTTGACCTCGGTCTTGATGCCGTTGCCCTCGATGGTGAGCGAGACGCCTTCGAGCGGGTTGCCGTCGAGTTTCACGTTGCCGCTGACCCGGTACGGGTACTTGTCGGTGTCGATCTCGTCGGCGGAGGCGACCCCGGCACCCGCGAGCACCGTCAGGGCGACGAGCGCGGCGAGAAACGCGACGAAGAGCGCGAGTAAGCGCGGCACGCGGGCAGCTGTTGCAGCTCCGGAACGCGTCACGGGACCTCCAAAACCTCGAGACGGCCCTCGCGGTTGCGCTGGCGTCGTCACCAAACTACTGACGCCGTGTTGCCTGCGTGTTTCGCGATTCTCACGGCGTTGTGAGAGACAAGGATGACACGGAAATAGTTCTGCGCAACCAGCGGTTAAGATTGCACATCGGAACAGCGCGGTATCCGGCCCTCCTCATACGCTCTCGCACACCAGGGATATTCATGGAACAGCCTGACCCCTTCGGTTTCATCGGACTCACCTACGACGACGTCATGCTCCTCCCGGGCCACACCGACGTCATCCCGAGCGAGGCCGACACCTCCTCGCGGCTCACGCGCAACATCCGCGTGCACTCCCCTCTACTCTCCGCGGCGATGGACAGCGTCACCGAATCGCGCATGGCGATCGCCATGGCGCGCAACGGCGGCCTGGGCATCCTGCACCGCAATCTCTCGATCGACGACCAGGCCGCGCACGTCGACAAGGTCAAGCGCAGCGAGTCGGGCATGATCACCAACCCGGTGACCACGACGCCGGATGCCACGGTCGCCGAGGTCGACGCGATCTGCGGCCAGTTCCGGGTCTCGGGCCTGCCGGTGGTCGAGGGCGACGGCCGTCTCGTGGGAATCATCACCAACCGCGACATGCGCTTCGTCTCCCCGTTCGAGAAGTCGACGACGCTCGTGCGCGACGTCATGACGTCAAAGGGCCTCATCACGGCGCCCGAGGGCATCGACCCCGACGCCGCTGTGGCGATCTTCGCGCAGCACAAGATCGAGAAGCTGCCCCTCATCGATGCGCAGGGGCGCCTCACCGGTCTCATCACCGTGAAGGACTTCGAGAAGACCGAGAAGTACCCGAACGCCACGAAGGACGACGAGGGCCGCCTTCGGGTCGGTGCCGCGATCGGCTTCTTCGGCGACGCGTGGGAGCGCGCGGGCGCCCTGCGTGATGCGGGGGTCGACGTCATCGTCGTCGACACCGCCAACGGCGACTCGGCCGGGGTGCTCGACATCATCCGCCGCCTCAAGGGCGACACGGCGTTCAACGCCATCGACGTCATCGGCGGCAACGTCGCCACCCGGTCCGGCGCCCAGGCGCTGGTCGACGCGGGGGCGGACGCCGTGAAGGTGGGCGTCGGCCCCGGCTCGATCTGCACCACGCGCGTCGTGGCCGGTGTCGGTGTTCCGCAGGTGACCGCTGTCTACGAGGCATCCCTCGCTGCTCGTGAGAGCAACGTGCCGGTCATCGCCGACGGCGGCCTGCAGTACTCGGGCGACATCGCCAAGGCGCTCGTCGCCGGTGCCGAGACCGTGATGCTCGGCTCGCTCCTGGCGGGAACCGACGAGAGCCCCGGCGACCTCATCTTCGTCAACGGCAAGCAGTTCAAGAGCTACCGCGGCATGGGCTCGCTCGGTGCGCTGCAGACGCGCGGCAAGAAGACCTCGTACTCGCGCGACCGCTACTTCCAGGCCGACGTGCCGTCGGACGAGCAGCTCATCGCCGAGGGCATCGAGGGCCAGGTTCCCTACCGGGGCCCGGTCGGCTCGGTGGTGTACCAGCTGCTCGGCGGCCTGCGCCAGTCGATGTTCTACACGGGCGCTCGCACCATCGAGGAGCTGCGCAACAAGGGCAAGTTCGTGCGCATCACGGCGGCAGGGCTCAAGGAGTCGCACCCGCACGACATCCAGATGGTCGTCGAGGCGCCGAACTACCGCGGGTAGCGCGCGGGGGTTCAAGCGCCCTATTCCGCGCCACGCGCCGACGCGCGTCGGCGCGCCAGTCTGAACGGGGCGCGTGAGCGGTGCGCTACCCAGCCCCACACGGCCTCAGCAAACGACGTCGCGCGGATATGGTCAGCGTCGATCGCGGGGTCGTCCCACGTTCCCACTCGTGGGTCCTTCAGTGCCTTGTAGCGATTCACCCTTCGCATGGCGTTGATAGCTGAGGCGCCGAACTACCGCGGGTAGCGCGCCCTCAACACCGCGCACGGATGCCCGGCCCTGTACCGATCCGTCGGTGCGCGCCGCCGCGCCCGGGTGAGCGCGGCAGGCTGTTCCCGCTCGGGTCGAGACGGGAGCGGGAGATGAAGGTACCCAGTACGAAGAAGCTCAGTGCGCGGCTGCTCGCCGAGCGCGGGGCGGCCACCGCCGAGTACGCGGTCGCCACCCTTGCCGCTGTGGGGTTCGCGGGCCTGCTCGTGATCATCCTGCGGTCTGACGAGGTGCGCGGCATGCTCACCGAGGTCGTGCGCCAGGCGCTCACCCTTCCGGGATGAGCCCTGCCGGCCGAGGGCACGACCGGGGGAGCGTGACCGCCGAGCTCGCGGTCGCGCTCCCCGCCGTCGTGCTCGTGCTCGCGTGCTGCATGTCGGGGCTCGCGGCGGCGGCGCAGCAGCTCCGGCTCACGGATGCCGCTGCCCTCGCCGCGCGCACCCTCGCGCGCGGCGGCGACCCCGACACCCTCGTCGCCCGCCTCGTGCCCGGCGCGCACGTGACCCGCAGCGCGGAGGGCGACCTCGCCTGCGTCACCGTCGCCGTCGCCGCGGGTGGTCTGCCGCTCACGCTCACGGCCCGCTCGTGCGCCCTGGCCGGCGGGCGGTGAGGGCCGAGCGCGGGGCCGGCACCGCGCTCACGCTCGGGCTCGGGCTGGGCCTCGTGGCACTCCTGCTGCTCGTGCTGCCGGTCCACGCCGTGGTCGTGGCGCGGCACGCAGTGGCGGCGGCGGCAGACGCGGCGGCGCTCGCCGCGGCCGAGGCGGCGAGCGGGGCCGTGCCGGGGCATCCGTGCGAGGTGGCGGTGCTCGTGGCCGAGGCGAACGGGGCATCCGTGCGCAGCTGCGAGGTCGACGGGCTCGTCGCGACGGTGACGACGGGGCGAACGATTCTCGGGTTGGACGTGAGTGAACGGGCCACGGCGGGCCCGGCGGGTTCCGCCCCCGATTAGGCAGAGGCGCGGGTCTGGTGTGTATGGTGTCGCTGACGGAGGTCAACTGTGCTCCGTTCCTTTACTTAGGAGTGTTGTGCCGTGAAGCTCGTCATCGTCGAGTCGCCCACCAAGGCCAAGACGATCGGCCAGTACCTCGGCGACGGCTATGAGGTGCAGTCGTCGGTCGGGCACATCCGCGACCTCATCGAGCCGAAGAACCTGCCGCCCGAGCTCAAGAAGGGCTCGCTCGGCAAGTTCTCCGTCGACGTCGAGAACGGCTTCGAGCCGTACTACGTCGTGTCGGATGCGAAGAAGAAGACCGTCGCCGATCTGAAGCGCGCACTGAAGAATGCCGACGAGCTCTTCCTCGCAACTGATGAGGACCGCGAGGGCGAGGCCATCGCATGGCACCTCCTGCAGGAGCTCAAGCCCAAGGTCCCGGTCAAGCGCATGGTGTTCCACGAGATCACCAAAGACGCCATCCAGCACGCCATCGACAACCCGCGCGAGCTCGACACCGCGCTCGTCGATGCGCAGGAGACCCGGCGCATCCTCGACCGCCTCTACGGCTACGAGGTCTCACCGGTGCTGTGGCGCAAGGTCGGCCCCGGCCTCTCGGCGGGTCGCGTGCAGTCGGCGGCCACCCGTCTCGTCGTCGACCGCGAGCGGGAGCGCCTCGCGTTCGTCACTGCCGGCTACTGGGACCTCATCGCCCAGCTCGCACCCCAGGGCGACAGCCAGAGCTTCGAGTCGCGCCTCGTGCGCCTCGACGGCAAGCGCATCGCCGCGGGCCGTGACTTCGACGACCGCGGAAACCTCAAGGGCGACGCGGTGGTCATCGACGAGGCCGCCGCCCAAGCGCTCGCCGAGGGCCTGCGCGCTCCGTCGGTGAAGATCGCGGTGACGAGCGTCGAGTCGAAGCCGTACACGCGTCGGCCCGCCGCGCCGTTCACCACGTCGACGCTGCAGCAGGAGGCGGGCCGCAAGCTGCGCTTCTCCGCGCGGCAGACGATGAGTGTCGCGCAGTCGCTCTACGAGAACGGCTACATCACCTATATGCGAACCGACTCGTCGTCGCTCTCGCAGCAGGCCATCGACGCAGCCCGGGCCCAGGCGCGCAAGCTGTACGGCGCCGAGACCGTTCCCGACTCCCCGCGCGTCTACACGAGCAAGAGCAAGAACGCGCAGGAGGCGCACGAGGCGATCCGCCCGTCGGGCGACACCTTCCGCACCCCGAGCGAGCTGCAGTCGGTGCTGCGCGGCAACGACTGGAAGCTCTACGACCTGATCTGGAAGCGCACCGTCGCCTCGCAGATGGCCGACGCCAAGGGTTCGACCGCGTCCATCACCATCGGCGCGGGCCCCGTCGCGAGCGGGTCCATCGCCGAGTTCGTCGCCACGGGCACGATCATCACGTTCCGCGGCTTCATGTCGGCGTACGAGGAGTCGCAGGACGAGGAGCGCAACGCCGAGTCGTCCGAGCCCAAGGAGGCGAAGCTCCCGCCGCTCACCGAGGGCCAGGCGCTCAGCCTCGTGGATGTCGAGGCCAAGGGCCACGAGACCTCCGCCCCGCCGCGCTACACCGAGGCGAGCCTCGTCAAGACCCTCGAGGAGCTCGGCATCGGCCGGCCCTCGACCTACGCGTCGATCATCTCCACCATCATCGACCGCGGCTATGTGACGCCGCGCGGCCAGGCCCTCGTGCCGAACTGGATCGCGTTCTCGGTGGTCCGCCTGCTGGAGGAGTACTTCGCCGACCTCGTCGAGTACGGCTTCACCGCGGGCATGGAAGACGACCTCGACCGCATCGCCGGCGGCGAGGAGGACCGGGTCGAGTGGCTCACGGGCTTCTACTTCGGCAACACCGGCCACCGCGGCCTGCGCACGGTCATCGACAACCTCGGTGAGATCGACGCGCGCGAGATCAACTCGATCCGCATCGCCGACGACGTCACCCTGCGCATCGGCAAGTACGGCCCCTACCTCGAGGCCCCGAGCGACGACCCCGAGAAGCCGCGCCGCGTCAACATCCCCCAGGAGCTCGCTCCGGATGAACTGACCGCCGAGAAGGCGCGCGAGCTGATCAACGCCCCGATCGTCGGCGACCGCGTCATCGGGGTCAACCCCGAGAACGGCAAGGAGATCGTCGCGAAAGACGGTCGCTTCGGCCCCTACGTTACCGAGCTCGAGCCGGAGCCCGAGGCCGTCGAGCCCGAGTACGTGCTCGACAAGAAGACCGGTGAGCTCAAGGAGAAGAAGGTCAAGAAGCCCGCAGCGGTCAAGCCGCGCACGGCCTCGATCTTCAAGTCGATGAACCTCGCCACCATCGACCTCGACACCGCCCTCGCGCTGCTCAACCTGCCGCGCGTCGTGGGCGTCGACCCCGAGACGGGCACCGAGATCCTCGCGCAGAACGGTCGCTACGGCGCCTACCTGAAGCGCGGCACCGACACCCGGTCGCTCGTCAGCGAGGACGACATCTTCGGTATCGACCTCGCCGGGGCGCTCGAGCTGTACTCGCAGCCCAAGTACGGCAACCGGGCGGCCTCCAGCGCACTCGCCGAGTTCCCGGAAGACCCGGTGAGCGGCAAGCCGATCAAGATCAAGGACGGCCGCTTCGGCGCCTACGTGACCGACGGAACGACGAACGCCACGATTCCCCGCGGAGAAGACGTGGAAGACATCGACTACGACCGCGCCGTGCAGCTGCTCGCCGACAAGCGCGCCAAGGGCCCGGCCAAGCCCAAGGCCAAGGCAGCGCCCAAGCGCAAGCCGGCCGCGAAGAAGGCCCCGGCGAAGAAGGCTGCCTCTTAGTGGACAAGCCCGGGGCCGGTCTGTTCATCACCCTCGAGGGCGGCGACGGGTCGGGCAAGTCGACGCAGTCGGCCCTGCTCACCGAGTGGCTCACGGATGCCGGGCACACCGTGCTCGTCACCCGCGAGCCCGGCGGCACGCCCCTCGGCGAGGAGCTGCGCGAGATCGTGCTGCACCGCCGCGGCGACATCGCCCCGCGCGCGGAGGCCCTCATCTACGCGGCCGACCGCGCTCACCACATCGCGACGAAGGTGCGGCCGGCCCTCGAGCGCGGCGAGATCGTCGTGCAGGACCGCTACCTCGACTCGTCGGTGGCCTACCAGGGCGCGGGCCGGGTGCTCGACGGCACCGAGATCCGCAACCTCTCGCTCTGGGCGACGGAGAACCTGCTGCCCGACCTGACGATCCTGCTCGACCTCCCGGAGGACGACGGGCGCGACCGCCTCGCCGAGCGGACCAAGTACGACAGGCTCGAGGCCGAGGCCGCCGACTTCCACGCGCGCGTGCGCGCCGCCTACCTCGGCCTCGCTGAGGCCGAGCCCGGCAGGTTCCTCGTGCTGGATGCGCGCCAGCCCCGCGAGGTCATCGCGGCCGCCGTTCGGGAGCGCGTCGGCTCCCTGCTTTAGGCTTGCCCCATGGCCGCCGTCTGGGATGAACTGACCGGGCAGGCCGACGCCATCGCGATCGTCGAGGCCGCGGCATCCGCGTCCGCGATCGGCGGCAGCGACGACTCGTCGATGACGCACTCGTGGCTCATCACGGGCCCGCCCGGGTCTGGCCGGTCCAACCTCGCCTACGCCTTCGCGACGGCGCTCCTGAGCCCCGGCAACCCGGAGGGCGACGCCGCCGCGGCACGCCAGGTCGCTGCGCGCACCCATCCCGACCTCGCCGTGCTCGCCACCGAGCGGGTCATCATCCCCATTGACGAGGTGCGCGAGCTCGTCGCCACATCGCAGTTCTCGCCGTCGGTGGCGCGCTTCCGGGTGATGATCATCGAAGACGCCGACCGGATGGTCGAGCGCACCTCCAACGTGCTGCTCAAGGCGCTCGAGGAGCCGCCGCCCCGCACGGTGTGGATCCTGTGCGCGCCGAGCGAGGCCGACCTCATCCCGACGATCCGCTCCCGCGTGCGCACCGTGCGGCTGCGCGTGCCCGACGTCGAGGAGGTCGCGGCGCTGCTCGAGCGCCGGGATGGCGTCGAGCCGGCCGTGGCGCTCCGGGCCGCGCGCGAGGCGCAGTCGCACATCGGCATGGCCCATCGGCTCGCCACGAACGCCGAGGCACGGCAGCGGCGCGAGCGCACGCTCGACCTCGCGCTGGGCATCCGTTCGGTGTCGTCGGCGGTGCTCGCCGCCGCGTCGCTGCACGAGCTCGCGAAGGCCGATGCCGATGCGATCACCGAGGAGAAGGACTCTCAGGAGCGCGACGCCGCGCTTCGCTCGCTGGGCATCGAGCCGGGGGGCACCATTCCCGCCGCGCTCCGCAGCCAGCTCAAGACCCTCGACGAGGATCAGAAGCGCCGCGCCACCCGCAGCCTGCGCGACGGCATCGACCGCATCCTCGTCGATCTGCTGTCGCTCTACCGCGACATCCTGCTGCTGCAGCTGGGTGCGCCGGGCGAGCCCATCAACGTGCGCATCCTCGACCGTCTCGAGGTGGCGGCGGCGGAGTGCACCCCGGTCGAGACCCTCGCCACCATGGATGCGATCGGCACGGCCCGCGAGCGCATCGAGAGCAACGTGTCGCCGACGCTCGCGCTCGAGGCGATGCTCGTCAGCGCAATCAGAAACAGTGCGATCAGAACCAGTGCCGTCAGGAATGGAACCGCCCGATGAAACGTCCGCTGGTCGCTGCCGCCCTCGCCCTGGCCGTCGTGCTGCCGCTCAGCGGGTGCATCTCGTGGTTCCTGCCGCCGACCGCCAGCTCGACCTCGACCCCGACGGGGGAGGACGTGCCCGCCGCCCTCGCGCCCTACTACGGCCAAGTGCTCACCTGGAAGAGCTGCAACGGCAGCATGCAGTGCTCGACCGCGAAGGCGCCCCTCGACTGGGCCGACCCGAGCGCGGGCGACATCGAGCTCGCCCTCATCCGCCACCCCGCGACGGGCACGCGCCTCGGCTCGCTGCTCGTCAACCCGGGCGGCCCCGGCGGCTCCGGCTTCGACTTCATCAAAGACAGCGTCGACTACGCCACGGATGCCCGCCTCCAGTCCAGCTTCGACATCGTGGGCTTCGACCCTCGCGGCGTGAACCGCTCCACCCCGGTCACGTGCTACCGCGACCCCGCCGAGCTCGACGCCTACCTCTACGACATCTACCCGGGAACGCCCGGCAGCGACGAGTGGCTCGCCGCCGCCAACGCGACCATGAAGGCGTTCGGCGAGCGGTGCCTCGAGCTCACCGGACCGCTGCTCGGCGACGTCGACACCCCGAGCGCCGCGCGCGACCTCGACATGCTGCGCGCCGCCCTCGGCGACACGACGCTGAACTACCTCGGCTACTCGTACGGCACGCTGCTCGGCCAGGTCTACGCGGAGCTGTTCCCCGGCAAGACCGGCAGGCTCGTGCTGGACGGCGCCGTGGACCCTGCGGCGAGCGACTTCGACGGCACCGCGACGCAGGCCAAGGGCTTCGAGAGCGCCCTCACCGCGTTCCTCGAAGACTGCGCCGACCAAGACGACTGCCCGTTCACGGGCTCGACCGCGCAATCGCTCGCGACGATCCGCGCGCTGCTCGACAGCCTCGATGCGAGCCCCCTGCGCAGCACCACCGACGACCGCCAGCTCGGCAGCAGTGCCATGTTCATCGCGATCATCTACCCGCTCTACAACCAGGGCAGCTGGCCCACCTTGCGCCAGCTGTTCGCCGAGGTGTTCCAGGGCAACTCCGACCTCGCCTTCCGGTTGGCCGATGCGTACAACGGGCGCAACCCCGACGGCACGTACGAGAACAACCAGACCGAGGCGTTCATCGCCATCAACTGCCTCGATGCGCACGGCGACGGCAACGTCGAGCAGATGCGCCAGGAGGCCGCCGAGCTCAAGAAGATCGCGCCCGTGTTCGGCCCGCAGATGTCGTGGGGTGGCACCGGATGCCCGAACTGGCCGGTAGCGGCCAAGCGCGACCGCGTGCCGATCGTGGCCGCCGGGTCGTCCGACATCCTCGTGGTGGGAACGACGAACGACCCCGCCACCCCGTACACGTGGGCGCAGACCGTCGCCGCGACCCTGCAGAACGGGCACTTGATCACGTACACGGGCGAGGGGCACACCGCCTACAACAAGTCGAACTCGTGCGTGAACGACGCCGTCGACGACTACTTCATCGACGGAACAGTCCCCACCACCGACCCGCAGTGCTAGTGCCCCGCCGGGAGGCGCCCCGCTAGGCTCGCTTCGTGGCCATGGCAAACCTGATCCGTTCTCGCGCCCCCTTCGTCGTGGGCGCCACCGCGCTCGTGCTCCTGATGTCCGGTTGCTTCTTCGGGGTGCCGAAGCCGACGACCGTGACGCCGGACTCCGACGTCTCGGCGGAACTCGCGCCGTACTACCAGCAGCAGGTCACCTGGAAGGACTGCGGCAACGGTGCCCAGTGCGCGACCGTGATCGCGCCGATGGACTGGGCCAACCCGTCGTCCGACACCGATATCACCCTCGCCCTTGCCCGGCACGGCGCTAAGGGCACCAAGCTCGGCTCGCTCTTCGTTAACCCGGGCGGCCCCGGGGCATCCGGCTACGACCTCGTGCATGACGACGTCGACTTCGCCGTCGATAAGACTCTGCAGCAGAACTTCGACGTCATCGGTTGGGACCCCCGCGGGGTCGGGCGCTCGACCCCCGTCACCTGCTACGACGCCCCCGAGCTCGACAACTACATCTACGGGCTGCCCGCAGACCCGGTCGGCAGTGACGCGTGGCTCGCCGAGGTGACCCAGAGCGCCGTGGACTTCGGCCAGGCGTGCCTCGAGAACACGGGCCCGGTGCTGCAGTTCATCGACACCCAGAGCACCGTGCACGACCTCGACATGCTTCGGTCGATCGTCGGCGACAAGAAGCTCAACTACCTCGGCTACTCGTACGGCAGCGACATCGGCTCGTACTACATCGAGAATTTCCCCGACAAGGTCGGCCGCATCGTGCTCGACGGTGCCACCGACTCGTCGATCTCGGTGTTCGAGGTGGGGCTCGTGCAGACCGCGGGCTTCCAACTCGCGCTGGAGAACTACATCACCGCGTGCCCGACGATGTTCCCCGACGACTGCCCGTTCCTCGACGGCAAGGATGCGGCGCTCGCCACGATCCGCGGGCTGTACGACCGGTACGACGCGACCCCGGTCGAGGCGCCCGACGGCCGCATGATGGACGCCGGCGTGCTCGACACCGCGATGAGCATGGCGCTCTACTCGCAGGACTCGTGGAGCTTCCTCAACGACCTCTTCACCGAGGCCGAGCAGGGCGTCACCGACACGGCGTTCTTCCTGGCCGACTACTACTACGGCCGCGACTCCGACGGCACGTACGCCGACAACTCGCTCGAGGCGTTCATCGCGATCTACTGCGTGGACTACCCGGTGGAGACCGACCCCGCGGTGCTCGCGCAGCAAGAGGTCGAACTGCAGGCGGCATCCCCGACGACGTACCGGGCGTTCCCGCCCACCGGCGACCTCACCTGCGGCAACTGGCCGTACAAGTACACCGGTCCGCCGCTGACCGAGCTCACCGGCAAGGGCGCCCCCGACGTGCTCATCGTCTCGACGACGGGCGACCCTGCGACGCCGTACCAGTGGGGTGTCGCCCTGTCGAAGCAGCTCGAGAGCGCCCACCTCATCACCTACAACGGCGAGGGGCACACGGCGTACAACAAGTCGAACTCGTGCGTGGATGACGCCGTCGACGACTACTTCACGAAGGGAACGGTCCCCGCGGCCGACCCCAACTGCTGAGCGCAATTTTGCAGACTGTGCAAGAATAGTTGACGTGACCATCGATACCGCCGAACCCGGGCTGCGCGAGCGCAAGCGCCTCGCCACCCGGCGCGCGATCCAGGTCGCGGTGCTCGAACTGCTCGCCGAGCGCGGGCTCGACGGCGTGACCGTCGACGACATCAGCCGCGAGGCAGACATCTCGCCGCGCACCTTCTTCAACTACTTCGCCTCCAAAGAAGAGGCGATGATCGGCGACTCGCCCGAGTTGCCCGAGCAGGTCTATCTCGACGGGTTCCTCGACGGCCACGGCACCGTGCTCGACGACCTCGCCGTGCTGCTGCGCCATGCCGGCGACCGCTCGACGACGGATGCCGAGATGCTGCAGCTGAGGCACCGGCTCGTCAAGCAGTACCCCCAGCTCTTCGCCATGCGCATGGCCTCGTTGCGCGCGTTCGAGGAGAGCGTGGGCGAGGTCGTCGCGCAACGCCTCGCCCGTGACGAGCCCGCGCTCGCCGCCGACCCCGAGGCGCGCGCGAGCAAGGCGCGGCTCATCACCCTCGTCGCATTCGCCGCGATGAAGCACGCGTGGGCCGCCTGGGCGCACAGTGAGCGGCCCGGACTCCTGGGCGATCGGCTCGACGACTCGTTCACGCAACTCCGCGACCTGTTTGCGTCGGAGCATCCCTGATCATCGGCTAAGCTTTCATGCTGTGCCTCGGGAAACCGGGCCCGCCGCCTTAGCTCAGTCGGTAGAGCATCTCACTCGTAATGAGAAGGTCAAGAGTTCGATTCTCTTAGGCGGCTCCGTATTTATGGCGCGACCTTCGCACGCTTGCGCTGCAGGCCATGCGGACCTTGTGACCGGAGGCGGTGACCGCGGCGGGCGCATGACGTCAGAGGGTCCGCACGGGCATCCGGTGAGCGCGAAGCTGCGCGGCATCCGCCAATCGTGTCCTCCATAGTGCGGACAGGGGTACAGGATCGTGCCCCCAGTGTGCGGGTGAACACACTCGTTTGTACCCCCGTTCGCTTGCCGGGTACCCCGGGCGGCCCTACGTTTAGTCGCAGAAACACCAAAGGGGCGATCGCCCGTGGCCCGGGGGTACTGATGAAGAGAATCGCGTTCCTCGCGACGCTCTTCACAGCCGTGCTCGTGATCGTCCTTCCCTTCGTGGGTGGTGGCGGACCGGGACTCACGTCCCAGGCAGTTGCCGATTCGGGTTCGGCAACCCCGCTCCTCGCCTCGATGACCGCTCCGGTGGCCGCGCCGGTGGTCGAAGCGCCTCGGGTGGCGCTCGCGACCACCGTGCGCGTCACGGACGACTACGCGCAGGCCCAGGCCGAGGCCGAGAAGGTCGCGCTCACCCAGGACTGGGAGCACATCGCGCAGAAGCCGGTGCCCAAGCCGGTCGTCGTGATCCTCGAAGACGGATCGGTGGACCGCCGCACCCTCCTCGCCTCGCAGGGGCTGGCGTGCCCGACGGATGCCGGCGGCAGCGTCGGGGGAGCACCCGCCGCCTACTCCGCCCAGGGCGTTCCGGGCACGACGTCGGACGACCTCGCGTCGTTCGCCTCCACGTACAACGCGATCCGGATCGAGAACTGCCTCGACCCGATCCCGTACGGCAACTTCTTCTACGACTCCTGCATGGAGGCCCGCCTGTTCTGGATGGCGGAGTCGCCGAGCCCCGATCCGCTCGACGCGTGGGGCCACATGGGCTCGGTGCGCATCGACGGTGTTCCCAGCACGGGCTGCGACGGAAACCTCGCGGGCGGCTCGGGCAACACGGGCTCGACCGTCGCGAGCAAGTGGTGGTACTCGCTGGCGCACCGCGCCTCCCTGTACCGACCCGGTGACGACGTCGGCGGGGCGTGCATCGCGTTCGCGATGACCCACGGCGGCATCGACGAGCCCTACGACTTCGCGCGGGCCGCGGCCCGCTGGGTGAGCTGCTAGCTCCGCCGGTATCATTGGCGGGTGACGGATTCGCACGACCAGCCCACCGAGGTGTTCAGCCGCCGCGCCGCACGTGAGGGCGCCGCGAAGCCGAAGGCGGCGCCTGCCGGGGGCATCCGGGCCGTCATCGCGAAGCACCCCACGGCATGGCTGTTCTCGGCGCTCGGCGTCGTCTTCCTGCTCCTGGCGACGGGCTCGGTCTTCGCCGGCATCGCCTCCGGGTCCGGCCAGGTGGAGGCAGTGCCGCTGCCCACCGAGAGTGCACCGCCACCGCGCCCGCAGCCGAGCGCAGTACCGGCCGGCACGCACCTGCGCACGTGCAGCATCGCCTCCGCCGCTGCGCTGCCCGACCTCGGTACCCTCGCCGCCTCGGTGGTCAACGCGTCGACGGGCGAGACGCTCTTCGACCGCGCTGCGACGACACCGTCGACGCCGGCGAACGTCAACCAGCTGCTGGCCGCGGCGAACGCCATCAAGATCCTGGGTGCCGGCACCCAGCTGTCGACGCGGGTGATTGACGGGTCGTCAGAGGGCACGATAGTGCTCGTGGGCGGCGGCGACCCCACTCTCGCCACGACCTCGAGCAGCGTGTACGACGGCGCCCCGCTCATCTCCGACCTGGCGACATCGGCGATGGCCGCGTACACGGCGAAGCACCCGGGCAAGCCCGTGACCAACATCGTTCTCGACACCTCGCTGTGGAACGCGGCGGACAACTGGGATGAGTCGTGGCCCAGCTCCGAGCGCGCGAACGGCTACATGCCCTACATCGTGCCGCTCATGGTGGACGGCGACCGCGACGATCCGTCCGACCCGGAGAGCGCGCGCGGGGAGGACCCGGTGTCGCGCGCCGGCCAGGCCTTCGCCGCCGCCGCGGGCCTCAAGAACGTCACGTTCTCGTCGGGCTCGGCGACATCGGCCACGGTGCTCGCCGAGGTCAAGTCGCAGCCGATCAGCACGCTCGTCGGCCAGATGCTCCTCAACGGCGACAACGCGCTCGCCGAGATGCTCACGCGGGTCGCATCGAAGACCGCTGGCTTCGGCGGCTCATCGGCGTCGATCGGCCAGATGATCCCGCTCACGATGAAGGATCTCGGGCTCGACGCCACCGGGCTCATCTCGAAGGACGGCTCGGGTGAGAGCCCCAGCAACTCCGTACCGCCGGCGCTCGTCTCCCAGCTCCTCGTCAAGGTCGTCGCCAACAGCGACGGGCTCGGCGCCATCTACGCAGGGATGGCCGTGGCAGGCCAGTCGGGCAACCTGTACGACAGGTTCACCGGCAACAACGCGGTAGCCGCCGGCAAGGTGGCCGGCGTGACCGGATGGATCACGAACGCACGCTCTCTCGCTGGAGTCATCAACGCCCCCGACGGCACCCAGCTCGCCTTCGCCTTCTACGGGCTCGGCGACGCGATCTCCACCGACACCAAGGAAGCGCTCGACACGCTCGCCACCGCCGCGTACACCTGCGGCAACAACCTGTCCAACAACTGATCCGACGGGAGGGGTCGTGACCTCGGCACTCTTCATCATCGATGTGCAGAACGACTTCACCGAGGGCGGTGCCCTCGGTGTCGAGGGCGGGTCCGCCGTTGCTGCGGGGATAGCGTCACTGCTCGCCGAACATCCGGACCGCTACGACTACGTCTTCGCCTCGCGCGACTGGCACGACGGCGACAACGACAACGGCGGCCATTTCGCGGTCGCGCCGGACTTCGTGGACTCGTGGCCCGAGCACTGCGTCGCGGGCACCGTGGGCGCCGAGTACCACCCGGCGCTCGACCCGTCGGCGGTCGACGTGCACGTGCGCAAGGGGCAGGGCAAGCCCGCGTACTCGATCTTCGAGGGTGTGACGGATGAGGGCGAGACGGTTCCCGCCGCCCTCGATCGGCTCGGCATCACCGACGTCGACGTCGCGGGGATCGCCACCGACTACTGCGTCCTCGCCTCGGCGCTCGACACTCTCGAGTCGGGCCGCACGGTGCGCGTGCTCACCGATCTCGTCGCGGGAGTCGCTGCCGAGTCGAGCGCAGCGGCGCTCGTCACGCTCGACGCCGCGGGTGCGGAGATCGTCGAGGCCGGCGGCTAGTACCCGAAGTGGAGCCAGACCGACTTGGTCTCGGTGTAGGCGTCGATCGCCCACGGCCCCATCTCGCGGCCCCAGCCCGAGGCCTTGTAGCCGCCCCACGGAGCGGCCATGTCGGGGATCGAGGGCATGTTCACGAAGACGGCCCCCGCCTTGATGCCGTTGGCGAGGCGCTGCGAGGTGGCGATGTCGCGAGTCCAGATCGTGGCGGCGAGGCCGTACTCCGTGTCGTTCGCGCGCGCGATGAGCGAGTCCAGCTCGTCGGCGTCGTCGTAGGCGAGCACCGAGAGCACGGGGCCGAAGATCTCGTCGTGGGCGATGGTCATGGCATCCGTGACGCCGCTGAAGACCGTCGGCTCGAAGAAGTAGCCCGCGCCGTCGATGGGCTTGCCGCCCGTGACGACCTCGGCGCCCTCGGCCCTGCCGGTCGCGACCAGGCGCTCGACGTGCTCGCAGTGCTTGCCCGATACCAGCGGGCCGAGCTGCTTGGTCTCGTCGAGGCCCGACCCGACCGAGAGCCCGGCGACGCCGCTCGCGAGCTTGTCGACGAACTCCTGCTCGCGGCGGCGGTCGACGTAGAACCGCGTGTATGCGGCACAGACCTGCCCGCTGTTGAGCACGCTCCCGGCGATGTTGCCGGCGACCGCGGCGTCGATGTCGGCGTCGGCGGCGATGATGCTCGGGGCCTTGCCGCCGAGCTCGAGGGTGAGCCGCTTGAGGTTGGAGTCCGCACTCGCGCGCGTGATGATGCGGCCGACGTTCGTGGAGCCCGTGTACGACAGGTGGTCGATGCCCATGTGCGCGCTGAGCAGCGCCCCGGTCGTGTGGTCTCCCGTCACGAGGTTCACGACGCCCTTTGGGAACCCCGCCTCCTCGATGAGCTCGATGAGTCGGATGCTCGTGAGCGGCGTCACCTCCGAGGGCTTGATCAGCACCGTGTTGCCGGTCGCCAGAGCCGGGGCCAGCTTCCACGCGAGGATCATGAGCGGGAAGTTCCACGGCAGCACGAGGGCGTTGACACCGATCGGCTCCCTGCGCGTGTAGTGCAGGGTGTCGGGGAACGAGATCGGGTTGGTGGTGCCCTGGATCTTCGTGACCCAGCCGGCGTAGTAGCGGAAGTGCTCGGCGGCGCCCGTGACGCTCACCATGCGCGAGATGCCGATGGGCTGGCCCTGATCGCGGGTCTCGAGGGCGGCGAGCTCCTCGTGGTGCGCGTCGATGAGGTCGGCGAGCCGGAACAGCAGGGCGGCGCGCTGCACCGGCAGGAGCGCCGCCCAGTCCGACCGGTCGAGCGCGATGCGGGCCGCCGCGACCGCCGCATCGATCTCGGAGGAGGTGGCGCTGGGCACCTCGTCGATGACCTCTTCGGTCGCCGGGTCGATCGTGGGGATCGTCGCCCCCGCGGACTCCACCCATTCGCCGTCGATGTAGAGGCGTGTGGTCATGTGTGCTGCTCCCTCGTGCGAGGTCGTTCGCCACGCCGCGAGATCCAGTCTGGGATCGCGCGCCGAAACCCGGTTGTCGGGAGGGGAACGCGGGTTGTGCGCCAGCGAAGGCTTTACTCGCGCGTGTCATACCGGTGTGCGCGGAACGTCAACGGTTGTAGAACAACGACCGGCAGGATGGACCGCAGGTTGGTGGAAAGACCTGGGGCCGTTCCGGCCCGTTGCCGGTGAACCAGATCCGTGGTCACCGGGAACGGTTCGGGGCGGCCCCGAACCACATCCGGAGGAGTGCAGATGAAGCCCGTGCCCTACGACCCCGAACTCGAGCCGGGGCTGGCCGCGTTCCTCGAATTGGTGGAGCGGGTGCCGCTGCGCGCCGACACGATCCAGCAGAACCGCGAGATCTTCGCCGCGCTCCTGCCGCCCATGGAGCAGATCGTGGGCGATCGCCCGGTCGTGTGGGAGGACCGCGTCGTCGGCGACCTCACCCTCACCGTCGTGCGCCGAGCGGGCGATGCTCCGGTCGGCGCACCCGCGATCTACCAGATCCATGGCGGCGGCATGATGCTGGGCACGCGCTTCTTCGGGATCGAGGAGCTCATTTCCGCCGCGTTGACCTACGGCACGGTCGGGGTGGCCGTGGAGTACCGGCTCGCGCCGGAGCATCCGCACCCGGTGCCGGTCGAGGACTGCTTCGCGGGGCTCGTCTGGGTGGCAGAGCACGCCGACGAGCTCGGTATCGACCCCGCTCGTATCGTCGTTGCGGGCGCGAGCGCCGGCGGCGGACTCACTGCGGGCGTCGCGCTGCTCTCGAGGGATCGTGGCGGCCCGGCGATCGCCGGCCAGCTCGTGAGCGCCCCCATGATCGACGATCGCAACGACACGGTCTCGAGCCGGCAGTACGACGGCATCGGCGCGTGGGACCGCAACAACAACGACACCGGATGGACCGCGCTCCTCGGCGACGCGGCGGGCGGGCCGGGCGTCTCCCCGTACGCCGCTCCCGCGCGGGCCACGGACCTCGGCGGGCTCCCGCCCGCGTTCATCGACGTCGGGGCCGCAGAAGTCTTCAGGGACGAGGCGATCGCCTACGCGAGCGCGATCTGGGCCGCGGGCGGCGATGCGGAGCTGCACGTCTGGGCGGGGGCGTTCCACGGGTTCTCCGGTGCGGCGCCCGAGGCTAGAGTGTCCCGCGCATCCGTCGACGCCGTCGACTCGTGGATGCGCAGGACGCTCGGCCTCTGACTACAGCCCGAGGATTCGGCGGAACCACGACTCCCGGGCCGCGATGGCCGCGCGGGCGACTATGGACTCGGGGGCGAAGATGTCGAAGCCGTGGAAGGCGCCGGCCCAGACGTGCAGCTCGGCGTTGCCCCCGACCGCCCAGATGCGCGACGCGTACTCCACGTTCTCGTCGCGGAACACCTCGGCCGCACCCACCTCGATGTAGGCGGGCGGGAGTCCCGTGAGGTCGGTGGCCCGCAGGGGCGCGGCGTAGGGCGAGGCATCCGGTGTGCCGGCGGCGCCGCCGAGGAGCGCCTTCCAGCCGATGTCGTTGTTCTGCCGGGTCCAGGTTCCCGAGTCGGGGTACTGGTGGCTCGAGACCGTGTCGTTGCGGTCGTCGATCATCGGGCACAGCAGCAGCTGGCCGATGAGGGCCGGGCCGCGCCGATCGCGCGCGAGCAGGGCGACGCCCGCACTCAGACCGCCACCGGCACTGCCGCCCATGATGATGATGCGGTCGGCGTCCACTCCGAGCTCGGCCGCGTTGGCGGCCATCCAGACGAGGCCCGCGTAGCAGTCCTCAACCGGCGCCGGGTGCGGGTGCTCCGGGGCGAGCCGGTACTCGACATTGACCGCGACGACGCCGAGCGTCTCGACGAGGTCGGCGAGCCGGCCGGTGTCCATCACGCGGTGGCCCGTCATCATGCCGCCGCCGTGGATGTTGTACAGCCCCGGCACGACGCCCGTGAGGCCGCGCGGCCGCAGGATCGTGACGGTGATGTCGGGCTCGCCGGCCGGGCCGGGGATCGTCCGGTCCTCGGTGTCGATCGGGCGGTCGCCGATGACCTGCTCCGCGCTCGGGAAGAAGTCGCCGCTCGCCGCCCGCGCCGCGGGCATGCCCTCGAGCGTGAAGACCGGCGGGGTGCCGAAGCCGGCGAGAGAGGGGCGGAGCTCGGCGGATACTTCAACGGGGGTGGTCATGGTTCTCCTTACGGGAGTCGCGGATCGATGACGGCTTTGACCTGGCCGAGGTCGGCCATGGTCCGGATGCACTCGGTGGCGCCGGAGAGCCCGACGGGTTCCGAGAACAAATCGTCCCAGGGCATCCGGTCGGCGAACGCCTGGAAGAACTCGATGGCACGCACGTAGTCGCCGATGTCGCCGTTCAGCGAGCCCGCGATCGTGAGCTCTTTGCCCATGACGGCGCTCAACGGGATCTCGGTGAGCCCCCAGCCCGTGCTGCCCACGACGGCGAAGGTGCCGCGCTGGGCGGCCATGCCCACGGCTTCGGCGCCCACGCTGGCGGCGCCCGCGAAGTCGAAGACGTGGTCGGCGCCGTGGCCGCCCGTGAGCTCCATCACCCGCTCCACGATCGGCTCCGAGATGGTGACGGTCGCCGTGGCGCCGAAGCGCGTCGCGAGCTCGAGACGCGCATCCGGTGCGCCGATCGTGATGACCCTGCCCGCGCCCGAGAGGTGCGCGACCGCGGTGGCGAAGATGCCGAGCGCGCCGGCACCCTGAATGGCCACGGTCGATGCCGGCCGGATGCCCCCCACGCGCCCGAAGGCGCGCAGCACCGTCTTGGCGGCGCAGCCGGCCATCGATGCCCAGGTGCTCTTGATGTCGTCCGGCAGGAGGAGCTTGGCCGCGCCGGGAGTCACGTAGCAGAGCTCGCTCAGGCCGCCGATCGCGTAGGGCGCGACGTCGGCGCGCTGGGTGAAGCCGTAGCCGCGGCTGCTACAGGCGACGGGTTCGCGCAGCACGGTGCATCCGTAGCAGTGCCCGCAGGTGCGCTCCGACCAGCCGATGCGCGCGCCGACCGGGATGTCCCGCCCGAGCGCATCGACGGTGCCGGCGCCCACGGCGATCACCTCGCCGACCATCTCGTGGCCGAGCACCATGGGCAGCATGCCCGGGAACGACATCTTTCCCGACCAGATCTCGATGTCGGTGCCGCACAGGGTCGTGCACGTCAGCCGCACGAGCGCGGCCCCGGGCTCGAGCTCGGCGGGAAGGGGCAGCTCCTGCAGGGAGAGGTCTGCGGAGTGCTCGGTGAGCACCGCGGCCCTTGTGCTGGTCGGCAACGTCATCGTCACTCCATTGCGGTCGTAGTCTTTTCGGATATTCTACATACGTTGACCCAAATCCCACAGAGAGTCCTGCGTGCCGCCGATGTCACACACCCCCCTTCCCGCCGACCTCGTCCTCACGGGCGGGGCGGTCCTCACGCTCGACGAACTCGGTACGGAGGGCACGGCGATCGCCGTTCGCGCCGGGCGCATCGCCTACGTGGGTGACGACACCGGCGCGCTCGCCCACGTGGGGGAGGGGACGCGGCACATCGAGCTCGCCGGCCGTGCGGTGATCCCCGGCATCAACGAGTCGCACTTCCACGCGACCTGGCTCGGCGCCATCTGGCCGGCGACGATCATGGACGGCCTCGCCGGCGGCTCGGGCTTCGCGCAGTCGACGACGCTCGACACGTCCGCCCAGCGCCTGGCGGCGATCCTCAAGGCAGGCGGCATCGCGGCCTCCCTCGGCATCACGAGCTACACCGAGCCCGGCCTCGGCCCGGGGGAGGACGACGGCGCAACGGGGGCCTGCGGTTCGGACGTCCTCGTGCAGTACCGCTCGCTCGCCGCCGAGGGGCTGCTGCGAGCGCGGGTGACGGTGCTCATGCTGTTCGGCGAGATCGACGGCCCCAGCTCTCTCGACGACTTCGAGCGCGGGATGCGCGACCTCGAGCTCGACGACTCCGACTCCGAGTGGCTCCGCATCGGCGGGGTGAAGGTGTTCGCCGACGGCATCCCGCCCATGCGCTCCGCGTGGATCCACGGCCACTACCCCGACGGCTCGCACGGTGAGCTGCTCGTGGGCGGCGCCGATGAGGCCGAGCGCGAGGCGAACATGCGTGCGATGATCACGCTCGCCCACGACCTCGGCTACCAGGTGGGCGTGCACGCGACAGGCGACCGCTCGATCGACACCGTGGCCGACGCCGTCGCCGCCCTCGACCCGGCCGATCTGCGGCACTACGTCATCCACGGCGACCTCGTGTCGCGCGCGACGCTCGACCGCATGGCGGCGCTCGGCATGGGGCTCAACACCCAGGCGGGGCTGGCTCCGGCGACGGGCGGCATGCTCGCGGCGACCCTCTCGCCCGAGGTTGCGGCAGCGGCCTGGCCGATCGCGGATGCGCTCGCCGCGGGCATCCCGCTGTGCCTGAGCTCGGACGCGCCGGTGCTCACTCCCGACTGGCGCATCGGCATCGCCACGGCCGCCGAGTGGGCAGGGGAGGGCAGGCTCGGCGATGCGCGCGAGACCATGCTCACGCTGCTCAAGGCGTACACCGTGCATCCGGCCTGGCAGGATCGCGCCGAGAGCTGGAAGGGCACCCTCGGCGTGGGCAAGGTCGCCGACCTGTGCGTGCTCGCGCGCAACCCGCTCGAGGTCGCGCCCGCGCAGCTCCCCGGCGTCGACGTGGAGCTGACGATCGCCGGGGGGCGCGTGGTGTTCTCGCTGCGGGACTAGGTCAGTAGCTGGCCGCCGTCGACCTGGATGCTCGCACCGGTGATGTGGCGCGCGGCGTCGCTCGCGAGGAACACCGCCACCGGTGCCACGTCCTCCACCTCCGCCATGCGGTTCAGTGGGATGCGCGCCTGCCATGCCGTGCGCGCGGGTGAGCCCTCGGGCATCGCGCCGCGCAGCATCTCCGTGAGCACGGGGCCCGGCGCGACCGCGTTGACGCGGATGCCGTGCTGCGCGAACTCGAGGGCCGACGACCTCGTGAGCGCCTCGACGGCGGCCTTGGTCGCCTCGTAGGCGCCGAGCGCCTGGGTGGGCTGGCGCGCGCCGATCGACGTGACGTTGACGATAGCGCCGCCCGCGCCGCGCGCGATCCGGTGCCGCGCGAAGGCCTGCGTCATGAGGAACGTGCCGCGGAAGTTCACCCGCACGACCCGATCGAAGTCGTCGGGAGAGAGATCGACGAGCAGCCCGCCGATCGCGATGAGGCCCGCATTGTTCACGAGGACGTCGACGTCTCCCGCGCGGTCGAGGGCTGCCGCCACCGAGTCGGGGTCGGCGATGTCGACCTGCACCGCGTCGCACTCGAGGGATGCCGCGGCGGCGGTCGCGGCATCCGTGTCGATATCGGCGATCACCACCCGGTCGCCGTTGGCGACGAACGCCCGCGCGATGCCGCGCCCGATCCCGCTCGCGCCACCCGTGACGAGGACTGTCCTGACCATTCGTGCTCCTTTGCTCGATGCCGTGTTTGACGTTATTATACAAGCGTAGACAAAACCGACGAAGGAGCACGATGGTCAACGACGACACGGTCCGCACGCTCGGGCCGACCGGCCCCGAGGTCTCGACGCTGGGGCTCGGCTCTTGGCACACCTGGGACCGCATGACCTTCAAGGAGGCGGTGGCGATCGTGCGCCGGGCTGTCGACGCGGGGGTCACCCTGTTCGACGTCGCGTACTACAACATGGGTCCGCACCCCGATGATTCGCCCACCGACCTGATCTGGGCGCGCGCCATGCGCGAGGCCGGCATCACGCGAGACGAGTACGTCTTCAGCGGCAAGCTCTGGCTGTGGGACTACCCGAAGCAGAATTTCACCAGCCAGCTCGTCGAGTCGCTCGACCGCGTGGGCATCGAGAAGGCCGACACCGCGGTCATCGGCGACTACATGACCATCGACATTCCCGCAGTGGTGACGGATGTCGCGGAGCAGGTCGCCGCCGGCCGACTCGGGTCGTGGGGCACCAACAACTGGCCGATCGCCGACTTCCTGGCCGCACGCGACTTCGCCGCGCGCGAGGGACTGCCGCTGCCCACCTTCGTGCAGCTCAAGTACGGCATCGCGCGCCGCACGGTCGCCGAGGGCGAGTACTACGGGCCGCTCTTCCGCAGCGGCGAGCTCGCCCTGCAGGCATCGGACACCTTCGAGGGCGGCATCCTCGCCGGCAAGAAGGACACCGCTCGCCAGATCGGCGCCGACCCGGGTGGCATCCGCGAGCTCATCAGGGCCGCGGCCGACGAGGTCACCGCCATCGCTGCCTCCTTCGGCGCAACGCCGGCCCAGCTCGGCATCGCGTTCTGCCTGACGAATCCGGCGGTCGCCAACGTGCTGTTCGGTGCGAGCCGCATGGAGCAGCTCGAGGGCAACCTCGGCGCGCTCGAGCTGTACGCGAAGCACGGGCCCGAGATCCGCGCGGCGGTCGAGCACCTGTGGATCGACAAGGATCGCGTGAACGCGGATGGGACATGGTCGTTCCCGGCGGCGTAACTCCCTGATCGGTTGCCGCCCGGGCGTTGCCCGAACGGTACCGGCGGCATGCCAGAGCCGCCGGTACCGTTCCGGGGAGCGCCCGGCCTACGCCCGGCTTACGCCCCACCCGCGAGCTTCCTCGCCGAGGCCGCTCGATTTTGGGCCGGGATCGGGCGCTGCGCGGCATCGAGCGACACGGGTGGGATGAACATGTAGACGTCGTCCCCGCGAACGCACCGCCACCCATTGTTGTGAAGCAGCATGTGGTGGTGACGGCACAATAGGACGCCGTCGCGAACGTCTGTCCTGCCCCCGTGCTGCCACTCATGGACGTGGTGAACCTCCGACCAGGAGGGTGGCCGGTCGCAGCCCGGGAAGATGCATCCACCGTCGCGAGCGGAGATGACGATCCGCTGGGCGGGCGTGAAGCACCGCTCCGTTCGGCCCAGGTCGACGGGCTGGTTGCGTCTGAACAGGATGGGAATGGCTCCCGAGGCGCAGGCGTTGCGGTGGACTGTGCCGAGGCTGACGGGTGCATTGCTGCCCTCGAGGTGACCGGCGCCCCGGCCCCCGTCGAGTTCCTTCTGGGTGACCAAGATATGCACTGTCGGCTTCGTGGAGCCGAGAATCGTGCCGTCGTCGACGGCGGTCGCGACCGTGACGAGGTCGACGAGCGTGTCGGCCATGAGTTGATCGAGGGTGCGGGGGTCTGCGACGATCCGTTCGGCTCGCGCCTTTGCCTCGTCGTCGATGAAGCGCGGCCCGCCCCGGCGCGGAGACGTCGCCGCGTCGAAGGCGGCAACCACGGGCGCCGCGGACTCGGGGTCGAGAAGTCCGCTGATGCGGACCATGCCATCGGGTCGGGGAGTGACGCGCAGGTAGCGCTGCTGCCGGAGGAACTCCTCTCGCTCGGCAACGCGATCGAGATCGAGCTGCGACCGGAGTTCGCGCGCTCGGGCCGAGAGCCGCTCGAGGGTGAGCCCCGCCGCCTCCTCGAGAAGAACCGCAGCCGCTGAGGCGAGCGAGGCCTCGGTGACGATCGCATCCGGTGTCCCGAGCCCGACCCGGATCGCCTCAGCCGCAGCCACGGACGAAGACCCGTCGGCCACCGAGGTCGCGACACCCGAGAGCCACGGCGCCGAGCCGTCTGCCAGGAGTGCCCCTACCCGCGTGAGCGCGTGAGCCTCCTGCTTCGAGACGCCCGTCGTCTGCTGCACGAGGATCTCGGGGGTGCGGGCGCCGAGCCGCTGCGCGAGGCCGGAGTAGCCGAGGTCGGGGTGGGATCGCACGGCGACCTCCGCCGCGAGGGACGCCGCTGCGGCGTCGGCACGGCGTCGGATCTCGGCAACGTGGCGCTGGGCGTCGAGCAGTTCGGAGTCAGACAGGAGACCGGGCGTCGGCGGGCTGAACGGCGCGCTGAGGTCCGCAAGAGCGGAGTAGGCGTCGTTCGTGGTCATACATAGATTGTCCCGGAGATTCGAAACTATGTTCGAATCGGGAGTCAATCTGTGGAGAGGAATTCCAGCGCCGCAGCGCGGAACTCGGGCGACCGCAGTGCGCCCACGTGATCGCCGGGCACCCGGGTCACGGGCCACGGCACCTCGGCGGTCATCGGGTCCGCCTCGCCGGCGACGAAGAGCGCCGGTACCGCCGACGGGGCCGAGGGGTCGAACGGCTCGGCCGCGAGGCCGCGCATGACGAGGGCGAGGGCCGCGGCATCCGTGCCCGGGCGGGTGATCATGCTCGCGAGCATTCCGGTGAGCGGATCGGCGGGCGGAGTACCGCCCGCGAGGAAGGCGTCGAGTGCGGCGAAGTCGAGGGCGGCGAACGGCTCCATCGGGCTGAGGCCGCCGAGCACCATGCGGCGCACGGGGGCGACGCGGGGCAGTTCCCACGCGAGGCGCGCGCCGAGCGAGTAGGCGACGACGTCGATGGGGCCGTGCGTGATGGCCGCAAGGGCGTCCACGATGTGGGAGGTGCGGGCGTCGTCGAGGGATGCGGGAGCGGGGCTCGCGCCGTGGCCCGGCAGGTCGACCAGGATGCTCGCGCGCCCGGCCTCGGCGAGGGCATCCGGCCAGCCGGCCCAGTCGGAGGAGTCGGACGCGAACCCGTGGATGAGCAGCACCGGCGGGCCGGAGACGGAGCGCGGGTGCGACTCCTGGTAGACGAGGACGGGCATGGGGCCTCCTAGCGGCGGAACGGGTTGCCGTGCGTGCGGAGTCGCTGCAGGGCCTTGAGCTGACGGGCCTGCGGGTCGAAGACCGGGCGCAGGTTGGTGCCGAGCATGTTGACGAGGAACACCGTGAACGCGAGCACGAGCCCGGGGAAGAGCATGAGGTACGGCGCCGTGGACATGTAGGTGCGGCCCTCGGAGATCATGTTGCCCCAGCTCGGCGCGGGCGCGGCGATGCCCAGGCCGAGGACGCTGAGCACGCCGTCGATGAGCATGGTGGCGGCGATGTAGACGATGGTCTGCACGATGATGAGCGGCGCGACGTTGGGCAGCACGTGCACGACGAGGATCTTCCACGGCCCCATGCCCGAGACGCGGGCGGCTTCGACGAACGTGCGACTCGTGATCTCCATCGTGCGGCTGCGCAGCACGCGCGCCGAGAACGGGATGAAGATGATTCCGATCGCGAGCACCTCGGTGAGCACACCGGGTCCGAGGGTGACGCTGAAGACCATCGCGAGCACGATCGCCGGGAAGGCCATCCACGCGTCGGTGATGCGCATGATCACGTTGCCGGCCGTCGTGAAGAACCCACTCACGAGCCCGAGGAACGTTCCGACGGCGCCCGAGCACACCGTGATGAGAAGCGCCATGCCGAGGGATGCCCGGCCGCCGGTCACCAGGCGCGAGAGCACGTCCCTGCCGTAGGTGTCGGTGCCGAGCAGGTGGGCGCCCCCGGGCGGCTGCAGCCGGTTGATCGGATCGGTGGCCGTCGGCGACTGCAGGAAGAAGGGGCCGATCAACGACACGAGCACGATGACGAGCAGCAGCGCGGCAGGCACGATCACGGCGGGGTTGCGCACGACGAAGGTGCGCCAGCGCGGGACGGTGGTGGAGGGCACGAGTAATGCGGTCATGAGACACGGACCTTCGGGTCGACGAGGGCGTAGGTGAGGTCGGTGATGAGGTTCACGACGACGAAGAGGAAGGCGACGAAGAGTGCGCCGCCCTGGAGGAGGAGGAAGTCGCGGCTGTTGATGGCGCCGAGCATCATCGACCCGAGGCCGGGGATGACGAAGATGTTCTCGAGGATGACGATGCCGCCCACGAGGCCGGCGAAGTTGAGCCCGACGATGGTGAGGATGGGCAGCAGGGCGTTGGGCAGCGCGTGCTTCATCGCGACGCCGAACTCGCTCAGGCCCTTCACGCGCGCGGTGCGCAGGTAGAGCTGGGACATCTGCCCGAGCATCCCCTCGCGCAGCACGATCACGTAGCTCGCGGCCTGCCCGATGACGAGCACCGCGATCGGGAGGATGAGGGTGCGGATCGACGCGACGGGGTCGACCCAGATATCGGTGTAGCCGCTCGTCGGCAGCCAGCGCAGGTTGAGCGCGATCAGGTAGACGAGGAGCACTGCGAGCCAGAAGTCGGGCAGGGCGAGGCCGATCTGCGAGAGCTGGTTGAGGGCGCGGGCTATCAGGTTCCGCGGGTTGGAGGCGTTCCAGACCGTGATGAGCACGGCGATGAGGAAGCTCAGGGTGGTGCTGATGATCGCGATCGTGAGGGTGGGCGCGATGTGGTCGCCGATCACCTCGAGCACGGGCTTGTCGTAGATGATCGACATGCCGAAGTCGCCGTGCAGCACCCGGCCGAACCAGCCGAGGTACTGCAGGTAGAGGGGGCCGCTCAGGCCGAGGTCGCGGCGCAGGGCCTCGAGCTCCTCCGGCTTCGCGGTCGAGCCGAGCAGGGCGACTGCCGGGTCGCCGGGGATCGCCCTGATGATGAAGAACAACAGGGTTCCGACGACGAACAGGATGATGACGAGGTTCACCAGCCTGCGGAGAATGATGCCGAGCACGGGGGTCCTTGGGGGTTAGAGGGTGGGGCGGTCGTGGACGACCCGCCCCACCCGGTCAAACGGTGGGTACTACTCGGCGATCCAGGAGTTCCAGAACACGTACCAGTAGTTGTCGTAGCCCTTGAGGGTCGGGCTGTACGCCGCGTACGGCCTGGTCATGCCGAGGATGATCGCGGGCTTGTCACGCGCGACGATCGCGGTGATGGTGTCCATGATCTTGTGGGCGTCGTCGGCGTTGTCGACATCGTTGTAATCGGCAAGCGCGTCGATGAGATCCTGCGAGCGGTCGTCCGCGATCTCGCCGTGGGTCTCCGACGCCGGCGAGGCGGCGGAGGCGAGCACGTTCATCTGGCCGGGCGACGGGAAGTCGCCGTTGAAGAAGATCGGCACGATGTCCCACTTGTCGGGGTAGCCCTGCCACTGGCCGAGCATGGTGACGAAGTCGTAGGCCTGGATCTCCGACTTCACACCGATGCTCGACAGCTGGTCCTGCACGAGGGTCGCCCACGCCTGGAAGGCGGGGAACGCGTTGGTCGTGAGGATCTGGATGGGCTTGTCGTCGGAGTAGCCCGCCTTCGCGAACAGCTCCTTCGCCTTGTCGGGGTCGTGCTTCGCGTACTCCTCGTCACCAGCCGTCGAGTACATGATCTTGCTCGCCTCGGGCGTGAGGGCCGCCGACTCGACGGTCAGGTCGGGGCTTCCGCCCGTCGCCGCCATGATGCCGGGCTTGTCGAGGAGCAGGCTGAGCGCGTCACGCGCGTCGGCGTTGTGGAAGATCGAGCCCTCGTACGCGTGGTTGAGCACGAGCAGGTTCAGGTTTCCGCCGCTGAGCGTGTTGACCACGAGATCGGGGTTCGCCTTGAGCTCCGGGTACGCGTCGGGGGTGGGGGAGGCGTAGAGCCACTGGCCCGTCAGCAGACCGTTCTTGACGGCATCGGGGTCGGCGACGATCTTGAACGTGATCGAGTCGAGGTACGCGTGCTTGGCTCCCGCGTAACCGCTCTCCTCATCCTTGAGCGACGAGTACTTGTCGTTGCGCACGACGGTCAGCTGCTCGTTCGGCTCCCAGGAATCGAGCTTGTAGGGCCCGGTTCCGATCGCCTGCTCCTGCGTGAAGCCCGTGGCGTCGAGCCCCTTCGCGATGTCCGCCTCCAGGATGCCCGTGCCGACGCCCGTGAGCTCGACGATGAGCGGGTACCGGGGCTTGTTGAGCTGCAGCACGACGGTGAGGTCGTCCGTCGCCTCGATGCTCTCCACATCGCCGGAGACGATGCGGCCCTGGGCGTTGACCCGCAGCCAGTAGTTGAGCGACTCGACGACGTCGGCGCTGGTGAGCGGCTTGCCGTCGGAGAACGTCACCCCGTCACGCAGGTGGAACGTGTAGGTCGTGCGGTCGTCGCTCAGATCGTAGCTGTCGACGAGCATCGGGTGCGGGGTGTTCTCGGCGTCGAGGGCGAACAGCTTCTCGAAGATCAGCTCCGAGATGTTGACGGCCTCGATCGAGTACGACGCGTTCTGGTCCAGGCCGCCGGGGTCGCCGGAGATCTGGATCGTGAGGTTGCCGCCCTGGACGGGCGTGCCCTCGTCGGTCGGGGTGTCCGACGGTCCGGACGGGGTGCAGCCGGAGAGCAGGAGCGCTCCAGCGGCCACGATAGCCATGGACGTCACGCTGAGGTGACGCCACCGCCGTGAGATGCGATTCATGTAGTCCTCGGTTCTCTTGGGTGTGCGGTTATGGGTTGGTGGTCTGGTATGCGAGCAGGTCGGGGTTGGCCGCCAGGAGCTGTCGCGTGTAGGGGTGGGTCGAGTTCGTCACGATGTCGTGGGGGCGCCCGACCTCGACGAGCTCGCCCTTGCGCATGACGCCGACGCGGTCGGCGACCGAGAGCACGAGGCTCAGGTTGTGCGTGATGAAGAGGAAGCTCAGGTCGCGGTCGCGGCGCAGCTCGAGGAGGATGTTGATGACCTGACCCTGCACCGAGACGTCGAGCGCAGACGTGGGTTCGTCGGCGACGATGAGCTTCGGCTCGGGCCCGATGGCGCGCGCGATGGCGACGCGCTGGCGCTGGCCGCCCGAGAGCTGGGAGGGCAGCTTGTCTTTGGTGGCGGCAGGCAGCCCGACCTCGTCGATGAGGCTCGCCACGCGCGCGTCGAGCTCGGCCCCGCGCAGGCCGGTGAGCTCGCGCAGTGGTTCGGCGATGATGCGGCCCGCGGTGTGCCGCGGGTCGAGCGAGCTCTGCGGGTCTTGGAAGATGAGCTGGATCGACCGGCGGAACTCCCGTGCATCGCCGGAGACCCCGCGGGCCGTGTGCACGTGATCGCCTAGCGTGATGGCGCCACTGCTCGGGTGCTCGAGCGCCGCGATCATGCGGCCGAGGGTCGTCTTGCCCGAGCCGGATTCGCCCACGAGCCCGAAGAACTCGCCCGGGGCGATCTGCAGTGAGACGCCGTTCACGGCGGTGACTCCCCGGCGGCGGCCGAAGACCTTGGTCACCGCGTCGACGGTGAGGGCCGGGCGGTCGGTGAGCTCGAGCGGAGTGGCATCCGTCTCGCCCGATGCCGCGGTGAGGTCGAGCGGTTCGGTGGCGGGGTGCCAGCACGCGTAGGCGGTGCTGCCGAGGGATGCCACGAGCGCGGGCTCGAGCGTCGTGCACTTCTCCGTCGCAGCGGGGCACCGTGCGGCATACCGGCACCCGGGGATGACGTCGCGCGGGCTCGGCACCGAGCCGGGGATCGAGGCGAGTCCCGAGGCGTGCCGCACTCCGAGTTGGGGAACGCACTTCAGCAGGGCGCGCGTGTAGTGGTGGTGCGGCCGGGTGAGCACGTCGCGGGTGGACCCGACCTCGACGAGGCGCCCGCCGTACATCACGGCGATGCGGTCGGAGATCTCGGCCGCGACGCCCATGTCGTGGGTGATGAAGATGCACGACATGTTGCGCTCGCGCTGCAGGCGGCGGAACAGCTGCAGGATCTCGGCCTGCGTCGTGACGTCGAGCGCCGTGGTCGGTTCGTCGGCGAGCAGGAGGATCGGGTCGCTCATGAGCGCCATCGCGATCATGATGCGCTGCTGCATGCCGCCCGAGAGCTGGTGCGGGTACATCGACATGATGCGGTCGGTGTCGGGGAGTCCGACCTCGGTGAGCAGGCTCTGCGCCTTCGCCTTCGCCGCCTGCTGGCCCTTCGCGGTGCGCAGCGCGCCCGGGATCATGTCGAGGGGGTTGAACGCCTCGATCAGCTGCTTGCCGATGCGCTGCGTGGGGTTGAGTGAGTCCAGCGCCTCCTGGAAGACCATGCCGATGCGCCCGGTGCGGAACGCGCGCATCTCGTCGGAGGTGAGGCGGGTGATGTCCGTCTTCTCCAGCAGGATGCCGCCCGTCGTGCGCACGGGCGCCACGAACTCGAGCAGCCTGATGATCGACATGGCGGTGACGGTCTTGCCGCTGCCCGATTCCCCGACGATGCACAGTGTCTCGCCGGCGGCGACGCTCAGCGCGATCTCGTGCACGAGTTCGGTCTCCACGTCGTCGGTGAGGACGGTGAGGGAGAGATCCGCGAGCTCGAGCAGTGGCATCCGGGGCGGGCCTTTCGTTCGGGTGGTGCCTTGGTGGGAGGAACGACCCGGAGACGATCCGGATGCGCCACAGCCCTGTGTGCGAGGTAATTCTACATGCGTTGACAACGTTCGACCACGGGGGCCGATGAGGCGTCTGGACCGATAGTCGCACGTTGTGTTTTTTTAGTCAACAACTGTAGAGTCACAGCCACCCCAGGCCCACAGAAGGAGACCAGACCATGACGTCCACGACCCACGACGGCACATCGCCGCGCCGAATCCTCGACATCGCGACCGGCTACATGGCCGCCAAGCAGCTGTTCGCGGCGAGCCGCGTCGGCCTCTTCCCCGCGCTCGCGGCGGGCCCGCTCGGCGTCGACGAACTCGCGTCGCGCATCGGCATCACGCCGCGCATGACGCGCATCCTCGCCGACAGCCTCAACGGACTCGGCCTCCTGGACCGTACCGAGGGGCGCTACAGCCTCGCACCGGATGCCGCGGCCTACCTCACCGGAGCGGATTCCGACCTCGACCTCGCCCCGTTCCTCGCGTTCCTCGCCGACATCAGCTTCCCGCACTGGACGCAGTACTTCGACCGGACCGTGGACACGACCCAGCCCGGCCAGCTCGACTTCAGCGGCGACCGCATGGGCGTCTTCATGGGTGGCGTCATGACCTACAACGCGCTGCACGCGAAGATGCTCGCGCGCGCCTTCGACTTCTCGCCGTTCACCGACA
>CAIXMB010000164.1 GCA_903920435.1 uncultured Actinomycetes bacterium
CCGGTACCAGCACCACCACGAACCAGAGCGTGTTGCCCGCCGCGATCCAGACCTTCGGATCCTTCGTGAACAGGTACTCGTAGTTGCGCAGGCCGATGAACTCGGGCGGCGACACGAGGTCGAAGCGCGTGAAGGAGTAGAAGATCGACGCGATGAGCGGATACACGAAGAACAGCAGCAGCCCGGCGAGCGCGGGCGCGAGCATGACGAGGATGAACCACCTGGGGCGGCGTCGGGTGCGCCGCCCCAGGATGGTCGTGACGGTGGACAACTACGGGCCGGTCGTGAGCGCCGTGGCGTCGTCGATCTGCTGGTCGATGTCCTTCAGCCCGGCGGCGAGGTCGGGCACGTCACCTGACTGGTACTGGTGCCAGAAGTCCTCGAAACTCTGCTGGTAGCCGGCGCCGTTGGGGCTCGGCGGCGTGGTGCCCGAGTTCGGGTCGGCGACGATCTTCAGGAAGGTCGCGAACTGATCGGTGACCTCCAGGTCGGGCGACGCGAGCGCATCGGCCGTCGTCGGCACGTTCTTGAGGCCGTTGGAGAGCTTCACGATCGCATCGGTGTTCGTCGTGAGGTACTTCAGCAGTGCCCACGCGAGCTCGGGGTTCTTCGAGCCCTTCGAGATGCCGGCGATGTTGCCCGTGATGTACCCCGCGCCGTACAGGTCGGTGTGGTCGTCGGCGGTCGGCATGGGCGCCGTCGCGTAGTGCAGGTCGGGGGTCTGGTCGTCGATGAACGCCGTGCGGTACTCGCCGTCGAGGTTCATGGCGACCTGGCCGGTCTGGAACGCGTTGTCGGCGGAGAACTCCTGGCCGAGGCCCGACGTGAAGGCGTTGAGCTTGTCGTAGCCGATCTCGTCGACGAAGCTCTTCTGCCACGTCATGAGCTCGACCCACGCGGGGTCGCTGCCCACGGCGGAGGTGCCGTCGTCGTTGAGCCAGGTCGCACCGGCGAGCGGCCCGTAGTGCGACGCCGCGTTCTCGTAGAAGCCCATCTGCGGGTTGAAGCCGAGGGTCTTGATGGAGCCGTCGGCGTTGTAGGTGGTGAGCTTCAGCGCCATCTCCTCGAGCTCGCTCAGCGTCTTGGGCGGCTCGGTGTAGCCGGCCGCCGAGAGCAGGTCGGTGTTGTAGTACAGGCCGTACACGTCGGCGAGCACGGGCATGCTGCAGCGCACGCCGTTGTACTCCGTGTAGCTGCGCACGGTGTCGCTGAACTGGGTGAGGTCGACGTCGTCGCGCTCGATGTAGGGCCCCAGGTCGCGGAACGCGCCGCTGTCGCAGAAGTTGCCGACGATGTCGGTCGAGTACGACAGGCCCAGGTCGACGTCGGAGCCCGACGCGATGGCCTTGCGCAGCTTCTCGTCGTCCTGGCCGGAGTGCACGTCGACGGTCACCTTGGGGTTCGCGGCCTCGAAGTCGTCGATGACCGACTGGATGACGTCGGCCTCCCGGTCGCTGAAGAAGTGCCAGAACGACACGGTTCCCTCCAGCTCGGTGGGGGCGGTCTCCGCGATGGTCTGGTCACCGGTGGTGCCGGTGCAGCCCGCGAGCAGGAGGGCCGCGGTGGTGAGGGCGGCCGCGCCCGCGAGGGTGCGGCGCCGGATGGGGGTTTTCACTTCTGTAGTACCTCTCTGTCGGGGGTCGTTCAGCGGGTGGAAAGCGCTAGGGGGTGGAGAGCCGGGCGACGTCGTCGAACAGGCGGCTGTGCACCTCGGCGATGAGCACCTCACGGGCGCCGCGCAGCACGGGCTGCTCGCCCACTGCGGTGGCGACGACATCGGGGCGCCACTGCGTGCTCGCGGCCAGGCGCTCGGAGACGAGCGCCGCGAGGCGCGCTCCGCCCTCGGCACCGGTGGGGCCGCCGAGCACGATGCGCTCGGGGTCGAGCACGGCCAGTACCGGCACGAGGCCGAGGGCCACGCGCTCGGCGAGGGCGGCGACGGCATCCGTGCCCGCACTGTCGCGCAGCCGTGCCCAGGCGGCGGCTCCGAAGAACTCGGTGAGCGTGGGCGCGTCGGGGTCGAGGCTCTTGCCCTCCTCGGGAACGGGCAGGTAGCCGATCTCGCCAGAGCCGCCCGAGGCGCCGCGGTAGATGCGGCCCGAGACGTCGATCGCGAGGCCGAGGCCCTCGCCCATCCAGAGCAGGGCGAAGCCGTCGACGGCATCCGCCGACCCGACGGCCCGCTCGGCGACCGCGGCGAGGTTCGCATCGTTGTCGAGGGTCACCGAGACGCCCAGCTCGCGTTCGAGATGCGCACGGATGCCCGTGGTCGGCCAGCCCGGAAGGGTGTCGGTGAACGACAGCTCGTCCGCGCGCTGCGCGACGGCGGCCTGCACGCCGATGCACACCAGCCGCACGGCATCGTGGCGGATTCCCGCGGCGTCGCACGCCGCGGCGATCGCACCCCTCACGTCGCTGACCGCCGAGCGGTCGGCGTCGGGCGCGAGGGGGAGTTCGACGACGGGGTGCTCCGCGCCCGTGGCATCCACGACGGTCGCCGTGATGCGCGTCGAGCTCACGTCGATGGCGACGCCCAGCACGCGGTCGGCGCGCACCGCGTAGCTCACCGCGTTCGGGCCGCGCCCGCCGGAGATCTCGCCGTCGACGCGGATGAGCCCCGCCTCCTCGAGGCGCGACACCATCTGGGCGGCGGTGGGCTTCGAGAGGCCGGAGAGCTCGCCGAGCCGGTTGCGCGTGAGCGGGCCGTGCTGCAGGAGGAGCCCGAGCGCCGTGCGGTCGTTCGTGGCGCGCAGCCACGCCGGGGTGCCTCGCACTGTGCTGCCGGTCACGCTGCCCTCGCTCTCTGAATGGAGCACGCTCATCGCCGAACGCTTGTCGAGGAATGTATCAGTAAAGTTTCTTTATAGATAGACGCGAGTTGCGCACGGAAGTGCCGCTGCCCGTGAGTCGCCCCAAAACGGGGCTATCAGTGCACCACAACCGCGATTTGGGGCAACTCGAGTACGACGAAGGGCCGCTCCCCCTACGGGAACGGCCCCTGGCACGGCAGCGCGGCGACGCGTGGCTAGTGCAGCGACACCCGCCTCGGCAGCACGAACACGAGCGCGAGCGCCACGAGCGCGAACCCGGCGCTCACGAACATGGCCATCGTCGCGGCATCGCCGAAGTGGGTGGCGAGGGCTGCCGACGAGATCGCGTCCGCGGCCTCCTGCGGAGAGGCGTAGGTGCCCGCGGCCATGGCCTCGGCGACCTTGGCCTTGATCTCGTCGCCGAGACTCGCGAGGTTCGCGACCCCGAACAGCACGCTCGACACGACGGCGATGCCGATCGCGCTGCCGATGCGCTGCATGGTCCCGATGACGCCGCTCGCCGCGCCCGCCTCGGTGTTGTCGACCGTCGCGACGATGAATCGGGAGTTCGGCGCGATGAAGAACCCGTTGCCGAGACCGGCGATCGCGAGCGGGCCGAGCAGGATCCAGCTCGTGAGCTCAGTGGGCTCGATGGTGAGGAAGATGATCCACAGGGCGAGCAGCCCGACGAGCACGAGCGCGGCGCCCAGCACGAGCACCCCGCGGCCGAGCTTCTGCGCCAGCCGGTCGCTCTGCGACGCGCCCACGATGTTCGCGATCGCGAACGGGATCGACACGAGCCCCGACTCGAGGGCGGTGTGGCCGAGACCCGCCTGCCACAGGAGCGAGATGGTGAAGAAGATGCTCGTGAAGGCGGCGAAGTACACGAGAGCGAGGATCGTGCCGCCCGTGAACGCCGCGTGCGAGAACAGGTGCGGCGGCACGAGCGGTGAGACACCGCGCGCCGCGAGCCGGCGCTCCCACAGCGCGAACAGCACGAGCAGCACTACTCCCCCGGCTATCGAGAGGTATGTCCACAGCGGCCAGCCCTGCTCCTGCCCCTGGATCAGCGGCACGAGGATCGCCACGAGCGCACCCGCGAGCAGCACGAGGCCGACGAGATCGAGAGACGTCTTCGCCCCGGGCACGAGCTTCGGCAGCACGATGATCGCCGCGAGGATGCCGACGACGCCGATGGGCAGGTTGACGAAGAAGATGTACCGCCAGCCGTGGTCCTCGCCGAAGGCCTGGATGAGCAGGCCGCCGACGACCGGGCCGAGCGCCGACGAGACGCCGAGCACGGCACCGAGGATGGCGAACGCCTTGCCGCGCTTCCTGGGCGGGAAGAGCAGTTGGATGAACGCCGTGACGGGCGGGAAGAAGATTCCGCCGCCGAGGCCCTGCACCACCCGCGCGATGATGAGCTGCGTCGAGTCCTGCGCGAGGCCGGCGGCGAGGCTCGCCACGGTGAACAGCGCGAGCCCGAAGATGAACACCCACTTGTGGCCGATGCGGTCGCCCATGCGGCCCGCCGGGATGAGGGCGAGGCCGTACGCCAGCGCGTAGCCGGAGATGATCCACGCGAGGGTCGCCTCGTTGGCGTTGATGCTGTCACGGATGGTCGGCAGCGCGACGTTCACGATCGTGGTGTCGAGCAGCGCCATGAAGAGGCCAACCATCAGCACGGCCAGGGTGGCCCAGGCGCGCTTCTCGGTGACGCCGACGGGGGCCGTCCACGTGGGGCCCCAGGCCTGCTTGGCCTCGGGAGTTGTTTCGGTCATGAGGGGTGGTGTCCTTTCCTGGACTTCTCGTCGTCGATGATCGCGGGGAGATTCGCGATGAGTTCTTCGTGCCAGGCGATCTCGCCCGACAGTCGGTGGTACTGGTGGCGCATGACGTGCGCCTCGGTGAGGGTCAGGTACTTCCTGATCTGCTCGGCGTGGGCTTCCCAGTCGTCGCGGCTCCGGCGGAGCTCGTCGAGGCGCCCGCGCAGCACGTCCCCGACGGCATCGAGTCCGTTCGGGTCGAGGCGCGCGAGGGCGAGGTCGACCGGGTCGTGGCGGTAGGTCAGGGTCTCGAGCGTCTCCCGGCGCAGGTCGGCCAGGGCTGCGGTACCCGCATCCGTGATGCCGTAGACCTGGCGCTCGGGGTAGTTGCCCTCGCGCTCGGTGCGCTTCTCCTCGATGAGCCCCTCGGCAGCCAAGCGCTTGATGGCGCCGTAGACCGAGCCCGGGCCGAAGTCGGTCCAGCTGTCGATGTGCTCCTCCTCGGCGAGCAGGCGCAGCGCGTGGCCGTGCATCTCGCCGCGCTCCTCGAGGGAGCCCAGGATGAACAGGCGGATCGAACTCATGTGAGTACTCTCGCATGAGTAGTCGTTCACGAGCAAGTTGTTACGCCCCGTTGCGTGCGCCATTGCCGCGCCAGTGCAGCGCTCCTAGGCTCGCCACGACAGCACGACGCAACCAAGGAGAAACCATGAGCGACTGGAAGTTCGAAACCCAGCAGGTTCACGCCGGCGCGAAGGCCGACCCGACCACCAACGCGCGCGCGACGCCGATCTACAAGACCACGTCGTACGTGTTCAACAGCACCCAGCACGCGCAGAACCTGTTCGCGCTCGCCGAGTTCGGCAACATCTACACGCGCCTGATGAACCCGACCACCGATGTGGTCGAGCAGCGCGTGGCCGCGCTCGAGGGCGGCACCGCGGCGCTGGCCGTGGCATCCGGCTCGTCCGCCATCACGTACGCGGTGCTCAACATCGCGCGTGCCGGCGACCACATCGTCTCGAGCTCGTCGATCTACGGCGGCACCTACAACCTCTTCAAGTACACGCTCGCGAACCTCGGTATCGAGGTCACCTTCGTCGAGGACCAGGACGACGCCGCCGAGTGGGCCGCCGCCGTGCGCCCCAACACGAAGTTGTTCTTCGCGGAGACCATCGGCAACCCGAAGATCAACATCCTCGACATCGAGAAGGTCGCCGCGATCGCGCACGACAACAACCTCCCCCTCATCGTCGACAACACGATCGCGACGCCGTACCTCATCCGCCCGTTCGAGTTCGGTGCCGACATCGTCGTGCACTCGGCAACGAAGTTCCTCGGCGGCCACGGCACGGTCATCGCCGGCGTGATCGTCGACGGCGGCAAGTTCCCGTGGGCGGCCAACGCCGACAAGTTCCCGGGCCTGACCGAGCCCGACCCGAGCTACCACGGCGCGAGCTACACCGGCGTGCTGGGCGACGCGATCGCCTACGTGATCAAGGCCCGCGTCACGCTCCTGCGCGACACCGGCGCGGCGATCTCGCCCGACACCTCCTTCGCGCTCATCCAGGGCATCGAGACGCTCAGCCTGCGCATCGAGCGCCACGTGCAGAACGCGCAGGAGATCGCGGAGTGGCTCGAGAACCACCCGGATGTCGCAAGCGTCAACTACTCCGGACTGCCCTCGAGCCCGTGGTACGCGGCGGCGAACAAGTACGCGCCCAAGGGAGTCGGTGCCGTCGTGTCGTTCGAGCTCAAGGGCGGCGTCGACGCCGGTCGCGCCCTCGTGGAGAGCGTCGAGCTGTTCAGCCACCTCGCCAACATCGGCGACGTGCGCAGCCTCATCATCCACCCCGCGTCGACCACGCACTCGCAGCTCACGCCCGAGCAGCAGCTCACGACGGGCGTCACGCCCGGCCTCGTGCGCCTGTCGGTCGGCATCGAGAACATCGACGACCTCAAGGCAGACCTGCAGGCCGGCTTCGACGCCGCCCGCAAGGTGGCCGCGGCGTCGAGCGCCAACGCGTAGTCTCCGCTTCGACGAAGGGCCCCGGTGTAACAAACACCGGGGCCCTTCGTTTGTGGCAGATACTTGACGGGACATGGATTGGCAGACTCCCGAAGACACGGTCCCCTCGGCCTTCATCACCGAGGCCAACGCGCGGGCCGTGCTCGGCAAGCCGCCGGCAACGGGGGCGTGGCGCGAGGGCGACCCCGTGGGCAACCGCCAGTTCGTCTCGCTCGGGGCCATGACCCTCGAGCGCGGCGGTGAGCTGCCCTCCGTCCGCGTCGCGTACGAGACCGCCGGTACCCTCAACGCCGATCGCTCGAACGCGATCCTCATCGTGCACGCGCTCACGGGCGACAGCCACGTCGTGGGCAGCCCGGGCCCCGGGCATCCGACCGGCGGCTGGTGGAACGGCCTCGTCGGGCCGGGCAAGGCCATCGACACCGACCGGTGGTTCGTGGTCGCCCCCAACATGCTGGGCGGATGCCAGGGCACGACCGGCCCCGCATCGCACGCGCCCGACGGTGCCGAGTGGGGCGCGCGCTTCCCGTTCGTGACGATCCGCGACCAGGTCGCCGTGCAGCTCGCGCTCACCGACGCGCTCGGCATCGACTCGTGGGCCGCCGTCGTCGGCGGCTCGATGGGCGGCATGCAGTCGCTGGAGTGGGCGGTCAGCTACCCCGATCGGCTGAAGCGCGTGGCGGTGCTCGCCGCGCCCGCGTTCTCGAACGCCGACGCCGTCGCCCTCAACTTCCTGCAGTCGGAGGCCGTGCAGCTCGACCCCGCGTTCGCCGACGGCGCCTACTACGACGCCGCGGACGGCGAGGGGCCGCACCGCGGGCTCGCACTCGCGCGCCGCATGGCGCTGCACAGCTACCGCTCCCCCAACGAGCTCAACGACCGGTTCGAGCGCAGCTTCCAGAGCGAGCTGAGCCCGCTGGGCGGCGGCGGGCGCTACGCGGTCGAGAGCTACCTCGACTTCCACGGCAACAAGTTCACGCGCCGATTCGACGCCAACAGCTACCTCACCCTGGTGACCGCGATGAGCTCGCACGACGTGGGCCGCGGTCGGGGCGGAACGGCCAAGGCGCTCGCGGGCGCGACGCCCGTCGCCCTCGTGCTCGGCATCGACAGCGACCGGCTCTACCCCGTGGTGGAGCAGGAGCACGTCGCTGCGCACCTGCCCAACAACATCGACGGCGACGTGCCGCACATCATCTCGTCACCCTTCGGGCACGACGGATTCCTCATCGAAGACCGACTCGTCGGCGCGCAGATCCAGCGCCTCCTGAACGCCTGAGAACCCCGGCGGTGCCAGGAGCCGCGTGTCCCCTGCGGCTCCCGGCGGTCCCCTGTGATGCCGGGTACATCGTGCGGCCGTGACGAGTCACGTACGCCCCTCTGTGCCTTCGAGACTATCCCGACGAATCGTGCCGATTACTCCGGTGCGGCACCCCCACTTGTGGGGCAGCGTGTGCCACCATGTCGGCAATGGACCTCATAGCCAAGGAGCGGGACAGGCTGCTCCAACGCACCGCCCGCGTCTACGGCCTGAGCTTCACGCTTGTCTCCCTCGTGTGCCTCGCGATCCCGGGCGCCGTCGACATGGCGAGCTTCTTCGTGTGCCTGCCGCTCTACCTGGTCATCGCGTTCTGCCAGTACCGCATCGGCTCGAGCCGCTCGATGGTGTGGGCGATACCGATCATCATCGCCGGCCTCGGCATCGTCGGTGTCGTGACGCTGCTCGCACCCGAGGCCACCGGTGACGCCGGGGTCTCCGCCGTTGCACAGCTCGCCGCGGCCTCCATGGCCTCGACCGCCATCGTGCTCACGACCGGGCTCCTGCGCCGACTCTTCCTCGGGGGCTCCTTCCTCGTGACCCTCGGGGTCACGACGTTCCTCCTACTGCCCTTCCAGCCGTTCGGCCGCACCTTCGCGCTCATCGTGCTCGGCTGGGTGCTCGCGACGATCATCGGCTTCTGGATCAGCGCGGGCGTTCCGCAGGCCGCGCGTCGCATCGCGAGCATCGGGCGCGCCCATCGCGCCGAGCGCCAGGCGAGCGAGACCGAGGCCCAGCGCCGCCAAGGCGCGCGCCTGCTGCACGACACGGTGCTGGCCACCCTCACGCTCCTCGCGCACTCGGGCGTGGGCGTCGCCCCCGAGGCCATGCGCCAGCAGGCCGCCGATGACGCGCGCCTGCTGCGCCAGCTTCGCCTCGGCGCCACCCCGGCGCCCGAGTCGTCGGGCGTCTACAACCTGTCGACGGGTGACGAGACAGTGCTCGGCACGACCCTCGAATCCGTGAAGCAGCGCTTCGGCCGCATGGGCCTCGAGGTCAGCTGGCACGGCACCGGCCAGGTGCTCCTGCCGAGCGACGTGCTCGACGCCTTCCTGCTCGCCCTCGCGGAGTGCCTCGAGAACGTGCGCCGACACTCCGGTGTCACCGAGGCGCACGTGACGATCACGGAGGACGAGACCATGGTGCGCGCCATGGTCACCGACTCCGGGGTGGGCTTCACCCTCGACGACGTGGACTCCGCGCGCCTCGGCTTCAAGGAGTCGGTGGTCGCCCGCCTCAAGGAGGTGGGCGGGAAGGCCCGCCTGTTCTCCGCTCCCGGTTCGGGAACGACGGTCGTGCTGGAGGTGCCCCGATGACCTACGCCCCGCCGGAGGAGAACACCCTCGGCGTCATCCTCGGCCGCGGCAAGCGTCGCGAGGCGGATGCCACGCGACGCGTCATCCGTGCTGCGACGCCGCACCGCTCGAGCCTCGGCACCGGGTTCATCGGAATCGGCGCCGCGATCGTGTGCGGACTGCGTGCCATCTACGGTCTCTCGTGGTTCGCGGGGCAGGCGGTCGCCGGTGACATCTACACGCCGCTCTGGGCGGCGGCCGCCGCGTGGGGCGTGCTCCTCGCCGTGCTCATCGCGACCTTCGTCGTCTCGCGCGTGCTCGGCCACCTGCCCAACTGGATGTTCGCGATCTTCCTGGTGGGTCTCGCCGCCGCGGTGGCGCTCGACCTGTACTCGATCTGGCCGCTGCACGACATCGGCCGCCACGCGACGGCGGCGGTGACCGCCGGCATGGGGCTCATCGTGGTGCTCACCCTGCGCCGCACCCGCGACATCCTCATCTCGGTCATCGTGCTCGGCGCAGCGCTCCTCGCCGCGATGGTCGTCAATACGCCTTTCGACCCCAGCTACTTCGCCCCGCAGGTCACGACCCTCGCGTTCGCCGTGCTCCCCGCCGTGATCGGCATCGTCGTGATCGGCGGCTTCCGCAGGCTCGTGCAGGTCGAACTCGACCGCGTGCTCGTGCAGAGCACGGTCTCCGCACCCCGGTTCGCCGTGGGCATGATGGCGTCCGAGGAGCTCGCGCGCCTCGACCTCGCCGCAGAAGAGCTCCTCGACACCGTTGCGACGGGCAAGGTCAAGCTTCCCCTCGACCCGAAGACGGCATCCGTCGCGGCGTCGCTGGCCACCGAGCTGCGCCTGCACCTCATCGAAGGGCGCCGGGAGACCTGGCTGTACCACGCCATCACCGAGTCCGACCACCTCGGCAAGGCCGTGACCCTCAACGACAAGTCGAGCCTCGCCGGACTGCTCGACCCGCAGCAGCGCGACGGGCTGCTCTCCATGGCGTGGCTGCTGGTGAGCGACGGCACGAAGAACGTGAGTCGCACCGTGCAGATCACCGTGGGCCCGGCCACCGACTCACTCGAGACGCGCGAGGGCCGCAAGATCACCGTCCCGATCGTGATCGAGACAACGGGTGTGGCACGAAATCGTGTCGACCCGGCCACGTGGGACGCCATCCGCAAGGTCGGGCAGTACAGTGACTCGACTCAGAACTCCAGCCTTCGTGTCGACATCGCGTGCCTCGTCGACAACCCCGCAGACCAGTAACCACAGCAACAAGAGAAGGATTCAATCGTGACTGACTCGACCGACCGCATCCGTGTCGCCCTCGTTGACGACCACCGAATGCTTCTCGGAGCCCTCACGGAGTGGATCGGCAACGCGGCGACCGACATCGCCATGGTCGTGGCCGTACCCACCTGGCCCGAGCTCATCACCCACCCCGAGTTCCCCGTCGACGTCGTGCTGCTCGACCTCGACCTCAAGGACAACATCCCCGTCTCGCTCAAGATCAACACGCTCAAGACCACGGGCGTGCGCGTCGTGCTGATGAGCACCTACTCCGAGCCCAACGTCGTGCGCGAGGCCCTGGCCGCGGGCGCGCTCGGCTACCTCGTCAAGAGCGAGGATGCCGGAATGATCGTCGAGGCGATCCGCGCCGCGTCGAAGGGCGAGTCGTTCATCTCGGCCGAGCTCGACCTCGCCCTCAACGCCGGCGAGATCGGCGGATCTCCGAAGCTCTCGGCGCAGGAGCGCCGCGTCATGGCCCTCTACGGCGGCGGCGAGCCCGTCAAGGCCGTCGCGTTCCAGCTCAGCATCTCGGAGGAGACCGCGAAGAGCTACCTCAAGCGCATCCGCGAGAAATACCGCGTCGCGGGCTTCGACGTCGGCACCAAGGTGGCGCTACGCAAGCGTGCGATCGAGGACGGCATCCTCGTCGAGAGCGACCTTCCCCGCAGCTTCTGAGTCGGCACCCGAGGCCCGGGAACGGCGCTCGAGGGCCACGCTCACGAGCGCCAGCCCGACGCCGGGCACGCACAGCAGGAGCCCCACCCAGGTCGGTGATAGGTAGCCCAATCCTGCGGCGATCGTGATGCCGCCGAGGTAGGCGCCCAGGCTGTTGCCGATGTTGAGTGCCGAGTGGTTGATCGCCGCGGCGATCGACTGGCTGTCGCCCGCGACGTCCATGAGGCGGGTCTGGATCGCGGGCGAGAGGGCCGACGCGGCTCCGCTCACGAGGAACACGAAGACGAACAGGCCCACCGGGTACTGCGCGGTGAGGGCGAAGCCGGTGAGCGCGACCGCGAAGATGCCGAAGCAGATGAAGAGCGTGCGCATGACGTGGTGGTCGGCGCCGCGCCCTCCGGCGAGGTTGCCGATGGTCATGCCGAGCCCTGCGGCGACGAGCACGAACGGCACGAGGCTCACGTCGAGGCGCGCCACGTTCGTCGCGACGGGCGACACGAAGGTGTAGACCGCGAAGAAGCCGCCGAACCCGAGCGAGCCGAGCAGCAGCGTGAGCCACACCTGCGGCCGTCGGAACACGGTGAGCTCGCGGCGCATGGTGGCGGCCGGATCCCCGGCCTGCAGCGGCACGAGGAGCGCAACCGCCACGAACGTCAGCACGAAGACCGCTGCCACGGCGAGGTAGGCGACCCGCCAACTCGTGTTCTGGCCGAGGAACGTGATGGCGGGAACCCCCACGACGTTCGCGATGGTGAGGCCCGCGAGCACGAACGCGACGCCCTGGCCGCGCTTGCCCGGGCCCATGAGAGACGCCGCGACGAGTGCTGCGATGCCGAAGTACGCTCCGTGCGGCAGTGCGGCGACGAAGCGTGCGACGAGCACGAGCCCGAAGGTCGGGAGGACGGCGGACGCCACGGTGCCGAGGGCGAACACTCCGACGCACGCGAGCAGGAGCTGCTTGCGGGGGAAGCGCGCGGCGAGGGCGGCGATCGTCGGGGCGCCCACGACGACGCCCAGCGCGTAGGCGGAGACGAGCCATCCGGCCTGGGCGTTCGCCTTCTCGTGCGACACGGCCCACACGCCGGGCAGGAGGTCTGCCGCGAGGTTCGGGAGCAGCCCCATCGCGACGAACTCGGTGAGACCGATACCGAAGCCGCCCATCGCGAGGGCGAGGATGGCCAGCCTGACGCGAGCTGGGGAGAGGGACATGCTGGCCGATCGTTGGTGGGCTGACGGGACGCGCTCACCGTCGAGCCACGATTCAGTCTACGACCGGTCGGCTGGCTCCGGCCGGTCGTGGAACGGCCACACCGAGGGCAGCCACTCGATTAGCGGGTCGTCATCGGCCCCCGGCTGCCGGGGTGCGTCGACCACCGCGAGCACCGCCCAGCCCAGCAGCACGAACTCGAGGATGTTGCGCACGGTGAGCACGCCGAGCAGCAGCGGGTTGAGGTAGAGCAGCTCGAGGTACAGGTACGGGTAGATCAGCTGGGTGAGCGCGGCGATCACGAGGGCGAGCGTCGCCGGGAATCGGAACGACCGGCCGTGCCCCGCGGCACTCGTCGCGAGCCCGAGCACGATGGGGACCGCGAGCCAGCCGATGAACTGGGGCGAGCCCACCTTGTTCACCGAGAGCAGCACCGTGACGAGCGCGAGGGCCAGTGGCGGGAGCAGGTCGCCCGCCGACGCCCCCGCACGCGTCGCCCGCACCCCGAGGAACGCCACGACGAGCACCGCGATGCCGAGCAGCGGCGTCATGACGGCGGCGGCGACCTCGATGCCGGGGCCCTCGACCTGGTAGGTGAGGATCTGGTTGTCGTAGTACACGCGCGCACCGGGCACGCCCGCGAGGGCCTGCCACAGCCAGGCCGTGGCCACCGGCGACTCGATCTGCACCCCGCGGCTCGTCTGCTGGGTGATGAAGCTGAACACATTGAGGCCGCTGCCCAGCAGGAGGGCCACGACGATGATGACGCCCGACACCACGAGCACCGCGGCAAGGATGCGCCAGCGCTCCTTGAGCGCGATGAGCGCCGCCGCGATCACCGCCGCCGGCCACACCTTCACCCAGGTCGCCACGGCGAGGAGCACGGCCGCCGCGCGCGGCCGGGATGCGAGCAGGATCACGCCCACGAGCGCGAGCGGCACCGTGATGGAGTCGATGCGCCCCAGTGCGATGGGCCCGAGCAGCGCGAGGAACGCCACCCACCACCACGCCACTGCGGTGCGCTCGCGCGCCCGCCCCCATCCGGTGACGAAGCCGAACGCGACGGCATCGAGGATCATCACCATGGTCAGCCAGGTCGCGCCGTACTGGTCTGGGCCGAAGGCGGTCGCCGCGAGCATGGGCACGAGCGCGACCACCGGGTAGACCCACACGCTGTCGATACCCACCCAGAAGTGGGCCGTGATCGCCTGGTCGGTCCAGAACTTGTAGACGATGGTCACGTCGCCGAGCGGCAGGCCCGGCGCGTAGAGGTTTAGGAGCCCGAGCCACAGGTGGACGAGGATGAAAGCCGCCCACACCGTCGCGGGGCTGCGCACCAGGGCTCGGAACGTCACCCGCACAGCGTAGTCGGGTAACAATTCGTCCCCGGTTCGCCCCGCGCGACGCCGCTGCGGAATGATGGTGTGCATGACCCACAGCATCCTTCAGCGCGCACTCGCCGTGGCCGGCGCAGCCACCATCGCCCTCTCCCTCGCCGCCTGCTCGCCCTCCACCTCCACCTCCACCGGTGATGACGCCTCGAGCGGCTACGTCACCGACGGCAAGCTCACCATCGGCACGGGCGAGCCCGCCTACTACCCGTGGGTCATCGACGACAAGCCCGAGTCGGGCGAGGGCTTCGAGGCCGCCATCGCGTACGCGGTGGCCGAGCAGCTCGGCTTCGCGAAGGACGACGTGGTGTGGGTGCGCACGACGTTCGACGAGGCGATCGCCCCGGGCCCGAAGAACTTCGACTTCAACCTGCAGCAGTACTCGATCACCGACGAGCGCAAGCAGAACGTCGACTTCAGCTCGCCCTACTACGAGACCACGCAGGTCGTCATCACCACCGAGACCTCGAAGGCGGCGGGCGCGAAGAGCATCGCCGACCTCAAGGACTTCCTGATCGGCGCCCAGACCGGCACGACGAGCTTCGACGCGATCGAGCAGCAGATCAAGCCGACCGCGGGCGCCCAGGTGTTCAACACCAACGACGACGCCGTGCTCGCCCTGCAGAACGGCACGGTCGACGCGATCGTGCTCGACCTCCCCTCCGCGTTCTACGCGACGGGCGTGCAGCTCGACGGCGGCCTCATCATCGGCCAGCTCCCCCAGCCCGACGGCAAGAGCGGTGACGAGTTCGGTCTCGTGCTGCCGAAGGACAGCCCCCTCACCGCCAAGGTGACGGCGGCCGTCGACGCGCTGCGCGACAACGGCACCCTCGCCGACATTGCCACCCAGTGGCTCGCCGACGCGGCGTCCGCTCCCGTCCTCAAGTAGCTCCAGTAGCATTCGGTAGTGATGTCCGAGGAGGCCCGGCGGCCGAGCCCCATTGAGCTCGATCGCCGGGCCTTCCGCCGTCGTCAGGGGCGGCGCTCGGTGCTCATCAGCCTCGCGAGCACCCTCGTGCTCGCGGTGGTCGCGTGGATCACGATCGTCAACACCCCCGGCTGGTCGCGAGTGCAGCAGGGCTTCTTCAACCCCGACGTCGCGGTGCAGGCGCTGCCCCGCATCGCCGAGGGCTTCCTCCTCAACCTGCGCGTGCTGCTGTTCGCCGTCGTGGGAGTGCTCGTGCTGAGCATCATCATCGCCGCGATCCGCACCCTGCGCGGCCCGATC
>CAIXMB010000165.1 GCA_903920435.1 uncultured Actinomycetes bacterium
CCGTAACAACAGCTCACTCGCGCGGCGCCCGCCCGCCGGTGACCCCGCCCGCCTCTTCCGAATTGACGGAAAAGGAGCGCTCCCACCCCCACCTCTTGCTGATCTCGGCCTACTGGCGACCCGTTTTCCGTCTTTTCGGATGGGGGCGGGCGGGACGGGCGGGTTGGCAAGGGGGTGCGCGCGGCCGCGAACTCGGCTGGGATGGGAGCATGAGACTCCTCGGGATGACCGCCGCAGTGCTCCTCCTGGCCGGATGCGCGGCCTCCCCCACCCCGTCGCCAGCGCCCGCCGGCACCGCGGAGATCGTCACCGGGCTCGCGGCGCCGTGGTCGGTGGTGCGGCTGGAGAGCGGCTCGACCCTCGTGAGCGAGCGGGACACGGCGACGATCAAGGAGCTCACCGCCGACGGCGACGTGCGGGAGGTGGGCGTCGTGGAGGGCGCGGTGCCGGGCGGCGAGGGCGGGCTGCTGGGCCTGGAGGTCGAGGGCGACACGCTGTTCGCCTATTACACGGCCGCCGACGACAACCGGGTGGAGAGGTTCGGGCTCATGGGCGACGCGGGCTCCTACTCGCTGGGTGACGGCACCGTCATCCTCGATGGGCTCGCGAAGGCCGGCAACCACAACGGCGGTCGCATCAAGCTGGGGCCCGACGGCGATCTCTACGTGACCGTCGGCGATGCCGGTGACCCCGATCGCGCGCAGGACCTCTCGAGCAACAACGGCAAGATCCTGCGCATCGAGACCGATGGCGCTATCCCCGCCGACAACCCGTTCCCCGGCTCGCCCGTGTACTCCTACGGACACCGCAACCCGCAGGGCATCGCGTGGGACGACTCCGGCCAGCTCTGGGCCGCCGAGTTCGGGCAGGACACGTGGGACGAGTTCAACCGCATCGAGGCGGGCGGCAACTACGGGTGGCCGGTCGTCGAGGGCATCGCGAACGACCCCGACTACGTCGACCCGGTGTTGCAGTGGAGCACCGACGAGGCGAGCCCGAGCGGGCTGGCATACGCGGACGGCGTCTTCTACCTGGCCTCGCTGCGGGGGCAGCGCCTGTGGGTCATCGATGCGCCGGGCGCCTCGGCGCAGGCGGCGGTCGTCGGCACGTACGGGCGCCTCCGCGACGTGATCGCGGGGCCGGACGGAACCGTGTGGATCCTGACCAACAACACCGACGGGCGGGGCAGCCCGAGCGAGGGCGACGACCGCATCGTGCAACTGCCGGTCGATGTCCTACCGAGGGGTTAACCTCGACGGGTGGCAGACCTCAGCAGGGTGACGACGTGGGCGAACGCCCTCATCGACCTGCACCTCGATCGGAGTTGGACGTTCCGGTTCGACAACGCGAAGACGCGCGCGGGGCTGTGCAACTACACCGACAAGCGCATCTCGGTGTCGAAGTACCTGGCCGCCCGGTACGAGGACGACGAGATACACCAGGTGCTCCTGCACGAGGTCGCGCACGCCATCGCGGGCACGCGCGCGGGGCACGGCCCGAAGTGGCGGGCGATAGCCAAAGACCTCGGCTACGAGGGCAAGCGGCTGCACGACGGCGCCGTCGCCACGGAGTTCGCGCCGTGGGTGGGCACGTGCCCCGCCGGCCACGTGCACTACCGCTACCGGCAGCCGACGCGTCCGCTCGCGTGCGGCAAGTGCTCCCGCCGGTTCGACGCGCGCTACCGCATCGAGTGGGTCAAGCGCTGAAGTGGGCGCCGATCGCGGCCGCGACGTTCTTCCAGTGGCCCAGCATCATCCGGCGCTCCTCGCGATCGGCCAGCTTCTCCTGATGGAAGCCGATCGTCGTGCCGGTCGCCGCCTCCCTGACCGTGATCTGCAGGGTGGTGTCGTGGGGCCAGTCGTCGGGCTGCCAGCCGATGCGCACGCGCAGCCCCTCGGTGTAGCTCCGGATGCTCCCCCGCACGCCGTCCGCCGTGGCGAAGGTCGCACCCTTCTCGGTGGGCAGGGAGTCGATCTCCCCGAGCCACACGGCGAGACCCTCCCCGAGCAGGTAGTCCCACACCGCGGGCAACGGCGCAGCGACCGTCTCGCGCACCCCCACTTCCCAGCCGGCGTCCTTCGTGAGTCCCGTTGTGTCTGCCATGTAACCCACTATATTGGTTACCGTGCCGCACTCGATAGATGCCCGCCCGACGGGCCAATGGTTCATCTCAGGCGACGGCCACCGCTGGTGGTTCGACTCCGGCGCCCTGGCCCTCGACTTCGCCTACACGGGCGCCATGGGCGACAACCCTGCGTGGGAGACGCTGCACTCGCCCGACGACCTCGGCGCGTGGCTCGATGAGCGCTTCGACGAGGTTGACGGCACGGCGAGCGAGCGTGAGCTCACGGATGCCCTCGCCCTCCGCGCGGCGATAGCCCGCACCGCCACGGCGTTCAGCCGCGGCGAGGATGCGAGCGTTGACGATGTCGACATCATCAACCTGTTCGCCGCGACCCCCGACATCCCGCCCGTGCTCGCCGGCGGGCGGCGCCAGGCCGGTCGCTCCCGGGCGCGCGTCGGGCAGACCCTCTCCGTCATGGCGCGCGAGGCCGTCGAGTTGTTCGGGTCAGAAGAGCGCGAACGCATCCGGGAGTGCGCCGCATCCGACTGCACGATCGTGTTCTACGACGAATCGCGGTCTAACAATCGCCGGTGGTGCTCGATGCAGCGCTGCGGCAACCGGGCGAAGGTCCGCAAGCACCGCAACAAGTAGCCCGGCGGTCGAGCGAAGCCGAGACCGTTAGTCGACGACCTTGACTTCCTTCCAGAAGGCGACGTAGTTCGAGAAGTCCTTGCCGACGCGGTCGAACGCCGTCGGGTACGGGGTGGGGTAGCTCCAGGCGCGGTCCTGCAGGAGCGCGTCGCCATCCTTCACGGAGAAGTACTGGCACTCGCCCTTCCACGGGCAGGTGTAGGGGGTGGCGCTCTCGACGAGGAGGTCGCTCTTCACGCTCGACGGCGGGAAGTACCAGTTGCCCTCGATGGAGATCAGGTCCTCCTTGGGTGCTTCCGCGATAACCGTGTCGCCCAGTACTGCCTTCATGGTGTTTCCTCCGTAGATCAACCTGGTGGGGACAACGCTACGCGGGCAGCCTGAATTCCTTGAGCACCGTGAATTCCGCCGCGTCGTTGCGCTTGCGTGCCGCGTCGATGGGCTCGCGACCCTCGGCCGCCATGATCTCCTGGCCGGTGACGCAGGCCGAGAGCACGTGGCCCGTCGCGTTCCGCAGCCCCGTGTATGCGCCCACGGCGGCAGCGGCCTCCGGGGAGATGTAGTCGATGCCGACCTCGGCGAGCGCATCGATCACGGCGCCTGCCGCGAGCAGGTCCTCTACGGCGAACCGTCCGTCGGGGCCGCCCGCCGCCACCACGGCGACGGTGGCTCGATCACCGAGCTCCACCTGGCGGTCGAGCACCCAGGCCGCGACCGCGCCGCGCGAGCCCACGCTGCCGGTGATGACGGCGTTGTCGTGCTCGAGCTCGGGTGCCGACCCGCCCAGGGCGTCGGCCCACACCACGATGTGGGCACCGGGCGCAATGGCGTTGGCGCCCTCGACCCCCCAGTCGAAACGGATCTGGTACTGCGGCTGGTTGCGCGGAGAACTCACCGTACGAGGCTACCGGCCTCCATCTCGCGGGCGATCACCTCGAAGTCGTGCTGCGCGATCTCGATCTGGCCCCGCCGCATGATGAAGCCCCAGTTGCTGTTGCCCCGTGTGAGCTGCAGAACGTCGAGCAGCGGCGCGATGGGTGTCGCGATCGCCGCCTTCTCGAAGTGCACCCTGCGGCGCCAGGGCTTGAACTCGCCCTCGTCCTCCTGCCAGGGCTCACCGTCGGCCACGACGCCGATCCCCGTGAACTCGCGCAGCGGGTCGCCCTCGGGGTATGCGGTCTTCGGCGAGTAGAACACGAGCCCGTCGCCGGGCGACATCCGTTGTATTCCCGACCGCACACCGTGGTTGGTCTGCACGATACCGAGCGTTATGCCGCGCAGCACATGCTCGCGTTGAACGACGCACAACCAGTTCTTCATGGCACATTCCTAGCCCACACCACCGATGATGGAACCATGCACGTCATGCTCAAGCAGGTACTCGACTGCGAACCGGATGCCGCGTGGCGCGCGATCCGCAGCCCCGAGGTGTTCCGTGCGGTCTCGTCACCGCTCCTGACGTTCGCGTCGGCCGAGCCACTCGGGCAGACGTGGGCGCAGGGCGAGCATCCGGTCACCGCCCGCCTGCTCGGTCTGATCCCGGTCGGGGCGCAGGTGATCGACCTCACCTTCACGCAGCGCGGCGACGTGCGCTTCGTGCACGACACGGGCGCCCCCACCTCCGGCGCCCTGTCGGTGGTGAGCTACTGGCACCACACCATGGCGGTCTCGCCAACCAACGACGGCCGCACGCTGTTCCGCGACCGGCTGCTCTTCGACGCCGAGCCGGTGAGCCTGCTCGTGTGGCCGGCGATGTGGGCGTTCTGGCAGTGGCGCGCGGCGCAGCTGCGCAGGCTCGCGCCGGGCTGGGTATGACGGCCCTCGAGGTTGCGGACTGGCGCCGCCGCGTCTTCGCGATGTACGAGCGGGTGCGGGAGTCGAGCGACCTCGTCGCGGCCCACGACCTGTGGCGGCGGGAACGGGACCGGCTCTTCGCGGAGCATCCGTCGACGCCGTTGCTCGCCGAGGATCGCGCCACCTTCACCGGACTGCCGGTCGAGCCGTACGACCCGGCCTGGCGCTTCGAGGTCGGGCTCACGCCGACCGCCGAGCGACGCATGGAGGTCGAGACCGGTACTGACGGGGTCGTGCCGTTCGATCTCATCGGTGTCGCCGACGTGCCCGGAGTCGGCAGCCTGGACGTATGGCGCCTCGCGTCGTACGCCGGCGGGATCTTCGTGCCGGTGAAGGACGGGCTCGCCGGCAAGCACGGCGGCACCTACGGCGGCGGCCGCTACCTGCTCGACACGGTCAAGGGTGCCGACCTGGGTCCAGGGGCGGCCCCGGAGTCGCTCGTGCTCGACTTCAACTTCGCGTACAACCCATCGTGCGCCTACGACCCGATGTGGGCCTGCCCGCTCGCGCAGCCGGGTAATAGCGTCGCGGTCGAGATTCCCGTCGGTGAGCGGTACTCGGGCTCACACTGAGCGCCGGATTGCCCAGACCATGCCGGCGATCACGATCACGGCCAGCACGATCAGGATTGCGACGCCGAGCGGTTCGACTGTCGTAGGCATGGCACCCCTCCCCCCTGGGTTACAGGCTCAACGCTAAAGCGAGGACAAAACGGGGTACATTCCCCAATGCGGGGAGGACTCGTTCAGGGGGTACAAAGCCGATATATTGCTCGCTCCTGCTAGGGTTGTCTCATCTTGCGGAACCATGACGGTTCCCCTGCGTCGTAGAACGCTTCCCTCGGATCCCTGATTCGATAACTTCTCCGGCGAACGAGCGTGGCCATCGCCACCTTCGCCACTGAATCGGACACCGCTCCGATCTGTTCAGAAATTTACTCATGCCTGAAAACATCTTCAGCACGCTCGGCGTGCCCGCCCCCATCGTTGCCGCGCTCAGCGCCAACGGCATCACCGAACCGTTCCCCATCCAGGTCGACACCCTCCCCGACACCCTCGCGGGCAAGGACGTGCTCGGTCGCGGCAAGACCGGCTCGGGCAAGACCCTCGCCTTCTCGATCCCCATGGTCGCCCGCCTCGGCGGCGCGCTGGCCGGCGGCAAGCGCCGCGCAGGTCGCCCCCTGGGGCTCGTCCTCGCGCCGACCCGTGAGCTCGCCACACAGATCACCGCCGCCATGGAGCCGCTCGCCACCGCGTACGGCCTCACCATCACGACCATCTTCGGCGGCGTCTCGCAGAACCGCCAGGTCGCGGCGCTCAAGGCCGGCGTCGACATCGTCGTCGCCTGCCCCGGCCGCCTCGAGGACCTCATGAAGCAGGGCTTCGCCCACCTCGACGCGATCGAGATCACGGTGCTCGACGAGGCCGACCACATGGCCGACCTCGGCTTCCTTCCGGTCGTCACGCGCATCATGGACAAGACGCCGCAGACCGGCCAGCGCCTGCTCTTCAGCGCGACGCTCGACAACGGCGTCGACAAGCTCGTGCGCCGCTACCTCCACAACGAGGTGCTGCACTCCGTCGACGAGGCCAACAGCCACGTCGCCGCGATGACCCACCACGTCTTCGAGGTCGCCGGTGTCGACGAGAAGAACGAGCTGGTACGGATGCTCGCCTCCGGCACCGGCCGCCGCATCCTGTTCATGCGCACCAAGCACCACGCCAAGAAGCTCGCGAAGCAGCTGACCGACGCGGGCATCCCGTCGGTGGATCTGCACGGCAACCTCTCGCAGGTCGCCCGCGACCGCAACCTCGCGTCGTTCGCCTCGGGTGAGACCCGGGTTCTCGTCGCCACCGATGTCGCCGCCCGCGGTGTTCACGTGGATGACATCGAGCTCGTGATCCACGTCGACCCGCCGGCCGAGCACAAGGCGTACCTGCACCGCTCCGGTCGCACCGCGCGCGCCGGCAAGGAGGGTGAGGTCGTCACGATCGTGCTCCCCGCCCAGCGCAAGGACACCGCAGCGCTCCTGCGCAAGGCTGAGATCACCGTCACGCCCCAGCACGTCACCGCCACGTCCGCTCCCGTTGTCGCTCTCGTGGGCGAAGTCGCCGAGTATGTGAAGCCCGCTCCCCGCGCTGCTGTTCCCGAGCGCGGCCAGTCGCAGGGCGGTCGCTCGCAGGGCGCCAACGCCCAGCGCAAGCGCGCCAACCGCGACGGATCGGCTCCCCGCGAGGGCGCGCCGCGCCGCGACCGCTCGGGCCGCCCCTCGCAGAGCCGCCCGGCCTCCGCTGCCGGAACGGGCCGCGCCGCGGTCACCGGCGAGCGCCGCTCCTCCGAGCCGCGCGCCACCCAGCCGCACGCCCAGTCGTCGCACGCGCAGCCCGCGCGCTCCGAGCAGGCGCCGTCGCGCCCGCGCGGTGGCAAGGGACGCGCCCAGTCGACCGGCGGACCCATCCGCGTCGGCCAGGTCGTGCGCGCGAACACCCGCGGCCGCTAGGCACTCACGCTCCACGAACGGCGTCCCCTCGGGGGCGCCGTTCTGCGTTGCGGGGGCGCGGCCCGTCCGAGCGGTCCTCGCGCGCCGCGTCACCCGGAACCCGCGCGGACCCTTCGACTCGACGCGGACTCTCCGGCGAGCGCATGGGGTCGAAAACTCCGCGCGGGCGGGAGGGCGCGCGGGCGGAGGGAGGCGCGGGCGCGGGCGCGTGCCGGGCGGCGCAAGCCGCGCATCCGGCCAACACGCCGTATTGGACACTGTGCGATACCTGCCGCACGCCGTACGTTTGAGCGCATGGCAAGAGGGCGCGGTACCCGAGCTGGGCTCGTACGTGACGATGTAGCAACGGCAGCGCACGACCTGCTCGTGCTCGAGGGATTCAGCGCGGTGACCATGCGGCGCGTCGCCGAGGTGCTCGGGGTCGCCCCCAACACGCTCTACAGCCACGTCGAAGACCGCGCCGACCTCGCCGACGCCGTGCTCGACCTCGAGCTCGCCCGTATCGCGATGCCCGAGGCCGGCACGAGCCAGAACAAGGTCGAGCTCGTCATGCGCGCCCTGTGGAACTGCCTCGTCGCGCGCCCCGGCCTCGCCGCCCACCTCCTGGACCGCACCAACCGCAGCGCCGAGCTCGCCCGGCTGCGTCGCGATCTGGGCGACCTGTTCCGCCAGGCCTCCACCACCCCCGAGCTCGCCATGGACTACGTGGGCGTGCTGCTCTCGTACACGGTGGGCTCCGCGGCCATGGCCGGCTCGACGAACATCGTGAGCGCCGACCGCATCTTCCGCGAGGGCCTCCAGCTGTACATCACCGCGCTCAACCTCGAGCCCGCGCCAGGGCGCTTCACGGTGCGCGAGTGGCCGGTGTTCGAAGACACCATTCCCGGTCGGGCGAGCGACCTCGCTGGCTGATGGTCGTCCTCATCCGCCCCGCGCGCGTCGGCGACGCGCGGGCGATCGGCGAGGTACGGATGCAGGGCTGGCGCGAGACGTACAGCGGATTCCTCTCCGCCGAGTTGCTCGCCTCCCTCGAACCGCACGAGGAGCGCTGGCGCGACCTGATCGACATGGGCTGGACGTTCGTCGTGGCCGAGCTCGACGGCGAGGTGCGGGGGTTCGCGGCATCCGGCCCGCCTGCTGAGGACGACGCCCCGCGCGACCTCGAACTCGCGATGATCTACCAGGTCGCGAGCCTGCACGGCACGGGGTCCGGCCAGGCACTGCTGGACGCCGCGATCGGCACGGAGCCCGCGTTCCTCTGGACGGCCGAGCTCAACCCGCGCGCGCAGGCCTTCTACCGCCGCAACGGATTCGTCGCCGACGGCGCGCGCAAGGTCGCGGAGTCGTGGGAGAATCTCGCGGAGATCAGAATGGTGCGATGACGAACTTCGCCGCAGAGCTCGAGCAGATCACCGACTACTGGAGCCCGCGCGTCGTGGGCGAGGTCAACGACCAGTACGTGAAGGTCGCCAAGCTCAAGGGCGAGTTCGTGTGGCACGCGCACGAGACCGAGGACGAGCTGTTCCTCATCGTCTACGGAACGTTGCGCATCCAGCTCGAGGACCGGGACGAGGTCGTGCTGCAGCCGGGCGAGTTCTTCACGGTGCCGAAGGGCGTGCGGCACAACCCGGTGGCCGACGAGGAGGTCGGCATCGTGCTCATCGAGACGAAGTCCACGCTGCACACCGGCGACGTCGTAACCGAGCGGTCGGTCCCGGTGGAGGAGCAGCTGCGCTAAGGCAGCACACCCACCGACGCGAGCGCCGCGCGCAGCAGCGCCCCGCGGCCGCCCTCCATGTCGGCGGTCACCGACTCCGACGCGGCCTCGGACGGGCGAAGCCACGTGATCTCGAGCGCGTCCTGGCGCGGCTCGCACGTTCCCGTGACCGGCACGACATAGGCGAGGGATACCGCGTGCTGGCGTGAGTCCATGAACTGGCTCGACCCCGGCCAGGGGAAGTACTCCGCCACGGAGAACGGCACCGGCGAGGCCGGCAGCAGCGGGAACGCCATCGGCCCCAGGTCCTTCTCGAGGTGCCGGAAGAGCGCGTCGCGCAGCGTCTCGCCGTACATGACGCGGCCCGAGACGAGCGTGCGGGTGATCTCGCCGTCGTTCGCGCGCAGGAGCATCCCCACCTCCGTCACGCGCCCGAGCCCGTCGACGCGCACGGGCACGGCCTCCACATACAGCAGCGGGAGGCGCTTGCGGGTCTCGGCGAGCTCGTCCTCAGACAGCCAGCCGGGATTCGGATCAGGGTCAGGAGTGCCGACGGAGCTCATGGTCCATTCTTACAGTCGCGATCCCTAGGCTTGGACGATGCAGCTCGACACGTCGGCAATCCTCTGGTCAGCACCCGAGCGCGAACGGGCCGACCGCCCGCTGCTGGTGCTCCTGCACGGCTACGGATCGCACGAGGGAGACCTGTTCGGCATGGCCCCGGGGCTGCCGCTCGGGCCGGTGATCGCCTCGGTGCGGGCGCCGATCGCGGAGAACGGCGGCTGGGCGTGGTGGTCGCGCGCCGACAGCCCTTCCGGCAACCCGAGCGCCGAGCGTGTCGACGAGGCGGCGGATGCCGTACTCGAGTGGCTCGACTCGCTCGAGTACACGTCCGTCTCGCTGATCGGCTTCTCGCAGGGCGCGGCCCTCGCACTGCAGCTCCTGCGCCACGCCCCGGACCGGTTCACCGCCACCGTCGCCATCGCGGGGTTCGTGGCGTCCGGCGAGCACCCCGGCGACGCAGAGCTCGCCCGCGTGAAGCCCCCCGTGTTCTGGGGCCGCGGCACGGACGACCGGGTGATACCCGCTGACGCCGTCGAGCGCACGGCCGCGTGGCTGCCCGACCACGCCGACGCGACGATCCGCATCTACGAGGACCTCGGGCACGCGATCTCGACGCCCGAGCTCATCGACCTCGTCGCCTTCCTGCGCGAGCACTCGGCGGGTTGAGTAGGCCGCCCGCGGCCGTATCGAGACCCGGTTTCGATACGCGCGCCAGAGCGCGCTACTCAACCAGCGGGTGCTCCGCCGAGAGCGCAACCCCGCCCGAGTGACGGCAGTTCGGGGGAAGATAGCCGGATGGTGCTCGACCGGTTCTCCCCCGCCACGCGGGAGTGGTTCTCGGGCGCCTTCGCGGCACCCACACCCGCGCAACTCGGCGCGTGGGAGGCGATCTCGTCGGGCTCGCACGCCCTCGTCGTGGCACCGACCGGCTCCGGCAAGACCCTCGCCGCATTCCTGTGGGCCATCGACCAGCTCGCATCGAAACCCGCACCGGATGACCCGCGCCGCCGCACCCGCGTGCTCTACATCTCCCCGCTCAAGGCGCTCGGCGTCGACGTCGAGCGCAACCTGCGCGCGCCTCTTGTCGGTGTCACCCAGACTGCCCGCCGGCTCGGGGTCGATGTTCCCGCAGTGACCGTGGGTGTGCGCTCGGGCGACACGACCCCCGCCGATCGTCGGCTGCTCGCGCGAACGCCCCCGGACATCCTCATCACGACGCCCGAGTCGCTGTACCTCATGCTGACGTCTGCGGCCCGCGAGACCCTCGTGGGCGTCGACACCGTGATCGTCGACGAGGTGCACGCCGTCGCAGCGACGAAGCGCGGCGCCCACCTCGCGCTCTCGCTCGAACGGCTGGATGCCCTGCTGCCGAAGCCCGCGCAGCGCATCGGCCTGTCGGCGACCGTGCGCCCGCTCGAGGAGGTGGCGCGGTTCCTCGGCGGCAGGGCCCCGGTGACGATCGTGCAGCCACCCGCGGCCAAGACCTTCGATCTGTCGGTCGTCGTCCCCGTCGAGGACATGACGGAGCCCGGCGTCGTCGCGCCGCGCGAGGGCGTCGGCGACACGGGGATGTCGCCCGAGGCGACGGGGTCGATCTGGCCCCATGTCGAGGAGCGCATCGTCGACGAGATCCTCGAGCACCGGTCGACGATCGTGTTCGCGAACTCGCGGCGGCTTGCCGAGCGCCTCACGTCGCGGCTGAACGAGATCGCTGAGGAGCGAGCGGAGCTCGCGCTCAGCGGGTTGAGTAGCGACGAAGGAGCGTATCGAAACCTCACCGGCGGGAGCGATGGTTTCGATACGCGCGGAGAGCGCGCTATTCAACCCGCCAGACTTCCCGCGCAGATGATGGCGCAAGCCGGCTCCACCTCGGGCGCTCCACCGCTGCTCGCCCGCGCCCACCACGGCTCCGTCTCCAAGGAGCAGCGCGCGACCATCGAGGACGACCTCAAGTCCGGGCGCCTGCGGTGCGTCGTGGCCACCAGCTCGCTCGAGCTCGGCATCGACATGGGTGCCGTCGACCTCGTGATCCAGGTTGAGTCACCGCCGTCCGTGGCATCCGGCCTGCAGCGCATTGGTCGCGCGGGGCACCAGGTCGGCGAGATCTCGAAGGGCGTCCTGTTCCCGAAGCACCGCACGGATCTGATCCACACGACGGTGGCGGTCGAACGCATGAAGGCCGGCCTCATCGAGTCGATAGCGGTGCCGACGAATCCGCTGGACGTGCTCGCGCAGCAGACCGTGGCCGCGACGGCGCTCGAGGGCATCGACGTCGAGGAGTGGTTCGACACCGTGCGTCGCAGCGCGCCGTTCGCGACCCTGCCGCGCAGCGCGTTCGACGCCACCCTCGACCTGCTGAGCGGGCTCTACCCGAGCGACGAGTTCGCCGAACTCCGCCCGCGCATCGTCTGGGACCGCGTCGGCGGCACGATCACCGGCCGCCCCGGCTCGCAGCGCCTCGCGGTGACGAGCGGCGGCACCATTCCCGATCGCGGGCTCTTCGGCGTGTTCATGGTGGGCGGCGACCCCGGCGCCCCCGGCAGGCGCGTCGGCGAGCTCGACGAGGAGATGGTCTACGAGTCGCGGGTGGGCGACGTCTTCGCGCTCGGCACCACGAGCTGGCGCATTGAGGAGATCACCCACGACCAGGTGCTCGTGAGCCCCGCCTTCGGCCAGCCGGGCAAGGTGCCGTTCTGGAAGGGCGACGGGCTCGGCCGGCCCGCGGAGCTCGGCGCGGCGATCGGCGCATTCACCCGCGAGGTCTCCACCGGCGGCGACATTCGCACCCGCCTCGCCGACATCGGGCTCGACGAGAAGGCCGCGAACAACCTCGTCGCGCTCGTCGCCGAGCAGAAGAAGTCGACGGGCCAGGTTCCGACGGACACTACCCTCGTGGTCGAGCGCTTCCGCGACGAGCTCGGTGACTGGCGGGTCGTGCTGCACTCGCCGTACGGCATGCCCGTGCACGCGCCGTGGGCGCTGGCCGTGACCGCCCGCGTGCGCGACCGCCTCGGCGTCGACGGGGCGGCGATGGCGGGCGACGACGGCATAGTCGTGCGCATTCCCGACACGGATGCCGAACCCCCCGGTGCCGACCTGTTCGCGTTCGAGCGCGACGAGCTCGAGGCAATCGTCACGGAGGAGGTGGGCGGTTCCGCCCTCTTCGCCGCGCGGTTCCGGGAGTGCGCGGCGAGAGCGCTCCTCCTCCCCCGCCGCGACCCCGGCCGCCGCTCCCCGCTGTGGCAGCAGCGGCAGCGGGCATCCCAGTTGCTCGATGTCGCCCGCCGGTACCCGACCTTCCCGATCGTGCTCGAGACGGTGCGCGAGGTGCTGCAGGACGTGTACGACCTGCCCGCCCTCATGGCGCTCACCGCCCAGCTCGAGACGCGCAAGGTGCGCATGGTCGAAACCGAGACCGAGGTGCCGTCGCCGTTCGCGCGCTCCCTGCTCTTCGGCTACGTCGCGGCCTTCATGTACGAGGGCGACTCGCCCCTCGCCGAGCGCCGTGCGGCGGCGCTCTCGCTCGACCCGACGCTGCTCGCGGAGTTGCTCGGGCGCGCAGAGCTGCGTGAGCTCCTCGACCCCGCGGTCATCGAGCAGACGGAGCTGGAGCTGCAGCGGCTGACCCCGGAGCGCAAGGCGCGCGACGCGGAGGGCGTCGCCGACCTGCTTCGGATGCTCGGGCCGCTGTCGGATGGCGAGATCCTGCAGCGCAGCGAGATCTCGGCAGGCTCGATCACCGAAACACTCGATCAGTTGCAGAAGGCGAACCGCGTGCTGCGCGTCACCATCGCGGGCAACACGCAGTGGGCGGGCGTCGAAGACGCGGCGCGGTTGCGTGACGCACTCGGCGTACCGCTGCCAATCGGGGTTCCCGCGGCCTTCATCGAACCCGTGGACGACCCCGTCGGCGACCTCGTCAGCCGGTATGCGCGCACGCACGGACCGTTCCTCGTGCAGGAGGTCGCGACCCGCCTCGGCCTCGGCACCGCCGTGGTCCACGACACCCTGCGCCGGCTCGCCGCCGACCGCCGTGTCGTCGATGGCGAGTTCCGCCCCGGGGCGAGCGGCACCGAATGGTGCTCTGTCGAGGTGCTGCGCCGCCTTCGCAGCCGCTCGCTCGCCGCCCTGCGCCAGGAGGTCGAGCCGGTCGACAGCCAAACCCTCGGCCGGTTCCTGCCCGCATGGCAATCGGTCGGCGGAACCCTGCGCGGCATCGACGGGCTCGCCCAGGTGATCGACCAGCTCGCGGGCGTCTCCCTGCCCGCGAGCGCGTGGGAGACGCTCGTCTTCCCCGCACGCCTGCCCCAGTACTCTCAGGCCTGGCTCGACGAGCTGACCACCACGGGCGAGGTCATCTGGTCGGGTAACGGCGCCCTGCCCGGCAGCGACGGCTGGGTGAGCTTCCACCTCGCCGAGACGGCCCGGCTCACCCTTCCGGAGCCCAGCGGCGACGAGACCACCGAGCTTCAGCGCAGCATCCTCGAGGCGATGGCCGGCGGCGGCGCGTACTTCTTCCGCCAGCTCGGCCAGGCGGTCGGCAGTACGGATGACAAGGCCCTCAACGCTGCCCTGTGGGAACTCGTGTGGGCCGGCCTCATCACGAATGACACGCTGTCTGCCCTGCGCTCCTACCTGGGCGGCCCGGCGGCCGCGCCCCGCACCCGGAGCTACCGGGGGCGGTCGAGCTCCCTGCGGGTTGCCGCTGCGGGCCCGCCGACCGGGGGTGGGCGGTGGTCGCTGCTCCCGCTCGCCGAGGGCGACACCACGATCAGGGCCAAGGCCATGGCGGAGTCGCTGCTCGAGCGGCACGGTGTCGTCACCCGCGGGGCTGTCGTGAGCGAGGGCATCCGTGGCGGTTTCGCGCTCGCGTACAAGGTGCTCAGCGGCTTCGAGGAGACCGGGCGCGCGCGGCGCGGCTACTTCGTGGAGGGCCTCGGTGCCGCGCAGTTCGCGACGAGCGCGACGATCGACAGGTTGCGCAGCTACAGCCGCGACGCCGAGGCGGTGCCGGCGCTCGACGCGATCGCCCTCGCCGCAACCGACCCCGCGAACCCGTTCGGTGCTGCACTGCCCTGGCCTGCGGCTCCCGAGCCCGAGGCGGGTCCTTCGACAGGCTCAGGCACCGGGCGCGGCCATCGCCCCGGCCGCAAGGCGGGTGCGATCGTCGTGCTCGTCGACGGCGCGCTCGTGCTCTACGTCGAGAAGGGCGGCAAGACCGTGCTCACCTTCACGGCCGACGAGGGCGTGCTGCGGGCCGCATCGGCGGCCCTCACGTCGACGGTGCGGTCGCGGTTGGGCAAGCTGCGGGTCGAGCGCATCGACGGGGAGTTCTCGGTCGGCACCCCGCTGGGCGTGCTGCTCGTCGAGGCGGGCTTCGCGCCCACGCCACAGGGGCTGCGCCTCCGTGCCTGAGGGCGACACCGTCTACCGGGCCGCGAAGCTGCTCGCTGGCGCGCTCGACGGCACCGTGCTGACGCGCTGCGACATCCGGGTGCCGAAGTTCGCGACGGTCGATCTCACGGGCGAGACCGTGCACGGCACGGTGAGCCGCGGCAAGCACCTGCTCACCCGGGTGGGCGGGTACACGCTGCACAGCCACCTCAAGATGGAGGGCGTGTGGCAGGTCTACCGCCCCGGCGAGCGCTGGCGGCGGCCGGAGTTCAAGGCCCGCGCGATCCTCGCCAACGACTCCGCCGTGGCGGTCGGCTTCGAGCTCGGCCTGTTCGAGGTCGTGCGCACCGAGGAGGAGGACAGCGTGGTCGGATACCTCGGCCCCGACCTCCTCGGACCTGACTGGGATCCCGACCTCGCCGTCGCGAACATCCGCAGCACGCCCGATCGCGAGATCGGCCTCGCGCTGCTCGACCAGCGGAACCTCGCGGGCCTCGGCAACGTCTACCGTGCAGAGCTGTGCTTCCTGCGCGGGGTGCTGCCTACCACGCCCGTCGCCGAGGTCGTCGACCTCGAGCGCATGGTGGTCCTGGCCAAGAAGCTCATCGAGGCGAACAAGGACAGGCCGGAGCGCACCACGACCGGCAAGCTCCGCGGCGACACCTCGTGGGTGTACGGCCGCGAGGGCCGCGGGTGCCTGCGCTGCGGAACCACGGTGCTGCGCGGCGAGCTCGGCGACACGGCCCTCCAACTGCGTGACACCTACTGGTGTCCGAACTGCCAGCGGTGATGCGCCGAATGACTCCCATGAGGGTGCTGAGGGCCGTGGCCGCCGTTGCCGTGGTCGCGGGTGTGCTCGGGTACGTGGTCGTCGCGCTCTGGCCGGGGCGGGAGGCCGCGGCATCCGTCATGTCTCGACCCGCGAACGCGCAGCCGATGGAGGTGCTCGAGGTGCTCAGCGGCGACACGGTCATGCTCTCGTCGGGGCTGCCCGGCGCGCAGGTGCGCGAGCGCGGCACCGTCACCGCGAAGCTGCTGAGCATCGACTCGCCCAACTACGGCATCGTGCCCGAGTGCTACGCGGTCGAGGCGAAGGGCAGGCTCGACGAACTGCTGCCGAAGGGCTCGATCGCGTGGGTCGCGACCGACGCGACGCCGCAGGATTCCGCTGGCCGGTGGCTGCTCAACGTGTGGGCGCCCGACGGCCGCTACGTGAACTACCTGCTGGCGATCGACGGGTTCGTGCGCGCCGAGCAGATGCCGCCGAACGTCGCGCTCTGGGATCCGGTCGTGCGGGCCGAGTCGAGCGCCGCCGCGCGGTTCGGCGGCCTGTGGGGCGAGTGCCGCTGAGTATGGTGGAAAACATGACAGACACCACTGCTCCCGCCGAGAACGTGGGCCGCGGCACGACCTTCGCCCTGCTCGCGATCCCCGCCGCGATCATCATCTTCGCGATCGTCGCCGGGCTCTTCCAACTCATCTCGGGCATCGCCGCCATCGTCATCCCGTACATCGCGGCCTGGCTCTACCAGAAGGGCGCGGGCGCTCCGCTCTCGCGCGCTGGCTGGGGGCCGTTCGTCGCGGTGTCCGCCATCGCGATCGTGCTGGGGACGGTCTCCGGAATCGTCGCGGCCACCTACGCCGGCTACCTGGGCAAGGGCGGCATCTTCTCCAGCGCCTTCCTGCGCACCCTCCTCAACCAGTTCACGGTGAACCTCGGCGACAACGTGCTGCCCCTGCTGATCGGGCTGGGCCTCGGCGCGGTCGGCATCGCGAGCGTCATCCGCGGGCCCCGCGGTCGCGCCGCCCAAATCGAGACCCCCACCGCCACGGATGCCCCGGCCCCCGCCGCCCCGCCGGCCGCGCCCGTGCCGCCCGCCGCCAACCAGCCCTCCCCGGGCGTCATGCTCAACGGCAAGCCCGTCGACCCGAATGCGAAGTAGGCAACGCGCGAGGTAGTCACCGCGCGAGGCTGATCCGCACGATCGCACTCGCTGTCGCCCGCACCGCGGGGTCGGCACCGAGCGCCTGGTCGACGCGCAGCACGACGCCCTCGCGCAACTGGTCGAGCGTGACATCCGTCGAGAAGGTGATGGCGAGCGGTGACGTCGGCCAGTCGGGAACGCACCCGATCACGTCGGGCACCAGCGACACGGTCTGCACGCTGCCCGAGATGTGCACGGTGTCGCCCAGGAAGGCGACCCGCGTCGCCTCGCCGTCGAAGCCCGTCTGGTCGCCGAAGCACTGGCCGGCGTGCGGGCCGACCAGCGGGCTCCCGTCGGCGAGGACGGTGAGGTAGGCCGCGGTGCGGGAGGCACCGACACTGTAGGCGTCGCTGTTCACGCGGTAGTCGACGGCGACAGTGACCTGGCTGAGCGCGGCGGCCGGGGGCGTGACGGGTGGGGCCGGGGCATCCGGTGGGGGTGCACCGCCGGCCGCGTCGCGCACGGCGCCGACCGTGGTCGCGATCGCGCCGTTGGTGCTGCCCTGCGCCCACAGGACGCTCACCGTTGCGGTGCCGCGACTCCCGCGGACCGGGAACGAGCTCGCGGGCGGCGGCAGGCACGAGCCGCGGCACAGCGCCGGGGCGCCGAGCGTGAGCGACGTGTACTCGGCCGGTTGCAGGGCGTAGGCGTGGGCGACGGTGAAGGTGGAGCTGTCGCCGCGGCTGAACTGCAGCACGCCGCTGCCGAGCACCGACGATCCGTCGTCGGAGGCGCACAGCGTGCGGGTGGCCGGCAGGTCGATCGCCACGGCGGTGTACGTGCGCACCGTCGGCACGCGCACGACGCCGCACTGCTGGCCGCTGGGCAGGTAGCCGACGATCTCCCAGCCGGGGAGTGCGAGCCCCGTGACGCCGGTGAGGGTGATCGTCGGCATGAGCCGGTCGGCGGTCTGCACGAGCGCGGCAGCCAGGTAGTCGGGCTCGCGGCTACCGCGCGGGATCACCTGCGCGCACATCGTCATCGAAAGCCCCTCGCCGAGGTCGAAGGCGACCGTCGTGCGGGTCGTGAACGCCGGGTCCCAGCCGGCGTCGTCGATCGCCGCGGGGTCGATCGGCGACTCCACCTCGAACAACCGATGCGCGAGCCGGTCGTACGCGACGACCTGCGAGTCGCACGCGGGCGACCCGCTCGTGAACGCGTTCGCCAGCACCGTGACGTTCTCCCCCTCGCGGTGCGCGACGCTCACCGCGATGAGATCGGTCGTGACGGCGTACACCGCGGTGGGCGGCCGACCGCGCTCGGCGCTCGGCGCCTGAGCCGTGGGCGGTGCTGCGTCCGCGGCCGTGAGGTTCGCGGGCGCGCCGGCGGGGCAGGCGAACGTAGCGCCGTCCGCGCACGAGTCGGCGGGGCCGTCGAGCGCGTACTGCGGCAGCAGCTCGTGCGCGGCCACCGCCGGATCGCGCTGCGTGGCGGCCCGCTCGAGGAGGGCGCGGGCATCCGTCACGATCTCGTCGGCGGTCACGCCGACCGGCACCTGCCGCGTCGCGGCCGGGCCGAGGCCGGCGGAGTCGGACGCACCGGAGACGCGCGCCGACACGACGGACGGGCCGAGCGACGCCTCCGGAGGCGCGAACTGCCGCCCGACGAGCAGGCCAGCCACGAGCGCGAGCGCGATGAGTGCGGCACCGACGACTCTCACGGGTGCACGCAGTCGTCGATGGGCAGGTCGGCCCTGGCGAGGCTCGCCTCGATAGGCCCGGTGTCGACGGATGCCGCACCCACCCACACCGTCGCGTACAGGTCGGCCGGGCTGCGCACCGCGAGGTAGTCGCCGTCACCCGTGCGGGCGATCACGAGCACGCGGTCGCCCGACCCCAGGGACCCGATGACCGCGCCGCCCGGGCAGTCGAGCACGGGCACGCTCCCCACCACGGCGCCCACGATCGGGCTCAGGCTCGGCGCCGCTGCGGGGCGGCCCGCTATGCCGAGCACGCCGGCGGCGACGCCGACGCCCGCCGCGAGCGCCACGCACGACGCCCAGGCGATCCCGGTGCGCACGACGACGTTAGCGGCCACACGCCCAGTATCCTCGTCGCGTGGACAGCGGATAATCCGGCACCCCTCAGCTGAAGAAGCTCGGCATCGTGCCGGGCGTGCGCCTCGACGTCGTCGACGCAGCGCCGGAGTGGCGGTTCGAGGCCGATCCGGTCGACGTCGACCTGGTGACGGATGCCCCAGACGACGTGATCGTGGCATTCTGCCGGAGCGCCGCCGACGTCGAGCGGCACGTTCTGGGGCTCGGAGACCGCATCCGGCCCGCTGGCGCCCTGTGGATCGCGTGGCCCCGCAAGGCCGCCGGGCACGTGAGCGACGTCACCGAGAACCTGCTGCGCGAGATCGCCCTGCCCCTCGGGCTCGTCGACAACAAGGTGGCCACCATCGACCCCGACTGGTCGGGCCTGCGGCTCGTCTGGCGCAGGGAGAACCGCTAGCGGCGACCCCAGCGCGTCGCGAACACGAACAGCACCCCGATGCCGGTGGCGAGCCCGAGCACGAGCAGCAGCGGTGCGGCGTACATGAGCACCTGCAGCGTCACGTAGTCGAAGTCGGACGTCGACTGGGTGTCGGCGAACAGGTCGCGCAGGCGCGACACCAGGTAGAGCCCGCCGCCCAGTAGCAGCACCGCAACGGCGCCGAGGGCGATGAGGAACGGGTTGGGGCGGTGGGCCTGCGGCTCGTCGACGTCCACCGCGTCAGGTACCGGCGGCGTCTCCACGATGACCGGAAGCGCCTCGGGCGCTGCGGCGGCGGGGCGCGTACGCGCGGGGCGTGCCGGGGTGAGCGGCCCCTCGTAGCCGGGCTGGAAGGCGGGATCGAATCTCGGGTCGAACCGGCCGTCGCTCATGGCAACAACGTAACACCCTGCTATCCGGCGTTGGTGATCCAGACGAGGTAGCCCGACCATGCTGCCGGGATCGCCAGGATGACGATGGCGATCGTGACCCACCCCATCACCTTCGCGGCGAGACGCGGCTTGCGCACCGCGGTGACGCCGAGCACGGTCGCCGCGACGAACAGCACGGGGAAGAAGAACAGCCCGCCGAACGCGATGAGCGCGTAGACCGTGGCCTCGGCGGTCGGCTGGCCCGACGGCTGGTTGCGCACGACGAGGGAGAGCACGTTGAGCGCGAACAGGAACGGCAGCGGGATCGCCACGACGATGAGAGCGAGAATGCCCC
>CAIXMB010000166.1 GCA_903920435.1 uncultured Actinomycetes bacterium
CTGCTCGGCGCCGCGCACGAGGAGCTTGAGCTCCGGCCGGTGCTCGGGCAGCTCGACGGGAAGGCCGCGCGGGGCGGTGGAGGTCGAGCGGGCCTGGAAGATGCGCTTGACGATGCGGTCCTCGAGCGACTGGAACGAGAGCACGACCATGCGCCCGTGCACCTCGAGCGCGTCGAGCGCGTCGGGAACCGCGCGCTCGATCACGGCGAGCTCCTGGTTGACCTCGATGCGCAGCGCCTGGAACACGCGCTTGGCCGGATGCCCCGCCCGCTGCGCGGCCGCCGGCGTCGCGGCGATGATGAGCTCGACGAGCTGCGCGGACGTGACCAGCGGCTCCTCCTCGCGGCGCTGGACGATGCGGCTCGCGAATCGCGGCGCGAGCTTCTCGTCGCCGTAGTCGTAGAAGATACGGCGCAGCTCCTGCTCGCTGTAGGTGGCGAGGATGAGCGCGGCCGTGCGCTCGCTCGTCGCGTCCATGCGCATGTCGAGCGGCGCGTCCTTCGAGTACGAGAAGCCCCGCTCCACGCGATCGAGCTGCAGCGACGACACGCCGAGGTCGAACAGCACACCGGCGACGCGGGGCGTTCCGAAGTCGGCGAGCACGCGCGCGATCTGGTCGTTGACGGCATGGGCGAACCGCACCCGGTCGCCGAAGGGCGCGAGCCGTTCGCGGGCGATGGCGAGGGCATCCGGGTCGCGATCGATGCCGATCAACTGGAGCGCCGGGAAGCGGGTGAGGAACGCCTCGGCGTGCCCGCCCATGCCGAGCGTGCCGTCGACGAGCGTCGCGCCCTCGTGGTCGAGTGCGGGGGCCAGGAGCTCGATGGTCCTCTCGAGCATGACCGAGGTGTGGATCTGCGCGTTGTCTTCCATGACGTAGCGGGCGGAATCCCCAGTGCTGATCCCCATCCGTTGCGACCTGGCATCGGGGAAGAAAGCCAGGGCGTACGGCTGGGAGTCAGCGCGGAGGAGTCAGAACAGGCCCGGGATCACCTCCTCCGTCGTGTTGACGAAGTCGGATTCTGCGTTCTCGTAGTAGGCGTTCCACGCCTCGGTGTCCCAGATCTCGGCCCGGTTGCCCGCACCGATCACGGTGAGGTCCTTGCCGAGGCCCGCGTACTCGCGGAGGTTCGCCGGGATCGTCACGCGGTTCTGCCCGTCGGGAACCTCCTGGTTCGCACCGGAGAGGAAGAGGCGGAGGAAGTCGCGGTTCTGCTTGCTCGTGATCGAGGCCTGGCGGATCTTGCCGTGGATCTCCTCGAACTCGCGCTGGCTGAACACGTAGAGGCACCGCTCCTGGCCGCGCGTGACGACGAGGCCGCTCGACAGCTCCTCGCGGAACTTCGCGGGGAGGATGACGCGGCCCTTGTCGTCGAGCTTGGGGGCATAGGTGCCAAGGAACACGGATGCCTCCCCTCATTCTCCGGCCCGGATCAGGTGTGCCCCACTTTACTCCACTTTCCACCACCAATCCTAGAAAATCGGGCCGATTTGCTCGCTTTGTACCCCGACTACTCAGTAAACAAGCGGGTTGTCGGGGTGGAGGGAAATGGAGGAGATCGGGCCCAAAGACGACAAAAAAGGAGCCAGCCCGAAGGCTGGCTCCTGAAGTTCTGCGGCTGGAGGCTACTCGCGACCGTCCTGGTGGCGATCCCACCGGTCGTTGAGGCCCTGCATGAATGAGTTCGAGCGCGGCTTGCTCGACGACGGTCGGGGTGCCTCGCGGGGCGCGAATCCGGCCTGCTTGCGGGGCGGGGCCATGGCGAGCAGCACGCCCGCGAACATGATCGCGAAGCCCAGCACACCTACGAGCGGGAGGTGCACGACGACGCCCGCGACCAGGGTGGCGACGCCCAGGAGGGCGACGAGGATGCCCAGCACGACGAGCGTGTAGTTCGGGCGGCCGCGGCGGGGGTTGGCCGTGGCGACGAAGTCAGCATCGTTCTGATAGAGGCTGCGCTCCATCTCTTCGAGGAGGCGCTGCTCCTGCTCGGAAAGTGGCATCCTGTTCCCCTCGTCCCTCGGGATCGACGCGTGAACCTTCATAGTACGCCTCGCTGCGGTAGCTAGGCTAGGCAGGTGGCTGAGAGTAACCGGTTAGTTGACCTCGTTCAACTCAGGATCGATGAGTTCCTCGCCGCGCGCGCAACCGAGTTCGACCACATCGCGCCCGAGCTCGTGCGGTTCACCGACGTCGCCACCTCGTTCCTCGCCGGCGGCAAGCGGTTCCGCGCCCTCTTCTGCTACTGGGGCTGGCAGGCGGCGAGCGGTGTGGCGCGCGGATTCGACCCGCTTCCGGATGACGCGGTATCCGCAGACTTCCCCGGGATCGTGCTCGCAGCGTCGGCGCTCGAGGTCTTCCATGCCGCCGCGCTCGTGCACGACGACATCATGGACCGCTCGGACACGCGTCGCGGTGCGGCCTCCGCCCACAAGCGGTTCGAGGGCATGCACGTCGACGAGGGGTGGACGGGCGACCCCACGCAGTTCGGGCAGTCGGCGGCCCTGCTCCTGGGCGACCTCCTCCTCGGCTGGAGCGACGAGCTATTCGACTCGGGCACTGCGCTGCTCGCCGACCGCGCGGCAGGCCGGGCCGGGCGCGCCGAGTTCGCCCGCATGCGCACGGAGGTGACGGCCGGGCAGTACCTCGACATCCTCGAGGAGAACGCCTGGACCCGCCAGCCCGAGGCCGATGCCCTCCCCCGCGCCCACCGCGTCATCGTCTACAAGTCGGCCAAGTACAGCGTGGAGGCCCCGCTGGCCATCGGCGGCGCGCTCGGTGGGGCGAGCATCGACAAGCTCGCGGCGCTGCGCGCCTTCGGGCTGCCGCTGGGCGTGGCCTACCAGCTGCGTGACGACATGCTGGGCGTCTTCGGCGATCCGGTCGTTACGGGCAAGCCCGCGGGTGACGACCTGCGCGAGGGCAAGCGCACGGTACTCATCGCGGTCGCGCGGCAGAAGCTCTCGACCCAGGCGCGCACCCTCATGGACGAGCTGCTGGGCGACCCGGAGCTCGATGCGCAGCAAGTGGACATCATGCGCAACACCCTGCGCGACTGCGGCGCCGTAGAGCAGGTCGAGCGGATCATCGACCACAACGTGGCACTCGCAAAGGAGGCGATGCGGGATGCCCCACTTGCCCCCTCTGCGCGCGACCAGTTGATGGAACTCGCCGACACGGTGACCCGCCGGGTCTACTAGGCGGTTGCCGCCACGCTAGAACGCGAGGGACTGCGCGACGCGGCGCACCTCGGCCTTGCGCCCGGCCTTGAGCGCCTCGATCGGCGAGACGCCCAGGCTCTCGTCGCGGTTGAGGAGCCAGTTCATGGCCTCCTCGTCAGTGAAGCCGCTGTCGCCGAGCAGGATGATGGTGCCCCTCAGCTCGTGCATGGGCTCGCCGTTGACGATGAACGGGGCCGGAACCTTCCACACCCCGTCGATGCGGCTCGCGAGCAGGGAGCGATCCTCGATGAGTCGACGGACCTGGCTCACCTTGAGCCCGAGCATCTCTGTGAGGTCGGGAATCGTGAGCCAGTCGATGGCGGGCGTTTCGGTCACGGGTCAAGAGTGCCACGGACGCCCGAGAACGACCCGTGACGCTCCCGCAGACCGATTGTTTCGGCTAGGTAAATTCAAATAACACCAGCCACAATAATTGACAGTGGACAACAGGTGTGTCACGGTGGTATCGGATGCGACCGCGAGCGGCGCACCGACCTTCTCGGGGTGGGGAGAGAACGGAAACATCATGGACAAGTACGTCGACGATGCCCAGGGCGTCGCACGATCGGTCTTCGCGGGGCTATCCCCGCGCCTGCCGGAGGAGCCCGGCGAGTCTCTCGCGCGCTCCCGGGTGGCGAAGGGCATGTTCGCCACCGGCTCGGTGATCCTCGCCGGGTCGATGGCCGCCATGGGCCTCACCGGCCCGGTGAGCGCCGCGGAGTCGCGGCCCGCCCCGAAGCCGCGGAGCAACTTCGAGCTCGGCAAGGCTCTCAAGCAGGCCGTGGCGACCGCGGGCACGGCGATCACGTCGGCGGCCAAGACCGCGGTAGCTCCCGCCCCGACCCTGTACCGGGTCGAAGCCGGCGACACCGTGAGCAGCATCGCCGGCCAGTACGGGCTGTCGACGGCATCCGTGCTCGCCCTCAACGGGCTGGGCTGGTCGTCAGTGATCTTCCCCGGCCAGGAGCTGAAGCTGTCGGCCTCGGGTGCGGTGGCCCCCGTCGAGGCGGTGCAGGACGCGACCCCCAGCGGGCGCTACACGATCGTCGCCGGTGACACCATCAGCGCGATCGCCGATCGATTCGGCGTCTCGACCCTCTCGGTGCTCACGGCGAACGGCCTCGGCTGGTCGAGCATCATCTACCCCGGCCAGACTCTCGCGATCCCCGGCCTCGTCGGTCCCGGAACCCCGTCGGACGACGACGACCTCGTTCTCGTGGTCGCCACCGAGCCCGCTGTCGAGCCCGTCGTGGAGCCCGTGGTGCAGGCGCCCGCGGCGCCGCCTGCCGCACCCGCGGAACCCGCGGCGCCCGCCCCTGTGTCCTACACGATCGTGTCGGGTGACACCGTGGGCTCGATCGCCGGCCGCTTCGGCATCTCCACCCAGGCGCTCCTCGACGCCAACGGCCTCGACTGGTCGAGCGTCATCTACACGGGCGGGGTGCTCTCCATCCCGGCCGGCGGATCGACGACGCCGGCCTCCGCCACGCCCTCGTCCTCCTCCTCGGGCAGCTCGATGAACGACGAGATGCGCGGCAATGCCGCGGTCATCGTGCAGGTCGGCAGGAGCCTGGGGGTCTCCGACTACGGCATCGTCATCGCACTGGCGACGGCCATGCAGGAATCGAGCCTGCGCAACCTCTCGTGGGGCGACCTCGACTCGGTCGGGCTGTTCCAGCAGCGCCCGAGCTCCGGGTGGGGCACCGTGGACGAGCTCACCAACCCCGCGCGCGCCGCCGAGCTGTTCTTCGTGGGGCGCTCCGGCGTTCGCGGCTTGCTCGACATCTCGGGCTGGGAGTCCATGCCGCTCACGCAGGCCGCCCAGCGCGTGCAGATCTCCGCTTACCCCGACGCGTACGCGAAATGGGAGTCGTCGGCGTGGGAGTGGCTCGCGGAACTCGGATAGCAGTCCGGCGCCGAGCCGTGTCCCGGTGGGTTGCACACAGGCGGAAACTTTAGACTCTGCTGGTGAGCGTCAACAGCACGGATCCCATGATCGGGCGTCTTCTCGACGGCCGGTACCAGATCCGCTCCCGCATCGCTCGCGGCGGCATGGCCACGGTGTACCTCGCCACCGACCTCCGGCTCGAGCGCCGCGTGGCCATCAAGGTCATGCACGGCCACCTCGCCGACGACAGCAAGTTCAAGGAGCGCTTCATCCAGGAGGCCCGCTCCGCGGCGCGCCTGGCGCACCCCAACGTCGTCAACGTCTTCGACCAGGGCCAGGACAGCGACATGGCGTACCTGGTGATGGAGTACCTGCCCGGCATCACCCTGCGCGACCTGCTGCAGGAGCACAAGGTGCTCACCACCGAGCAGACGCTCGACATCATGGAGGCCGTGCTCGCCGGTCTCGCCGCCGCCCACAAGGCGGGCATCGTGCACCGCGACCTCAAGCCCGAGAACGTGCTGCTCGCCGACGACGGCCGCATCAAGATCGGCGACTTCGGCCTCGCGCGCGCCGCCAGTTCGCAGACCGCGACCGGCGCCGCCCTGCTCGGTACCATCGCCTACCTGTCGCCCGAACTCGTGACGCGCGGCATCGCCGACACCCGCAGCGACATCTACGCCGTGGGCATCATGATGTACGAGATGCTCGTCGGCGAGCAGCCGTTCAAGGGCGACCAGCCGATGCAGATCGCCTACCAGCACGCCAACGACGCCGTTCCCCCGCCCAGCCGTAAGAACCCGCGGGTTCCGCCGGAGCTCGACGACCTGGTCGTGTGGGCTACCGAGCGCGATCCCGAGGATCGTCCTCGCGACGCACGCGCCATGCTCGACCAGCTCTACGAAACGCACTCGGCCCTCATGACGTCGTTGCCCTCGACGTCGTCGACCTCCGTGCAGCGCACCATGGTCATGCCCACCGCCACAGCGGCGCCGCACCCGAGCTCGACCGCCGAGACCCAGGTCATCGGATCGCTGCGCGCCCGGCCGCAAGGCGCGCTCGCGGTCCCGGACAGCGCTGCTGCACTCGCCGCGCGCAGCCGCACGGGCCGCAAGCGCGGACTGATCATCGGCGCGATCATCGCCGTGCTCGTGCTCGTTGCCGCGGGAATCGGGCTGTGGTTCGGCGTCGGCCCGGGCTCGAAGGTGCAGATTCCGGAGTCGATCGCGGGCATGTCGGTCGAGGATGCGACCGCCGCGCTCACCGCGCTCGGCCTGACTGTCGATGCTCAGACTGGCGAGACGAACTCCCCCACCATCGCGACGGGCCTGGTCGCCGAGACCGACCCGCCCCTGGGCGACCGCGTCACCAAGGGCGGCGCAGTGCAGCTGCTGCTCTCCATCGGCCCGAAGGCGATCCCGGTCCCGGTGTTCGCTGGCATGACGGAGGACCAGGCGAAGGACGCCATCAAGCAGGCTCCCTTCACCCTCGACGACAGCACCGTGCGGCAGTTCGACGCGAGCATCCCGCTGGGCACGGTGATCGACGCACTCGCCGCCGACGGCACGAGCCTCACTGGCGTCGCCACCTACGGGGAGCTGCAGACGGTGAAACTCATCGTCTCCGCGGGCCCGCTGCCGGATGTCACGGGCCTCTCGGTCGCGGATGCGCAGACGAAGATGGTGCAGGCCGGGCTCGTCTACGGCGCGACCCGGGCGGAGCAGTACAGCGACACGGTGCCCGAGGGCAACGCCATCCTCCTGCAGGTCGGTGACGGCTCGACGCCGATCCGGGTCGGCGACACGGTCGACATCATCACGTCGCTGGGCATCGAGCAGGTGGAGATCCCGGATGTCGTCGGCGAGACGTGGGACACCGCCAAGCAGAAGCTGCTCGACGCAGGCTTCAACCTCGACTACAACATCTTCGCCGACGCCGGCCCGCAGTTCTTCACGGTCACCAAACTGTCGCCCGCGGGCGGCACCATGGCCGACAAGGGCAGCACCGTGAAGGTCACGTTCTCCTCGTAGCGACCGAGCCCTAGAACGCCGTGAGCTCCTCGGCCACGAGGAACGCGAGTTCGAGCGACTGCATGTGGTTGAGCCGCGGGTCGCACAGCGACTCGTAGCGCGTCGCGAGGGTGGCCTCGTCGATCTGCTCGGAACCGCCGAGGCACTCGGTGACGTCGTCGCCGGTGAGCTCGATGTGGATGCCGCCCGGGTAGGTGCCTGCGGCGCGGTGGGCCTCGAAGAATCCCTTGACCTCGTCGACGACGTCGTCGAAGCGACGGGTCTTGTAGCCGTTCGGAGTCGTGAGGCCGTTGCCGTGCATCGGGTCGGTGACCCAGAGTGGCGTGGCATCCATGCCCTTGATCGCCTCGAGCAGGGGCGGCAGCGCGTCGCGCACCTTGCCCGCGCCCATGCGCGTGATGAAGGTCAGGCGGCCGGGCTCCCGGTTCGGGTCGAGCTTGTCGATGATGCCCTTGAGGGTCTCCGGCGTCGTCGTCGGCCCGAGCTTGATGCCGATCGGGTTCCGGACTCGCGAGAAGTAGTCCATGTGGGCGCCGTCGAGGTCGCGCGTGCGCTCCCCGATCCAGAGGAAGTGGGCGCTCGTGTTGTACGGCGTGCCCGTGCGCGAGTCGATGCGCGTCATGGGGCGCTCGTAGTCCATGAGCAGGCCCTCGTGGCTCGAGTAGAACTCGACGCGCTTGAGCTCGTCGAAGTCGGCTCCGGCGGCCTCCATGAACTTGATCGCCTTGTCGATCTCGTTCGCGACCTTCTCGTAGCGGTGGTTGGCGGGGTTCGACGCGAAGCCCTTGTTCCACGAGTGCACCTGGCGCAGGTCGGCGAAACCGCCCTGGGTGAACGCGCGCACGAGGTTGAGGGTCGAGGCGGCGGCGTGGTAGCCCTCCACGAGGCGGAAGGGGTCGGCCTCGCGCGACTCGGGTGTGAAGTCGTAGCCGTTCACGATGTCGCCGCGGTAGGCCGGCAGCGTGACGTCGCCGCGCGTCTCGGTGTCGCTCGAGCGCGGCTTGGCGAACTGGCCGGCCATGCGCCCCATCTTGATGATGGGCTTCGACGCGCCGTAGGTGAGCACGACCGCCATCTGCAGGATGGTCTTGACACGGTCGCGGATGTTCTGGGCGTTCGTACCCGCGAAGGTCTCCGCGCAGTCGCCGCCCTGCAGCAGGAAGGCCTCGCCGCGCGCGGCCTTCGCGAGCCGGTCGCGCAGCACGTCAGCCTCACCGGCGAAGATGAGCGGCGGGAGGGTCGCGATCTTCGCGGAGGCGGCACCGACAGCGTCGGCATCCGGCCACTGGGGCTGCTGCTTGATGGGGAGCGTCCGCCAATAGTCGAGACCCGCGATCACTTCGGGATCGGCGACGACTACGGGTTCGGACGGGTCAACCACGAGGGAGTTCCTTTGGTGCGTGCTGTGGGCAGGAGTGTTATCAGGCAGAAGCTCTAGGCTACCGGCTCCGGGAACCCATCTTGTCCTTGACGGAACTCGCGTACACGTCGACGTATTCCTGCCCGCTGATGCGGCTGAGCTCGTACATGATCTCGTCGGTGATCGCGCGCAGGATGAACCTGTCGCCCTCGAGGCCCTCGAAGCGCGAGAAGTCGAGCGGTTCGCCGAAGATCACGCCGATGCGGCGCACCTTCGGGATCTTGCTGCCGATCGGCATGACCTTCTCGGTGTCGACCATCGCGACCGGTACGACCGGCACGTGGCCCTCGAGGATCATGCGCGCGACACCGGTGCGGCCGCGGTACATCTTGCCGTCGGGGCTGCGCGTGCCCTCCGGGTAAATGCCGAGCACGTTCCCCTTCGCCACGACATCGAGACCGGTGTTCAGGGATGCCTCGGAGGCCTTGCCGCCCGAACGGTCGATGGGCAGCATCCCGGTGCCCAGCAGGAAGTGCTTCACCGCCCAGTTCTTGAGCCCCTTGCCCGTGAAGTAGTCGCTCTTGGCCAGGAAGTAGATGCGGCGGTCGATGAGCAGCGGCAGGAAGATCGAGTCGATGAACGAGAGGTGATTGCTAGCGAGGATCACTCCGCCGGTCTTCGGGATGTTGTCGAGACCCGTGACCCAGGGCCGGAAGACCGTCTTGAGGAGGGGCCCCGCCACGAGGTTCTTCATGAACCAGTAGAACATCGAGCTACCTCCGGCCAGTCGAAGTTAACAGCTTAAGCCTGCTGGGAGTGGATGCGGGCGAGATCGGCGGCGCCCACAACGCCCGCGTTGTTGACGAGTTCGGCGATGACGAACTGGGGCTCCGGGTGGTACCCGCGCGCCGGGACGTTCTGGCGGTAGGCCTCGCGGACCGGGTCGAGCAGCAGGTCGCCCGCGATGGAGACTCCCCCACCGAACACGAACACCTCGGGGTCGAGCACTGCGCTGAGCGACGCGCACGCCTGACCCAGCCAGTGCCCGAGCTGTTCGAGGGCGTGCACGGCGCCCGGGTCCCGTTCGGCGATGAGGGTCCCGACGATCGTGCCGTCGAGCTCGCCGTGCTCGCGGCGCGCGTCGGCGAGGGCGAGGCCGATGCCGCCGACGTCGGCGATCTCGTTGGCCATGCGCAGGAGGGCGCGGCCCGAGCCGTACTGCTCGATGCAGCCACGCGCGCCGCAGCCGCACGGCAGGCCGTCGGGCACGACGCGCAGGTGGCCGAGCTCGGCGCCCGTGCCGAAACCACCACGGAAGAGGCGCCCCTGGCTCACGATCGCGCCGCCCACCCCGGTGCCGATCGTGAGCATCGTCATGTCGCTCAGGTTGCGGCCAGCGCCGAACCGGTATTCGGCCCATCCGGCGGCATTCGCATCGTTGTCGATGGTGATGTCGAGGTCGAGGCGCTCGAGCAGGCGATCGCGCAGCGGCTCGTTGCGCCAGTTGATGTTGGGCGTGTAGTAGACGGTCGACTGCTGCGAGTCGATGAATCCGGGGGCGGCCACGCCCGCTGCGGATACGGTACGACCGACGGCGAGCCGCTCGATCATGGAGACGACGGCCTCGATGATCGCCTCGGAGTCACCGGCCTCGGTGGCTACCCGGTCTTCGGCGAGGATCTCGCCGCTGTCGGACACCACGGCGCCCGCGATCTTGGTTCCGCCGATGTCGATTCCGATGGACTGCACGAGGATCGAGCTTACCGAGCGCCAGCGGGCTCCGAATACACGGGTGACGGGCGGAACTGCCCGGGTAGGATGGCTCAAATGACCCCTACCGGTGCCAAAGGAGTTGCCGTGAAACAGTTCGACGTTCCCGCCCTTGTGAAAGCCGACCCAGAGGCCAACGCCACCGACCTGCTCAAGGAGCGCGTCAAGGCCACGCCCGACCGTGCACTCTTCGCCCTCCCGACCGCCGACGGCGGCTGGGAGGACATGACCGCCGCCGAATTCGAGCGCAAGGTCATCGCCCTGTCGAAGGGTCTCGTCGCCGCGGGCATCCAGCCCGGCGACAAGATCGGCATGATGTGCAAGACGCGCTTCGAGTGGTCGCTCATCGACTTCGCCGTCTGGTACGCCGGCGCCGTGCTCGTGCCCATCTACGAGACCTCGGCCCCGAGCCAGATCCTCTGGAACCTCACCGACTCGGGCGCCATCGGCATCATCACCGAGACCGCGGAGCACTTCGCCCGCTTCGACGAGATCGCTGCGGATGTCCCGGCAGTCGTGCACACGTGGAAGATCGACCTCGGCGACCTCGACAAGCTCGCCGCATCGGGCACCGCCGTCACCGACGAGGAGATCGAACGCCGCCGGAACCTGGCCAAGGGCTCCGACCTCGCGACGCTCATCTACACCTCGGGCACGACGGGCAAGCCGAAGGGCTGCATCCTCACGCACTCCAACTTCGTCGAGCTGTGCCGCAATGCGCAGAAGGCGATCCCCGAGGTCGTCAACCCCGACTCGAGCACGCTCCTGTTCATCACGATGGCCCACGTCTTCGCGCGCTTCATCGCGGTGCTCGGCGTGCACGGCGGCGTGAAGGTCGGCCACCAGGCCGACACCAAGCTCCTGCTGCCGTCGCTGCAGTCATTCAAGCCCACGTTCCTCCTCGCGGTCCCCCGTGTCTTCGAGAAGGTCTACAACGCGTCGGAGCAGAAGGCCGAGTCCGGCGGCAAGGGCAAGATCTTCCGCAAGGCCGCCGAGGTGGCGATCGCGCACTCCAAGGCCGTCGACGCCGGTCACGTGCCGCTCGGGATGAAGCTGCAGTTCGCCGTTCTCGACCGGCTCGTGCTCAGCAAGATCCGCGCCGCGATGGGCGGCCGCGTGAAGTACGCCGTCTCGGGCTCGGCGCCGCTCGGCCTGCGCCTCGGCCACTTCTACCGCAGCCTCGGCCTCACGATCCTCGAGGGCTACGGCCTCACCGAGACGACCGCGCCGATCTCGGTGAACCTGCCGTCGAACTTCAAGATCGGCAAGGTGGGCCCGCCCCTGCCCGGCGTCTCGGTGCGCATCGCCGACGACGGCGAGATCCAGGCCAAGGGCGTCGACGTCTTCGCCGGCTACTGGAACAACAAGGCCGCCACCGACGAGGTGTTCGACGACGGCTGGTTCCGCACGGGTGACATCGGCGTCATCGACGACGACGGCTACCTCGAGATCACCGGCCGGAAGAAGGAGATCATCGTGACCGCGGGCGGCAAGAACGTCGCGCCCGCCGCGCTCGAGGATCCCATTCGCGCCAACCCGATCGTCGGTCAGGTCATCGTCGTCGGAGACCAGAAGCCGTTCATCTCGGCGCTGGTGACCCTCGATGAGGAGATGCTGCCCACCTGGCTCAAGAACAACGGCCTCGACGAGTCGATGTCGGTCGACGTCGCGGCGAAGAACCCCAAGGTTCTCGCCGAGGTGCAGAAGGCAGTGGATGCCGCCAACACGACGGTGTCGCGCGCGGAGTCGATCCGCAAGTTCGTCATCCTCGATGCCGAGCTCACGGAGGCCAGTGGCCACCTCACGCCGAAGCTGAGCATCAAGCGCAACGTGATCCTCAAGGACTTCGCCGGTGAGATCGAGGGCATGTACAACGGTGCCCCCGCCACCGAGGGCGTGTCACTGAACCACTAGCCGAGACCTCAGTACCAGGGGGCCATGCGGATCAACCGCATGGCCTCCTTCTTCGTTGCGGGCTCGAGCTCCTCGATGTAGAGGTGGCCGTCGAGGTGGTCGACCTCGTGCTGCAGGGCCTGGGCCATGAGCCCCTCCCCCTGCACCTCGATCGGGTTGCCGTCGAGGTCCACGCCCGTCACCCGGGCCCACGGATGCCGCTGGCGCGGGAAGTAGAACCCCGGCACCGACAGGCAGCCCTCGTCGACGAGTTCCACCTCCCCGCGCACCTCGGCGAGGACGGGGTTGATCACGTAGCCGATCTCGCCGTCGATGTTGTAGCTGAACGCCCGCAGGCCGACGCCGATCTGGTTGGCGGCCAATCCGGCGCGTCCGGGGATCTGCACGGTCTCGATGAGATCGTCGACGAGCTGGGCGGCGCGCGGGTCACCCACGCGGATCGGGTCGCACACCGACCGCAGCACGGGATCGCCGAAGAGGCGGATGGTCCGTTCGGCCACGGGTCAGGCGGTCCGGACCTGCGGAAGCCCGTCGACGACCTGTGCGGCGAGCTCGCGCGCAGCCGCCCGGGTGAGCGGACGGAGCTCGTCGAACCGGATGAGCGAACCGGTTGCCAGCGCGGGGTCGTACGGGATCCGGACGATGTCGCGCACGCGTGACTGGAAGTGCGCCTCGATCTCCTCGAGCTTGACCAGGTTGGTGCCCTGGGTCGCCGTGTTGAGGGCGACCACCGCGTTCTTCACCAGGTCCTCGTAGCCGTTCGACTCGAGCCAGGTGAGCGTTTCGGAGGCGAGCCGCGACTCGTCAACGCTGCCGCCGCACACGACGACGACCGAGTCGACGCGCTGCAGCGTCGCCTTCATGGCCGAGTGGAGCATGCCCGTTCCGCAGTCGGTGACGACCACGGAGTAGAACTTCTCCGCCATGTCGGCGACGACGTTGTAGTCGTCCTCGTCGAACGCCTCGGCTACTGTCGGGTCGGTGTCGGAGGCGAGCACGTCGAGGCGCGTCACGTCGCGCGAGACGAGCGTCTGGAACTCCGTGAAGGTGTTCAGCGACGTGGCGCGCGTAACGACGTCGCGCACGGTCGCGCGCGTGCTCTTGATGATGCGCTCCGCGAGCGTGCCGCGGTCGGGGTTGGCGTCGATCGCGATCACGCGATCCTCGCGCACGTCGGCCATCGCCATGCCGAGCAGGGTGGAGATCGTGGTCTTGCCGACCCCGCCCTTGCGCGTCAGTACGGCGACGAAGCGCGTGCCGCCCTCGAACGGCTTGCCGATGCGGGCGTCGAGCGCCTTGCGCTCGCGAACGCGGTAGGAGTCTCCGACGTTGACGAGGCTGAAGGTGGCGTCGTAGAGCAGGCGCTGCAGGAAGCCCTCGGGCGCCGGCTTGCGCTTGCGCTTGGGCGTATGGATGAGGCGCTCGGGCGTGAGGGCCGTGGCGGGCTCGGGCGTCGCGGAAACCTCGGGACGCGGGCGGCCGCGGCGCGCGTACACGTCGTCGGGCTCGGGAAG
>CAIXMB010000167.1 GCA_903920435.1 uncultured Actinomycetes bacterium
CGACGCCGTGCTGCGGGATGGGGAGCGCAGCGACTCCAACCACGACATGGGCGGCGACATCGTTCCCGACTTCGTGTCGCGCGGGCTCGCGGGCGTCTACGACCTCAACCGCAACGACGTGCCCGGCTCGACTGACCGCGACAAGTACTACTGGCGGGATGTGGGGACCATCGAGTCGTTCTTCGACGCCCACCAGGATCTGATCTCGGCCCTGCCGATCTTCAACCTCTACAACACCGAGTGGCCGATCTTCAGCCAGCAGGTGAACTCGCCGCCCGCGAAGTTCGTGCGCGATGCGAAGGGCAACCTCGGCCAGACCATCGACTCGATCGTCTCCCTCGGCTGCGTCATCTCGGGCGCCCACATCGAGCGCAGCGTGATCGGCCCGTGGACGACCATCGAGTCGGGGTCGAACGTCACCGACGCCGTCATCTTCGAGCGCGTGCACGTGCACGCGAACGCCACCGTGCGACGCGCTATTCTCGACAAGGATGTCGTCATCGCCGAGGGCGCATCCGTCGGAGTCGACCACGAAGCCGACCGCGCACGCGGATTCACCGTGACCGAAACGGGAATCACCGTCGTGGGCAAGGGCGTCGTCGTCAGCTAGCGGGCTCAGTAGAAGCTCACCCCCACCCGTAAGGAAGTTCCCCGGTCATGGCTCGCTTCCTCGTGGTGCTCGATGTCGACTCGACCCTCATCGAGAATGAGGTGATCGAGCTGCTCGCCGCGGAGGCGGGCTCGCTGCCCGAGGTCGAGCGCATCACGTTCCGCGCCATGAACGGCGAGCTCGACTTCGAGGAGAGCCTGCGGGCGCGCGTCTCCACGCTGAAGGGGCTGCCCGAGTCGGTGTTCGCGAGGGTGGGCGCACTGGTGCAGGTCACGGCGGGCGTCCCTGACATGATTGCGGGCATCCGTGCCGCCGGTGGTTGCGTGGGCGTTGTGTCTGGTGGATTCCACGAGGTGGTCGACCCCGTCGCCGCGCAGCTCGGACTCGACTACTGGCGCGCCAACCGGCTCGAGGTCGTCGACGGGCGGCTCACGGGCGGGCTCACCGGACCCATCATCGACGCCGCGGCAAAGGCGACGACCCTGACCGAATGGGCTGCCGAGTGCGGCGTTCCGCTCGCGCGCACCGTCGCCGTGGGCGACGGTGCCAACGACCTGCCCATGATGGCCATCGCGGGCCTCGCCGTCGGCTTCGACGCCAAGGCGCCCGTGCGCGACCTCGCGGGCGTGCTCATCGACCGGCGCGACCTCTCTCAGGTGCTGCCGCTGCTGGGGCTGCGGGGCTAGTAGCGCCCGGCTAGTGGCCCATTCCGAGGCCGCCGTCGACGGGGATCACCGCTCCGGAGATGTAGCCGGCGTCGTCACCCGCGAGCCACGCGATGACCTTCGCAACTTCCTGCGGGCTCGCGAAGCGGGCGGCCGGGATCTGCTTGATGTACGCCTCCTGCAGCTCGGGCGCGAGCTCGGCGGTCATGTCGGTCTCGATGAAGCCCGGCGCGACGACGTTGGCGGTGATCCCGCGCGAGCCGAGCTCGCGTGTGACCGAGCGCGCGAGGCCGATGAGGCCGCTCTTCGACGCCGAGTAGTTGACCTGACCGGCGGAGCCGAGCAGCCCGACGACACTCGAGACAAGGATGATGCGGCCGAAGCGCGCCTTGAGCATGCCCTTCGACGCACGCTTGACCACCCGGAAGGCGCCGTTCAGGTTCGTGTCGATGACGTCGGTGAAGTCCTCCTCGGTCATCCGCAGAAGCAGGAGGTCGCGCGTGATCCCGGCGTTCGCCACGACCACCTCGACCGGGCCCAGCTGCGCCTCGACCTCGGTGAACGCTGCGTCGATGGACGCAGCATCCGTGACGTCGGCGATGACGGTGAGGCTGCCCTCCGGGCCGGATCCCGACCGCGCGGTCACCGCCACGCGGTGGCCCTGGGCCACGAACTCCTCGGCGATGGCGTAGCCGATACCTCGATTGCCGCCGGTGATCAGTACGGTCCTGGGAGTGCTCATGGCGACCAGCCTATAGTTCACTCCAATGCGACGTAGGCTGGTAGGCAATGGACCAGCCGCAGTCGATAACCTCCCTTCCGGAGTCCCCCGCCGACGAGCGCCGCCGCCGGATGGTCCGCTATGCGATCGCCATGAGCATCCGTGTCGTGTGCGTCATCCTGTGCCTCTTCGTGCACGGCTGGTGGCTGCTGCTGCCCATCATCGGCGCCGTCGTACTGCCCTACATCGCCGTCGTACTGGCCAATGTCGGCGGCAGCCCGGAGGGCAGGGTCGAGCGCCCCGGCGCCCTCGTGCGCGTGAGCCGCGCGCGTCGTCAGGAGCTCGACGGATGATCGGCGCCGAGGGCCCCGCGACCGAGCGCTGCTCGCGCGCGGGCTGCACGACACCGGCCACGTGGGCGGTGGACTGGCGCAACCCGCGCATCCACGCGGCGGACCGGGTGAAGACGTGGCTCGCGTGCGACGAGCACGTCGAGTACCTGCGCGACTACCTGGCCACGCGCGACTTCCCCGTCTCGGTGAGGGAACGGATCGCCGGGTGAAGGGCTGGACCTTCACGCTCTCCCGGCGGTGGCTCGGCTATCTCGCGCTCGTCGTCGTCTTCGCCGTGGCCTGCGCCGGGCTCGCGATGTGGCAGCTCGCCCGCCGGGACGAGGCGCGCGCCGAGATCACGCGGGTCGAGCAGAACTGGGATTCCGAACCGCGCCCCCTCGCCGAGGTCCTGCCGAAGCTCGACTCGTTCGACGCGGACGACAAGTGGGTGCGGGTAACGCTGACGGGCGAGTACCTGGTCGACCAGGAGCTGCTCGTGCGGGGTCGGCCGCTCGACGGGAACCCGGGTTTCGAGCAGCTCGTGCCGTTCCGGCTCGCGGACGGCAGCGTGTTCATCGTCGATCGCGGCTGGCTGCCCACCGGCAATGCCCAGGACCTGCCCGACGTCGACCCCGCTCCCCCCACCGGCCCCGCGACGGTCGTCGTGCGGCTGAAGGCCGGTGAGCCCACCATCGCCGGACGGTCCGCGCCCGAGGGACAGGTGGCGACCATCAACCTCGCGCAGATCGCCGAGGTCGTCGACGGGCCGCTGTACTCGGGCGCCTACGGGCTGCTCGACACCGAGAATCCGTCTGCGGCACGGCCGGTGGCGGTCTCGAAGCCCGTCGCCGACGAGGGTCCGCACCTCTCGTACGCCTTCCAGTGGGTGGCCTTCGCCATCATGGCCTTCATCGGGCTGGGGTGGGCGGTGCGGCAGGAGTACCGCATCCGCAACGCCGACGATCCCGAGGAGCGCGTGCGCGCGGAGGCCCGTCGACGCAAGGCGGCGGCCAAGCCGAAGACCGACGCCGAGATCGAGGACGAACTGCTCGACGCCTAGCGATCGAGCGGAGCCGAGATCACGCCAGGCTGATCAGGTCTGCGTAGTCCTTGTTCCAGTGGTCCTCGACGCCGTCGGGCAGGATCAGCACGCGCTCGGGGTTGAGCGCCTCGACAGCGCCCTCGTCGTGGCTCACGAGCACCACGGCGCCGGTGTACCCGGCAAGAGCGCCGAGGATCTCCTCGCGGCTCGCGGGGTCGAGGTTGTTCGTCGGCTCGTCGAGGAGCAGCACGTTCGCGCCGCTCACGACGATCATCGCAAGGGCGAGCCGGGTCTTCTCGCCACCGGAGAGCACGCCGGCGGGCTTCGTCGCGTCGTCGCCGGTGAACAGGAACGAGCCGAGCACGCGGCGAGCCTCGGTCTCGGTGATGTGGGGAGACGACGAGACCATGTTCTCGAGCACCGAGCGTTTGACGTCGATGGTCTCGTGCTCCTGCGCGTAGTAGCCGATGCGCAGGCCGTGGCCGGCTTCGATGACGCCCGTGTCGGGCTTGTCCGTGCCGGACAGGATGCGCAGCAGCGTCGTCTTGCCCGCGCCGTTGAGGCCCAGGACGACGACCTTCGATCCACGGTCGATCGCGAGGTCGACGGCGGTGAAGATCTCGAGCGAGCCGTAGCTCTTGGAGAGGTTGTGACCCAGCAGCGGCGTGCGGCCGCAGGGGGCCGGATCCGGGAATCGCAGCTTGGCCACGCGGTCGACGGCGCGCACCTCCTCGAGGCCCGAGAGCATGCGCTCGGCCCGCGCGACCATCTGGTGGGCGGCGGCGGCCTTGCTCGCCTTGGCGCCGAAGCGGGCGGCCTGCAGCTGCAGCTGGGTGGCCTTCTTCTCGACGTTGACGCGCTCCTTCTTGCGGCGCTCCTCGTCGGCCTCCCGCTGCTTGAGGTAGTTCTTCCACCCCATGTTGTAGATGTCGATGCTCTGGCGGTTGGCATCGAGGTAGAAGACCTTGTTGACCGTCTCGCCCACGAGGTCGACGTCGTGGGAGATCACGATGAAGCCGCCCGAGTAGTTCTTGAGGAACTCGCGCAGCCAAACCACCGAGTCGGCATCGAGGTGGTTCGTCGGCTCGTCGAGGATCATGATCTCGGCGTCGGAGAAGAGGATGCGCGCGAGCTCGATGCGCCGGCGCTGGCCGCCCGAGAGGGTCTTGAGCTGCTGGTCGAGGATGCGGTCGGGCAGGCTCAGGTTGCTCGCGATGGAGGCGGCCTCGGCCTCGGCCGCGTACCCGCCGAGTGCCTCGAAGCGGTCGGTGAGCGAGCCGTACTTCTTCATCGCCGCAGCGCTCACTGCGGGGTCGTCGCTGGCCATGTCGGCGCTCGCCTTCGACATGCCTAGCACGAGGTCGCCCAGCCCGCGGGCATTGAGGATGCGCGTGCGCGCGAGCTCCTCGGGGTCGCCGGAGCGCGGGTCCTGCGGCAGGTACCCGATCTCACCGCCGCGATCGATGGTGCCGCCGTTCTGGGGCAGCTCGCCCGCGAGCACCTTGGTGAGCGTGGTCTTTCCCGCGCCGTTGCGGCCGACGAGGCCGATCTTGTCGCCGCGATCGACGCGGAACGAGACCTCGTCCATCAGAAGGCGTGCGCCAACGCGCAGCTCGAGGTCGTGCACAGCGAGCACAGGGAAAGTCCGTATCTTTTGGAGGGGAAGGGCGCGGCCCACCGGTGCGCCAGCCCACTAGTCTACTTCCATGACCACCGTGACCCTCGCCTTCGGCCGCCAGACCCTCGCGGACCGCATCTTCAGCCGCCGTCTCGCCACCGATATCGTGCTCATCGCCTCCGGTGCGGCGCTCACCGCGATCGCCGCCCAGATCGTGGTTCCGCTGTGGCCGGTACCCATGACGCTGCAGACCTTCGCGGTCCTGCTGGTCGGCACGACTCTCGGTCCGTTGCGCGGTGTGCTCTCGATGGGCCTCTACCTCGCGGTGGGTGTTCTCGGCCTCCCGGTCTTCGCCGAGGCCAAGTCGGGCAGCCTGTTCGCGCTCACCTCGGGCGGCTTCATCATCGGCTTCATCCTCGCCGCGGCCCTCGTCGGCTGGCTGGCGCAGCGGGAGTGGGATCGCAAGGTCGTCGGCACGCTCGTGTCGTTCCTCGCCGGCACCGTCGTGATCTATGCGGTCGGCCTGCCTTGGCTCTACGTGTCGCTCTCGAACCTGGGCTCGGGCGTGTGGCACGACTACCTGGGCTTCGACAGCGTGCTGTCGGCGACCGTGGGCGCGGGCATCGTGCCGTTCCTCATCGGAGACCTGCTGAAGGCCCTGCTCGCGGCGGCGCTCCTCCCCCTCGCCTGGCGCGGAGTGTCGCGCCTCAGCGCCGACAAGGAGTAGCTCACCCGGGCCTCGGGCCCAGCGTGCGAACTAGATGCTGAAGCCGAGCGCGCGCATCATGTCGCGGCCGTCGTCGGTGATGTTCTGCGGGCCCCACGGCGGCATCCACACCCAGTTGATGCGGAACGCCTCCACCACCCCGTCGAGCGCCTGGGCGGTCTGCTCCTCGATGACATCCGTCAGGGGGCAGCCGGCCGAGGTGAGGGTCATGCTGATGATGAGGGCGTCGTTCTCGTCATCCCAGCTGAGGTCGTAGATCAGGCCGAGGTCGACGATGTTGACCCCGAGCTCGGGGTCCATGACGTCCTTCAGGGCCTCCTCGACCTCGTCGAACTTCGCGGGCGCAAGTGCGGTAGCCATGCTTCTACGCTACGACTTCGTCTGTGAGAAAGCGATCGTAGCCCTCGTTCTCGAGGCGCTCGGCGAGCTCGGGCCCGCCCTCCTCGGCGACCCGGCCGTCGACGAAGACGTGCACGAAGTCGGGCTTGATGTAGCGCAGGATGCGCGTGTAGTGCGTGATGAGCAGCACACCGAGGTCGTTGGCGGCGTGGGCGCGGTTGACGCCCTCCGAGACGATCTTGAGCGCATCGACGTCGAGGCCGGAGTCGGTCTCGTCGAGCACCGCGAACCGCGGCTTGAGCAGCTCGAGCTGCAGGATCTCGTGCCGCTTCTTCTCGCCGCCCGAGAAGCCCTCGTTGACGTTGCGCTCGGAGAACGCCTTGTCCATGCGGAGGGCCTTCATGGCCTCGTTGACTTCCTTGATCCACGGGCGCAGCGCGGGGGCCTCGCCGTCGAGCGCGGTCTTGGCGGTGCGCAGGAAGTCGGCCATGCGCACGCCCGGGATCTCGACCGGGTACTGCATGGCGAGGAAGAGCCCGGCGCGGGCGCGCTCGTCGACCGTCATGTCGAGAACCTCGGCGCCGTCGAGCAGCACGGAGCCGCTCTCCACGTGGTACTTGGGGTGGCCGGCGATCGAGTACGCGAGCGTCGACTTGCCGGAGCCGTTGGGGCCCATGACGGCGTGGATCTCTCCCTGCTTGATCGTGAGGTCGACACCCTTGAGGATCTGCTTGGTGCCCTGCTCGGTCTCCACGCTGACGTGGAGATCCTTGATTTCGAGTACTGACATGTGTGTTTCCTGGTCTAGACGTCGAGCGTCTTGGTCGGGTCGACGTACACGACGCCGTCGTCATCAACGGTCACGGTGAACACCGGTACCGGTTCGTAGGCGGGGAGGGAGAGCGGCTTGCCGGTCTCGAGGGAGAACAGCGATCCGTGCGCCCAGCACTCGATGCCGCCCTCCTCGACGAAGCCCTCGGAGAGCGAGATGTCGCCGTGCGTGCAGGTGTCGCCGATGGCGTGCACGGTGCCGCTGGCATCCTTGACCACGGCGATGGCCGTGCCGTCGAGCACGACGCGGTGCGCCTTGTTCTCCTCGAGCTCGGCGAGGGTTCCGATGCGCTCGGCGGTCATGAGGCGAGCTCCTTCTCGATAGCGGCGTGCAGGTGCGCCTCGAGCTCCGCGTTGCCGACCTTCTGCACGATCTCCGCGAGGAAGCCGATGACGACGAGTCGCCGAGCCTCAGCCTCGCTGATGCCGCGGGCCTGCAGGTAGAAGAGCTGCTCGTCGTCGAACCTGCCGGTGGCGCTCGCGTGGCCCGCGCCGAGGATGTCGCCGGTCTCGATCTCGAGGTTGGGGATCGAATCGGCTCGCGTGCCCTCGCTCAGCACGAGGTTGCGGTTCTGCTCGTAGCTGTCGGTACCCGAGGCCTGTGGGCCGATGAGCACGTCGCCCACCCAGACGGTGTGCGCACCCTCGCCCTGCAGCGCGCCCTTGTAGTTGACGCGGCCCACGGTGTTCGCGGCCTGGTGGTGCAGGTAGACCCGCTGCTCGAAGTGCTGGCCGGCGTCGGCGAAGTACAGGCCGAAGAGGTCGCCCTGTGCGCCCTCCCCCGACAGGTGCACGGACGGGTTCAGGCGCACGACGGAACCACCGAGGGTCACGACGATGTGCTTGAGGCTCGCGTTGCGGCCGACCTGCGCGAAGTGGCTCGACAGCTGGGTCGAGGCATCCGACCACTCCTGCACGGCGACCACCGTGAGGGCCGCGCCCTCTTCGACGACGATCTCGACGTTCTCGGCGAGGTGGGCGTCGCCGCTGGAGCGCAGGATGACCGTGCCACGGCTGTTCGGCTTCGCGGTGATGACGGTGTGCGCCGCGCGCGGCGACGTGCCGAGGGAGTCGCGGGTGAGCACGATGTCCACGTGCTCCTCGCCCGTGAGCGTGATGGCGAGGGCCTGGTCGAACGAGCTCCAGGCGTTGGCCGAGCCGCGGTCCTCGGGCGTGCCCGCGGCGCCGATGCGGGCATCCGTGCGCTCGATCCAGCTGACGGAGGCACCCTCGGTCACCGTGTAGTCGTAGGGTGCGCCATCGAGCGCGTCATCGAGGAGCGGCCTGATGCGCGCCACGGGCGTGAGCTTCCAGTCGTTCTCGATGCCCTTGACCGCGGGGAAATCGTCGTGCTCCACGGAGGTGAAACGCGCGTCACGGGTCTGTACGGGCACGTAGCCGGGGGCAGTGGAATCCCAGCCGCCGTCGGAGTGGGCCTTCGCCCCGTGCTGCTCAGGGGTAAGTACGGTCATGCCTAGCCGACACTGCCTTCCATGCTCATCTCGATGAGCTTGTTGAGTTCGAGTGCGTATTCCATGGGCAGCTCGCGGGCGATGGGCTCGATGAAGCCACGGACGATCATCGCCATGGCCTCGTCCTCGGGCATGCCACGGGACTGCAGGTAGAAGAGCTGCTCAGCGCTGACACGCGAG
>CAIXMB010000168.1 GCA_903920435.1 uncultured Actinomycetes bacterium
CCTCGGGCACTACGAGCGCTTCACCCACGCGCCGCTCACCAAGCACAGCAACTACACGACGGGGAAGATCTACCAGACGGTGATCTCGAAGGAGCGCCGCGGGGACTACCTCGGCAAGACCGTCCAGGTGATCCCGCACATCACCGACGAGATCAAGCGACGGATGCGCCTGCAGGCCCAGCCCTCGGCGAACGGCGACCCCGCCCCCGACGTCATCATCACCGAGATCGGCGGCACCGTCGGCGACATCGAGAGCCAGCCGTTCATCGAATCCGCCCGCCAGGTGCGCCACGAGCTCGGCCGCAAGAACGTGTTCTTCGTGCACGTGTCGCTCGTGCCGTTCATGAACGCCTCCGGCGAGCAGAAGACCAAGCCCACGCAGCACTCGGTCGCCGCGCTGCGCTCGATCGGAATCCAGCCCGACGCGCTCGTGCTGCGCAGCGACCGCCCGGTGTCCGAGAGCAACAAGCGCAAGATCGCCCTGATGTGCGACGTCGACGAGGCCGCCGTCGTGAACGCCGTCGACGTGCCGAGCATCTACGACATCCCCACGATGCTGCACGATCAGGGCCTCGACGCCTACATCATCGAGCAGCTGGGGCTCGACGCCTCCGAGGTCAACTGGGACGGCTGGAAGACCCTGCTCGACACCGTCCACGACCCCAAGCACACGGTCACCATCGGGCTCGTCGGCAAGTACATCGACCTCCCGGATGCCTACCTCTCGGTGACCGAGGCGCTCAAGGCCGGCGGCTTCGCGAACCAGACCCGAGTCGTCGTGCGGTGGGTCCCGTCCGACGAGTGCGAGACGCCGGAGGGTGCTGCGCGCATGCTGAGCGACCTCGAGGGCATCGTGATCCCCGGCGGGTTCGGCGTCCGCGGTATCGAGGGCAAGCTCGGCGCGCTCAAGTTCGCGCGCGAGAACGGCATCCCCACGCTCGGCCTGTGCCTCGGCCTGCAGTGCATGGTCATCGAGTACGCGCGCGACGTCGCCGGCCTCGAGGGCGCGTCGTCGTCGGAGTTCGATCCCGACACCCAGTTCCCGGTCATCGCGACCATGGCGGAGCAGGTCGACATCATCGCCGGGGGAGACCTGGGCGGCACGATGCGCCGTGGCCTCTACGAGACCGCTCTCGAGCCCGGCTCGATCGTCGCCGAGGTGTACGGCAGCACGCGCATCTCCGAGCGCCACCGTCATCGCTACGAGGTCAACAACGCGTACCGGTCCCAGATCGCCGACGCGGGTCTGAGGTTCTCGGGCATCTCGCCCGACCGCACCCTCGTGGAGTTCGTGGAACTGCCGCGCGAGGTGCATCCGTTCTATGTGGGTACGCAGGCGCACCCCGAGCTGCGCTCGCGCCCCAACCACGCCCACCCGCTGTTCCGCGGGCTCATCGCCGCGGCCCTCGACCGCCAGGCGGCGAGCCGCCTGTTCGAGGTGCCCGAGCCGAGCGATGCCTGATCTGCAAGACGAGGCTGTCACTCCCGAGATCATCGAGAGCGACGTCGTCTTCGGCGGGCGCGTGTGGGACATCCGCCGCGACCGCTTCGTGCTTGAGGGTGCCGAGATCACCCGCGAGTACATGGACCACACCGGCGCCGTCGCGGTGCTCGCGCTCGACGAGCGCGACCGCGTGCTGCTCATCCAGCAGTACCGGCACCCGATCCGGATGCGCGACTGGGAACTGCCCGCGGGTCTCCTCGACATCCGCGGCGAATCGCCGCTCGTCGCAGCGCAGCGCGAGCTCGCGGAAGAGGTCGACCTCGTCGCCGAGACCTGGGACCTGCTCACCGAGTTCATGACGAGCCCGGGCGGCAGCAACGAGATGCTGCGCGTGTACCTGGCCCGCGGCGTGAGCCCTGCGCCCACCGTCTTCGCGCGCACCGAGGAAGAGGCGGGCATCGAGCAGCGCTGGGTGCCGCTCGACGAGGTCGTCGACTCGGTGCTCTCCCGCGACCTGCAGAACTCGATCCTCGCGATCGCGGCCCTGAGCGCGGCCGCCGCGCGTGACAGGGGCTGGTCGACCCTCGGCGACGCCAACGCGCCGTGGCCGAGGCATCCGCTCGCACGATGACCGACGTCGCCGTCGCCGTCGAGAGGTTCCTCAGGCACCTCGCGATCGAGCGCGGCCTCTCGGCGAACACGCTGCAGGCCTACCGGCGCGACCTCGGGTCGTACGGCGACGAACTCGCGGCACGCGGCATCGTCACCGTGGAGGGCATCGGACCCACGGATGTCGCGGCCTTCGCCCACGCACTGCGCACCCGCGCCGACCGCCCTCTCGCCCCCTCGTCGCTCGCGCGCATGCTCTCCACGGTGCGGGGCTTCCACACGTTCCTCGTCGACGAGTCGCTCGTGCCCGTCAATGTCGCAGCGGAGACCAAACCGCCCAAGCTCTCCCTGCGCCTGCCCAAGGCGATCTCGATCGAGCAGATGGAGTCGGTGCTCGACGCCGCGGGTGGCGACGACCTGCAGTCGCTGCGTGACCGGGCGCTGCTCGAACTGCTCTACGCGACGGGCGCTCGGGTGTCGGAGGCGGTGGCGCTCAACGTCGACGACCTGGTGGACGGCGACATCGTGCGGCTGTTCGGCAAGGGCGGCAAGCAGCGCATCGTGCCCGTGGGCAGTTACGCGCGCGCGGCGATCGACGCGTACCTGGTCCGCGCTCGGCCGGCGTTCTCGGCGCGCGGCCTCGCGACCCCTGCCCTGTTCCTGGGCGCGCGCGGGCAACGGGTGTCGCGGCAGAACGCGTGGCTGATCATCCGGGCCGCCGCCGAGAAGGCGAAGCTGGGCATCGAGATCTCGCCGCACACGTTCCGCCACTCGTTCGCGACGCACCTGCTCGCGGGTGGCGCCGACGTGCGCGTGGTGCAGGAACTGCTGGGGCACTCCTCGGTGGCGACGACGCAGATCTACACGTTGGTCACCGCCGACACCCTGCGGGACATGTACACGACCGCGCACCCGCGGGCCCGCTCACCTTCAACCTCTGGTGGAGGCGAACCCGGCCGGGAACTCGCGTCGAAGCCGGGGCGGCAAAAGAGCCGCCGTACACTGAAATCTATGACGGCCCAGAGAGAAGACGCGGCGGTGCTCGCCGGACTCGAGGCGCCCCTCATCGGGCCGACCGGTCGTCGGCAGACCGACTTCCCGGTTCCGCCGCCCCTCAAGGGCCACGGGCCCGCGCGCATCATCTCGATGAGCAACCAGAAGGGCGGCGTCGGCAAGACGACGAGCACCATCAACCTCGGTGCGGCTCTCGGTGAGTACGGCCGCCGGGTACTGACCGTCGACTTCGACCCGCAGGGTGCGCTCTCGGCGGGGCTCGGGGTTCCGACGCACGACGTGCCGACGATCTACGACCTGCTGCTCGGCACGGTGAAGAATCCCGCCGAGGTCATCGTGCACACCGACTTCCCCAACCTCGACGTCATCCCCGCCAACATCGACCTCTCGGCCGCCGAGGTGCACCTCGTCAACGAGGTCGCGCGCGAAACGATCCTCGCGCGGGTGCTGCGCAAGGTGAGCGACCAGTACGACGTCATCCTCATCGACTGCCAGCCGTCGCTCGGCCTCCTCACCGTGAACGCGCTCACCGCCGCGCACGGGGTGCTCATCCCGCTCGAGTGCGAGTTCTTCGCGTTGCGCGGTGTCGCCCTGCTCGTCGAGACCATCGAGAAGGTGCGCGACCGGCTCAACCCCGCGATCGAGCTCGACGGAATCCTCGCGACGATGTATGACGCCCGCACCCTGCATTCCCGCGAGGTGCTGGAACGAGTCGTGGAGACGTTCGGCGACGACGTGCTCGAGACCGTCATCGGCCGCACCGTGAAATTCCCCGACGCGAGCGTCGCCGGTGCGCCCATCACGAGCTTCGCCCCCGACCACAGTGCAGCCGACGCCTATCGTCAACTGGCGCGAGAACTGATCCACCGTGGCGCCGTCGCCTAGCGACGCGGACATCGAAGAAGCGGAAGCCACCGGCTTCTCCGTCTCGCTGTCCAACTTCGACGGCCCGTTCGACCTGCTGCTCTCGCTCATCACCAAGCACGAGCTCGACATAACCGAGGTGTCGCTCTCGAAGATCACCGACGAGTTCATCACCTACCTGCGCGGGCTCGACTCCGATGAGGAGCTCGACCAGGCCAGCGAGTTCCTCGTCGTCGCGGCAACCCTGCTCGACCTCAAGGTCGCCGGCCTCCTGCCGCAGGGCGAGCTCGTGGACGCCGAGGATGTCGCCCTTCTCGAGGCACGCGACCTGCTCTTCGCCCGGCTCCTCCAGTACCGCGCGTTCAAGGAGGCGGCGACGTGGTTCGCGAGCCACCTCGAAGCGGAGTCGACGCGCCACTTCCGTGCCGTGCGGCTCGAGGAGAAGTACCGCAAGCAGACCCCGGAACTCGTGTGGACCCTCACCGCCGACGACTTCGCCGCGATCGCCGCGCTCGCCTTCACCCCGCGCGAGATACCGTCCGTCGGCCGCGACCACCTGCACGCGCCGCTCGTCTCCATCCGCGAGCAGGCGGCGCACGTCGTCGCGCTGCTGCGCCGGGGCGAGCCCATGACCTTCCGCCAGCTCATCGCCGGCGCCGACCAGAAGGGCGTCGTCATCGCGAGGTTCCTCGCGATTCTCGAGCTCTTCCGCGGCGCGTTCGTCGGGTTCGAGCAGCTCGAACCGCTCGGCGAGCTGACCATCCACTGGTCGGCGGAGCACTGGTCTGACGACAGCCTCGCTAACTTGGGAAACGACTATGGAAACTGAGACCACCGAAGAAGCGCCCGTGCGCGTCATCGCCGACCTCGAGCGCGCGCTCGAGGCCGTGCTGATGGTCACCGATGAGCCGCAGAGCCTCGTCTCGCTCGCCACGGCCGTGGGTGCGCCCGTGCCCGCCGTGCGCCAGACCATCGAGCGGCTCGTCGCCGACTACGACGGCGTCGACGGGGGAATTCGGCGCGGCTTCGAGCTGCGCGAGGTCGGCGGCGGCTGGCGCATCTACGTGCGCCCGGAGCACGACGATCTCGTGCGCGACTTCGTACTCACCCAGAACCCCACGCGCCTGAGCCAGGCCGCGCTCGAGACCCTGGCCGTGATCGCCTACAAGCAGCCGATCAGCCGCGGCGCGATCGCGTCGATCCGGGCGGTCAACGTCGACTCGGTGGTGCGCACGCTGCTCGGCCGCGGTCTCATCACCGAGGCCTTTACCGACAACGAGACCGGTGCCATCCACTACGAGACGACCGACCTCCTGCTCACCCAGCTCGGCGTCAACTCGATAGACGAACTGCCGCACATCTCGCCGCTGCTCGAAGACGGGGCGGACGGCTTCGATGAGCGACGCTAGCGCAGCGAACCCCGAGGGGGAGCGCCTGCAGAAGGTCATGGCCGCGTCCGGCGTCGCCTCCCGCAGGGTCTCCGAGGATCTCATCGCCCAGGGTCGCGTCACCGTCAACGGAGTGGTCGTCGACGAGCCCGGCCGGCGCGTGCTGCCCACCGACCTCATCACCGTCGATGGCACCGCGATCCAGACCGACACGAGCAAGCGCTACGTCATGCTCAACAAGCCCGTGGGCGTCGTGAGCTCGATGGCCGACGAGAACGGGCGGCCCGACCTGCGCGAGTTCACGCGCGACTACGACGAGCGGCTGTTCAACGTGGGGCGTCTCGACGCCAACACCTCCGGGCTACTCGTGCTGACCAACGACGGCGAGCTCGCGCATGTGCTCGCGCATCCGTCGTTCGGGGTGTCGAAGACGTACATCGCGAAGGTCACCGGCGCGGTGAGCGCGCAGACCATCAGCAAGCTCACGAAGGGCTTCGACCTCGACGACGGCTTCATCGTCGCCGACAAGGCGCGCATGCTCGGACCGGCCTCCGGCGGGGCGTCGCAGGTCGAGATCACGCTGCACTCCGGGCGCAACCGCATCGTGCGACGGATGCTGGATGCCGTGGGCCACCCGGTGATCGACCTGGTCCGGCGCCAGTTCGGACCGCTGCACCTCGGCACGCTGCCCGTCGGGCGCACCCGAGACCTCACTAAAGTGGAACTCGGCCAACTCCTGACCATCTCCCGAAACGGGGGCAGCGAGCCGGCGGAGAACGAGGAGATCGGTGGCTGAACGACGCCTTGCGGGGCCCGTGCGCATCGTCGGCTCCGGGCTCCTCGGCACGAGCATCGGACTCGCACTGCGCGAGCACGGCGTCGACGTCATCCTCGACGACATCTCGCCCTCGGGCCTCGACCTTGCCATCGACTACGGCGCCGGCCGTCGTGCCCGGCCCGGTGACGCACCCGAACTGGTGATCGTCTGCGTGCCGCCGGATGTCACGGCTCGTGTCGTCGCCGCGGAGCTCGCCGCGCATCCGGCCGCCCTCGTCACCGACGTCGCGAGCGTGAAGGTCGCACCCCTCGAGGAGCTGCGTGCAGCCGGAGCGGACCTCTCCCGCTACATCGGCTCGCACCCCATGGCCGGTCGCGAGCGCAGCGGCGCCATCTCGGCGCGCGCCGACCTCTTCATCGGCAGGCCGTGGGTCATCGCGGGCCACGACGACATCACTTACCGCAGGGCGGCTCCCGTCGAGCAGCTCGCCCTCGATCTCGGCGCCCTGCCCATCGAGATGGATGCCGCAGAGCACGACCGCAATGTCGCCCTCGTCTCGCACGCTCCCCAGCTGGTGTCGACGCTGCTCGCGCGCCGGCTCGGCGGTGCGACCGACTCGGCGGTGTCGCTCGCGGGCCAGGGCCTGCGCGACACCACGCGCATCGCATCGAGCGACCCCGAACTGTGGGTGCAGATCCTCGGCGCGAACGCCGCCCCCGTCGTCGAGATCCTGCGCGCGCTGCGCGACGACCTCGACGACGTGCTCGGCGCGCTCGAGAACCCCACTGCGCCGGGTGCGCGGCGCACCATCGCCGAGACGCTCGCGGGCGGCAACGCCGGCGTTGCGCGCATCCCCGGCAAGCACGGCCAGGCCAGCCACTTCAGCCAGATCGTGGTGAAGGTCGACGACACCCCGGGCGAACTCGCCCGCCTGCTCACCGAGATCGGCGAGGCGGGAGTCAACATGGAGGACCTCCGGCTCGAGCACTCGCCGGGTGCCCAGATCGGGCTCGCCGAGATCTCGGTGCTGCCCGAGGTGGAGGAACGCCTCGCCCGCGAGCTCGAGGGGCGGGGCTGGAAGATCGTGGGGGCCTTCGCATGACCGTGGTCGTAGCCGTAGACGGGCCCGCGGGCAGCGGCAAGTCGAGCGTCTCCAAAGCCGCCGCCCGGATGCTCGGCTACGCGTACCTCGACACGGGGGCGGCGTACCGCGCGCTCGCGTGGCACGTGCTCGAGGTCGGGGTGGACACCCTCGACCCGGGCGACATCGTCGACGAGCTGGACCGCTTCGAGTACTCGATCGGCACCGACCCCGACAACTACTTCGTGCGGGTCGGCGCCGACGTCATCACGCACGACATCCGCGAGCCGCGTGTGACGGCGATAGTGAGCTCGGTGGCACGCGTTCCCGAGGTGCGTCAGTACATGGTCGAGCTGTTCCGCAGCATCATCCGGGCCAGCGACAAGGCGGGCATCATCGTCGAAGGCCGGGACATCACGACAGTCGTGGCACCCGATGCTCCGGTGCGGATTCTGCTCACCGCATCCGAGGAAGCTAGAATGGGCAGGCGTTCCGCGGAACTCGCAGGGATCGATGCCTCGGTCACCGCGAAGGCTCTCACCGATCGGGACGCACAGGATTCGCGTGTCGTGGACTTCATGAACGCCGCAGATGGTGTGACCACCATCGACTCCACCGATCTCGACTTCGACCAGACCGTAGAGGCTGTCGTGAGTCTCGTGACATCGGTGGTCGAGTAGAAAGACTTCCCCCATGGCTGACGACGACGACTTCCCCGAACTCGATACGGCGCTGGCCGAGCGGGTCCGCAGCATCAACGACGACGATGCCGCGCAGCGCGCGTCCGCCCTGCGACAGGGCCTCGAGGAGTACGACCTCGAGGACGACGACTTCGAGATCCTCGAGGCGGCGACCGAGGATCCGGATGCGATCGTCTTCCTGCCCGCGCTGCCGGTGCTCGCGATCGTGGGGCGGCCCAACGTGGGCAAGTCCGCGCTCGTCAACCGCATCCTCGGCCGCCGCGAGGCCGTCGTGCAGGATACCCCGGGTGTGACTCGCGACCGCGTGAACTACAAGGCCGAGTGGAGCAACCGCAAGTTCACGATCGTCGACACCGGCGGGTGGGAACCCGACGCCAAGGGCATCAACGCGTCGGTCGCCGCGCAGGCCGAGGTCGCCATCGACCTTGCTGACGCCGTGCTCTTCGTCGTCGACGCGACCGTGGGCGCCACGGCTACCGACGAGCATGTCGTCCGGATGCTCCGAGCGACCAAGAAGCCCGTCATGCTCGTCGCCAACAAGGTCGACGACGTGCGCCAGGAGCCGGAGGCCGCCTCGCTGTGGTCGCTCGGCCTCGGCCAGCCGTGGCCGGTCTCGGCAGTGCACGGCCGGGGCGTCGCCGACCTGCTCGACCACGTGCTCACGGTTCTGCCCGAGATTTCGGCGGTCGCCAAGGAGGAGGTCGGAGGGCCTCGCCGCGTGGCGATCCTCGGCCGTCCGAACGTGGGCAAGTCGAGCCTGCTCAACAAGACCGCGGGGGAGGAGCGCGTCGTCGTCAACGAGCTGGCGGGGACCACGCGCGACCCGGTCGACGAGCAGATCGAGCTGGGCGGCAAGTTCTGGCGCTTCGTCGACACCGCGGGCATCCGTCGTCGGGTCAATCTCGCCCAGGGTGCCGACTTCTACGCGACGCTGCGCACGTCGGCGGCCCTCGAGAAGGCCGAGGTCGCTGTTGTCGTGATCGACGTGAGCGAGCCGATCAGCGTGCAGGACCTGAAGATCGTCGACCTCGTGCTCGAGTCGGGCCGCGCGCTCGTGCTCGCATACAACAAGTGGGACCTCCTCGACGATGAGCGCCGCACTTACCTCGAGCGCGAGATCGAGCAGGACCTCAGCCATGTCGCGTGGGCCCCGCGCGTGAACATCTCCGCCAAGACCGGCCGCCACCTCGAGAAGCTCGTGCCGGCACTGGAGCTCGCGCTCGAGTCGTGGGACACGCGCATTCCGACCGGCAAGTTCAACGCCCTGCTCGCCGAGCTCACCGCTGAGCACCCCCACCCGGTGCGCGGGGGCAAGCAGCCGCGCATCCTGTTCGGCACGCAGGCGGCCTCGCGCCCGCCGACATTCGTGCTCTTCACCACCGGATTCCTCGACCCGCAGTACCGCCGGTTCATCACCCGGCGCCTGCGCGAGATCTTCGGATTCGAGGGAAGCCCCATCAACGTGAACATGCGCGTGCGCGAGAAGCGCAAGCGCTGAGTTCCGGGCACACTCCGATGACCCCGCCGAACGACCTGCCGCGCCGCCCGCATGACAAGGGCGACGCGTGGGTGTTCGGCGTGAACGGCGAGCGGTTCTGGGGCACCTACGGCGCCGCGGGCCTGCTCGTCTGGCACCGCACTGCCGGGGTACTGCTGCAGCACCGCGTGGAGTGGAGTCACTTCGGCGGCACCTGGGGTCTGCCCGGTGGTGCCCGCAAGGAGAACGAGAGCGCCGTGGATGCCGCGTTCCGCGAGGCCAACGAAGAGGCGGGTGTACCCGCCGACTTGCTGCGCGTCGTCTCGACGAGCGTGTACGACCGGGAAGTCTGGACGTATACGACGGTCGTCGCGGAGGCGCTGGAGGAGTTCACTCCCGTGATCGGCGATGCCGAGAGCGAGGCGCTGGCCTGGGTGCCGGTCGCCGACGTGGACGGGCTGCCGTTGCATCCGGGCTTCGCTGCAAGCTGGCCGGAACTGCGCCAGCTGCTGGACTAGCTCGAGCGTCGCGAGCGGCCCGCCTACGCAGCGGTGTCCGCTCGGCGCAGAGTGCTCTTGGAGCTGAGCCGCAGGGGCGTGCGCGCCGCATCGACATCGATCGGCGGGGTCAACCAGTACGTACTGCAGGAGCGGTGGATGGACCACCCGTTGTTGTGGAACAGCAGATGATGATGCCGACACAGCAGGATGCCGTCGGCGATGTCGGTCTTGCCGCCGTGCGCCCACTGCTCGATGTGGTGAGCCTCGGTCCACGAAGGCGGTCGGTCGCAGCCGGGAGCCATGCAGCCGCCGTCTCGGGCAGCGAGGGCTCGTCGTTGGCGACGGGTGAACAGTCGTTGCTCCCGCCCCACGTCGAGCGCTTGGCCGCTGCCGCCGAACGTGATGTTCGTCGTCGCCCCGGAGCACTCGAACCGCTCGATGGTGCCCATGGACACCGGGTCGGGCTGCCCTTCGATGTAGCCGTGCCCCTCCCGGGAGGAGAGCGCCTCCGCGGTCACATGAACGCTGATGGATGCCCCGCCGGATCCCAGGAGCTGGCTCGAGTCTGCGTCAGCGCCTTGGCAGAGCAGGTGCAGGAAGACATCGGAGGCAAGCTGAACCGTGGTGCGCTCATCGGCCAGAATCGACTCCGCGTGAGCGCGGGATTCATCACTCACGAATCGCGGGCCTCCTCGTCGCGGTGACGTGGCCCGGTCGTACAGGGTGGTGAATGTGGCCGCGGTCTCCGGGTCCATGAGCCAGATCGCGCCCGC
>CAIXMB010000169.1 GCA_903920435.1 uncultured Actinomycetes bacterium
CACCCAGCGCATCGCATACGCGGCAGAGCGGTCCACCTTCGACGGGTCCTTGCCGCTGAATGCTCCACCGCCGTGACGGGATGCCCCGCCGTAGGTGTCGACGATGATCTTGCGGCCGGTGAGGCCCGCGTCGCCCTGGGGGCCGCCGATCTCGAAGCGGCCCGTCGGGTTGATGAGGATCGTCGCGTCGGCGCTGTCGAGACCGGCGGTCGCGAGCACGGGACGGATCACGAACTCCTCGACCTCGGCGAAGAGCCGGGCATTGTCGACGGCCGGCGAGTGCTGCGTGGAGAGCACGACGGTGTCGACGGTGCGCGGGACATAGCCCTCATAGCCGATGGTGACCTGGGTCTTGCCGTCGGGGCGCAGGTAGTCGAGCTGGCCCGACTTGCGCACCTCGGCGAGCTTCTCGGCGAGGCGGTGCGCGAGCCAGATCGGCAGCGGCATGAGCTGCGGGGTCTCGACGGTCGCGAAGCCGAACATGATCCCCTGGTCGCCCGCGCCCTGCAGGTCGAGGTCTTCCGTCGCGCCCTCGCGCGCCTCGAGGGCGGTGTCGACACCCTGCGCGATGTCGGGCGACTGCGCCCCGATCGAGACCTCGACGCCGCACGATGCCCCGTCGAAGCCGACTGCCGACGAGTTGTACCCGATGCCGGTGATGAGCTCGCGCACGATCGTAGGGATGTCGACGTAGCCCGCCGTCGTGACCTCACCTGCGACGTGCACGAGACCCGTGGTCACGAGCGTCTCGACCGCGACACGGCTGCGCGGATCCACCCGGAGGAGGGCGTCGAGGATTCCGTCGCTGATCTGGTCGCAGATCTTGTCGGGGTGGCCCTCGGTCACTGACTCCGACGTGAAGAGGCGCAGGGCTGAACTCATTCGTGTCACTCCAGATTGTGCGCGGACGGCGCTACGCGAGAAGGTCGAGGATACTGTCGGACACCGACGTCTTGGTGCCGGAGGCCTCGACTACTGTAACGCCCGACCTGTCGATGACCGTCACCGTGTTGCTCTCCGTTGCGAACCCCTCGCTCCAACCCACCCTGTTGATGACGAGGTAGTCGCAGCCCTTGCGGGCGATCTTGGCGCGGCCGAGCTCGAGGAGGGCTGCGGCATCCGGCTCGGTCTCGGCGGCGAACCCGATGATGACCTGACCGGGCCGGCGGATCTCGGAGAGTCCCTTGAGGATGTCGGGGTTCTTGACGAGCCGCAGGTCGAGCACGTCGCCCTGCTGCTCCTTCTTGATCTTGCGCTCGGCGACCACCTCGGGGCGGTAGTCGGCGACCGCCGCGGCCATGATGACGACGTCGGCGGAGGCCGCGGCATCCGTTGTCGCGTCGGCGAGTTCGAGGGTCGAACCGACGCGAACGACGGCGACGGATGCGGGTGCCGCCACTTCGAGGTTGGCGGCGATGAGCGTGACGTCTGCTCCGCGGGCCGCCGCGGCCAGGGCGAGGGCGATGCCCTGCCTGCCGCTAGACCGATTGCCGATGAACCGCACGGGGTCGAGCGGCTCGCGCGTGCCGCCCGCGGTCACGAGGATGCGCTTGCCCACGAGGTCGCGCGGACCCACCACGGCAAGCGCCGCGGCCACGATGTCATCGGGCTCCGACATGCGGCCCGGGCCGGCGTCCTTGCCCGTCAACTGGCCGACCGCGGGGCCGACCACGGTGACGCCGCGCGAGCGCAGGACCTCGATGTTGTGTGCGGTCGCGGGGTTCTGCCACATCTCCGTGTGCATCGCCGGGGCGATGACGAGCGGCGCCGTGCTGGCGAGGATGGTGTTGCCGAGCAGATCGTCGGCAAAGCCGCCCGCGAGTTTGGCGATGGTGTTGGCCGTCGCGGGCGCGACGACGATGAGATCTGCGGCCTGGCCGATCGCGACGTGCCGCACCTCGGCGACTCCCTCGTAGAGGTCGGAGTGCACGAGGTTGCGGCTGAGCGCCTCAAGCGTCGGTCGACCGACGAATCTCAGGGCGTTCTCGGTCGCCACCACATGAACGTCGTGGCCCGCCAGCACCAGAGCGCGGACGACGTTGACGGCCTTGTAGGCCGCGATGCCGCCGGTGATACCGACGACGATGTTCATCTCGGCTGCTCGATGACCGGGCGCGGACTTAGTCCTCGGAGAGGCGCTTGAGCTCGAGCTTGTCGTCGTTGATCTCGTGCAGGGCGACCGACAGGGGCTTGTCGTCGATGGTCGAGTCGACCAGCGGGCCGACGTTGTCGAACAGGCTGCCCTCGTGCAGGTCGGCGTAGTAGTCGTTGATCTGGCGCGCGCGCTTCGAAGCGAAGATCACGAGCTGGTACTTCGAGTCGACCTTCGAGAGCAGCTCGTCGATGGGCGGGTCGATGATGCCGGAGTGACGGTCAACCATGGTGGGGCTCCTTGCCGTAAGTAGTCGCGCCAGCGGGCGCATCCATCAATTCTACGACCTCGCGGGCCGCTTGGCCGACTTCTCGGTTCACGACCTTCGCGTCGAACTCGTCCTGAGCGGCCAATTCGACCTTCGCGGTCTCCAATCGGCGCTGCTGCTCCTCGGGCTGCTCGGTGCCGCGGCCGATGAGCCGACGCACCAGTTCCTCCCACGATGGGGGCAGCAAGAAGACCAGGAACGCCTCGGGCATGACCGTGCGCACCTGCCGGGCACCCTGCAGGTCGATCTCGAGCATCACGCGCCGGCCGGCCGCGAGCGCCTCGTCGATCGGCGGGCGCGGCGTGCCGTAGCGGTAGGAGTTGTGCACGACAGCCCACTCCAGCAGCTCCCCCGCTGCGATCATGCGGTCGAACTCCTCGTCACTGACGAAGTAGTAGTGCACGCCGTCGACCTCGCCCGGGCGGGGCTTGCGCGTCGTCGCGGAGACGCTCAGCATCACGTCGGGGTAGTTGTCGCGGATGTAGGCCGACACGGTGCCCTTGCCGACCGCGGTCGGCCCCGCGAGCACGAGCAGCCGGCTCGGCTCGGCGCCCTGCCGGCTCGTGAGCCAGTCCCGCAGCCTGCTGCGCTGACGGATGCCCAGCCCACCGACGCGCTTCTTGTCGGAGATGCCCAGCTCGGCCATGACGCGCGCCGTGCGCGTGGGTCCGAGGGAGGGCACGCTGCCGAGCAGCTCGGTGACTCGCAGGCCCGCTTCGGCACTCGTGAGGTCGTTCCAGCCCGCCTGTGCCGCGTCGAGCGCGGTGCGCCGGCGTGTCGCGATGTCGTGCTTGATCGCGGCGCGAGCCCGGCGCGCGGCGATGGCAGCGCGACCGGCGGCCGCGCGGTCGACGTCAGCGGGCGGGGCGGGGCGGGGCGTCATGCCGCGAGTGCCCGTGCGAGTTCGTCGACCTCGTGCTGGAGGGCGCCGCGCAGGCCGTCGGGGCCGGCCTTCAGTACCGAGCGGCCGAGGTTCGCGATGACGTTGTCCGCCGCCGTTCCGTAGAGCTGCGGGAGGCTGGCCAGCACTGCGCCCTGCTCACCGAACCCCGGAGCGAGGATCGGCGTGGAGGCGAGGAGGCCCTGGTCGATGCCGTAGTCGTCGAAGGAGACCGTCGCGCCGATTACGACGCCGACCGACCCCAGCGGATCCCCGGCGTTGATGGCGTGCACCTCTTCGACGATACCGGCGGCGACCGTCGAGCGGTGCTGCGCCCCGGTCTGGAGCACCGCGGATTGCACGGGGAAGGCCTCGCTGTTCGAGGTCGCCGCGAGCACGAACGCGCCCTTGCCGTTCGCCCGCGCACGATCGAGTGGGCCGGCGAGTGAGCCGACGCCCTGGTAGGCGACGAGTGTCATGGCATCGACCTCGAGCGGCGAGCCCGGGGTGAGCCACGCCTCGCCGTACGCGTCGATGGTCGAGCCGATGTCGCCGCGCTTGACGTCGGCGATCACGAGGAGCCCCGCGGCCCGGGCAGCGCCGAGCACGTCCTCGAGGGCCGCGTAGCCCGCCGAGCCGTGGCGCTCGAAGAAGGCGATCTGCGGTTTCACGATGCCCACCACGCCGCTCGCGGCCTCCACGGCGCGCAGGCCGAACGTGCGCAGGCCCTCCGCCGTGTCGGTGAGCGCCCACTGCTCGAGCAGGAACGGATGCGCGTCGATCCCGAGGCACACGTGCCCCCGTCCGTTGAATGCGGTAGCGAGCCGCTCGCCGAAGCTAGGCACGCGCGGTCTCCCTCGAGCGCGCGAGGCGTTCGGCCCTGTCGAGCGCGTAGTCCTGCAGGGAGCGCACGTCGAACCCGTCGCGGATCGCCTCGAACGATGCGACCGCCGCTCCGAGCTGCGCGATCGTCGTGAAGAGCGGCTTGTCGGCGGCCACCGTCGCGGTGCGGATCTCGTAGCCGTCGGCGCGGGCGCTGCGACCGCTCGGCGTGTTGATGACGACATCGACGAGGCCGTCGTTGATGAGCTCGACGATCGAGGGCTCTGCCGCCGACCCCTCCTGACCCATGCCGTACTTACGCACGACGCGGGCCTCGATGCCGTTGCGCGCGAGCACCTCGGCGGTGCCCTCGGTGGCGAGGATCGTGAATCCGAGCTGGCTCAGGCGAAGCACGGGCAGCACGATCGCGCGCTTGTCGCGGTCGGCGACCGACACGAAGACGGCACCGCTCGAGGGCAGCCCGCCGTAGGCGGCCTCCTGGCTCTTCGCGAACGCCTTCGGGAAGTTCGAGTCGATGCCCATGACCTCGCCGGTCGAGCGCATCTCCGGGCCGAGCACGGAGTCGACCACGTAGCCCTCGACGGTGCGGAACCGCTTGAACGGCAGCACCGCCTCCTTCACCGAGACGGGCGCGTCCATGGGCACGATCGAGCCGTCCTGCTCCGGGAGCAGTCCGTCGGCGACGAGCGAACGGATGTCGCGACCGACCATGATCAACGACGCCGCCTTGGCGAGCGGGATGCCGAGCGCCTTCGACACGAACGGAACAGTGCGCGACGCGCGCGGGTTCGCCTCGAGCACGTAGAGGATCCCCTGGCCGATCGCGAACTGCACGTTGATCAGGCCGCGCACACCGATTCCCGCAGCAATGCCGAGGGTCGCTTCGCGCACCCGGTTGATCACGTCGCGGCCCAGAGTCACGGGCGGCAGCGTGCACGCGGAGTCGCCGGAGTGGATTCCGGCCTCCTCGATGTGCTCCATGATTCCGCCGATGTAGAGCTCGGTACCGTCGTAGAGGGCGTCGATGTCGATCTCGATCGCGTCGTCCAGGAACCTGTCGACGAGCAGCGGCGAGCCGGGCGCGATGATCGCCTGATCCTTCACGCGCTCGAAGTAGTCGGCCATCGACTCGGTGTCGTAGACGATCTCCATGCCACGGCCGCCGAGCACGTGGCTCGGTCGCACCAGCACCGGGTAGCCGATGTCCTCCGCGATCGTGATGGCGCTGTCGCGGTCGGCCGCCGTGCCGTTCTTGGGGCTGATCAGCCCCGCGCCGTCGAGGATCTTCGAGAACAGCCCTCGCTCCTCGGCGAGGTCGATGGCCTCGGGCGTCGTGCCCAGGATCGGCACGCCGGCATCCTTGAGTCCCTGCGCGAGTCCGAGGGCGGTCTGGCCGCC
>CAIXMB010000170.1 GCA_903920435.1 uncultured Actinomycetes bacterium
CTTCTGTCGCGCCCGCCGCGGACCGGTCGGCCCTCGTGCGACGGGGCTGGGAGCTGATGGGCATCCGGCTCTAGGTCGCTGACGCGCCGTTCTTTGCACGGCGCGCCCACGCGCGTGGGCGCGCGAGCCCGAAACCGGCGCGCGGTTCGCGCGCGCTCGGTGCCATACTGGAGGCGAACCGGACAGTGTTGTCCGCTACCCGACAGAAAGGCACACCCATGCAGCTCGCCGACAAGGTCTTCGTCGTCACCGGAGGTGGCAACGGAATGGGTCGCGAGGTAGTCCTCCAGCTCATCACGCGCGGTGCTCGCGTCGCGGCCGTAGACCTCAACGGGGCCGGTCTCGCCGAGACGGTCACCCTCGCGGGCGCCGCCGAGGGCCGCCTCACCACCCACGCGCTCAACGTCTCCGACCGCAAGGCCGTGCTGGCCCTGCCTGACGCCGTGATCAAGGCCCACGGCCAGGTCGACGGCCTCTTCAACGTCGCGGGCATCATCCAGCCGTTCGTGAAGATCAACGAGCTCGACTTCGACGTCATCGAGCGCGTGCTCAACGTCAACTTCTGGGGCGTCGTGAACATGACGAAGGCGTTCCTGCCGCACCTCCTCGCCCGCCCGGAGTCGGGGTTGCTCAACGTCTCGAGCATGGGCGGCTTCCTGCCCGTTCCCGGCCAGGCCGCGTACGGGGCGAGCAAGGCGGCGGTGAAGCTCTTCACCGAAGCGCTCTTCGCCGAGACGCAGGGCACCCCGCTGAAGGTCACGGTCATCTTCCCCGGTGGTGTCGGCACGAACATCACCGCGAACTCGGGCGTCGACGCCTCGAAGCTCGAGGCGGCAGCGGCGGCCGGCGGCGGCAAGGTGCCCAAGACCACCTCGCCCCAGGACGCCGGTCGGCAGATCATCGAGGCGATGGAGAAGGGCGTGTTCCGTGCCACCATCGGCGGCGATGCGCGCTTCATGGACCGGATGGCACGCCTCTCGCCGCGCCGCGCAACCCTCCTCATCGCGAACCAGATGAAGGCGCTCCTCGGCTGACTTGTCGGGTCCCGCCAACGCGCGGGACCCGCCAAACCGGCCTTTTCGTGGAACCTCCACTGAGAACTGGCCGGTTTTTTGTGTCAGACGTACGGTGACAACATGACCCAGACCGTCGAACGCTCAGCCAAGACACCCGCCACCCAGCCCGCAGCGCCCGTCGTCGACGTGGCAGCGCTCGGTGAGCAGCTCATGGGGCAGTGGAAGGACATCCGCCGCACCGCGCGCGCCCTCGCCGCGAGGCCCGAGGTCAAGCGGATCGAGGGGCTGAGCATGGCCGAGCACCGCGCGCGCGTGCTGGAGCAGCTGCACATCCTCGTCGCCGAGGGCGCTGTGCACCGCGCGTTCCCCAAGTCCGTCGGTGGCGAGGAGAACGCCGGCGGCAACATCGCGGGCTTCGAGGAGCTCGTGCTCGCCGACCCGTCGCTGCAGATCAAGTCGGGTGTGCAGTGGGGGCTGTTCGGCGCTGCCGTGATGCACCTCGGCACCGAGCGGCACCACACGAAGTACCTCCCCGGCATCATGAGCCTCGAGATCCCCGGCGCGTTCGCGATGACCGAGACGGGCCACGGGTCGGACGTCTCGGCCATCGGCACCACGGCCACCTACGACGTGCACTCGCACGAGTTCGTGCTCAACACCCCGTTCCGCGCGGCGTGGAAGGACTACCTCGGCAACGCGGCGCTGCACGGCCGGGCGGCTGTGGTCTTCGCGCAGCTCATCACGCAGGGTGTCAATCACGGCGTGCATGCGTTCTACGTGCCGATCCGTGACGACAACGGCTTCCTGCCGGGCATCGGCGGCGAGGACGACGGCCTGAAGGGCGGCCTCAACGGCATCGATAACGGACGGCTGCACTTCACCGACGTGCGCATCCCGCGGCTCGACCTGCTCAACCGGTACGGCGACGTGGCCGAGGACGGCACCTACAGCTCGCCCATCGAGAGTCCCGGCCGCCGCTTCTTCACTATGCTCGGCACCCTCGTGCAGGGCCGTGTCTCGCTCGACGGCGCCGCCGTCGTCGCGAGCAAGCTCGCACTCACGATCGCCCTCTCCTACGGATCGCAGCGCCGGCAGTTCACCGCCGCGAGCGACACGGAGGAGGAGGTCATCCTCGACTACCAGCGCCACCAGCGCCGACTGCTGCCGCGTCTCGCGACGACCTATGCGATGTCGTTCGCGCACGAGGTGTTTCTCACCAAGTTCGACGACGTGTTCAGCGGCGCGCACGACACCGACGCTGACCGCCAGGACCTCGAGACGCTCGCCGCGGCGCTCAAGCCGCTCAGCACGTGGGCAGCCCTCGACATCCTGCAGGAGGCGCGCGAGGCCTGCGGCGGCTCCGGCTTCCTCGTCGAGAACCGGCTGACCTCGCTGCGTGCCGACCTCGACATCTACGCGACCTTCGAGGGTGACAACAACGTGCTGCTGCAGCTCGTGGCCAAGCGACTGCTCACCGACTACAGCCGCAAGTTCGCGCACGCCGACGCAGGTGCGATGGCGGGCTACGTCGCCGGCCAGGTCAACGAGGCAGCGATCAACCGCACCGGGCTTCGCCGGCTCGCGCAGAGCGTCGTCGACTTCGGCTCGACCGCGCGCTCGGTCGGGTACGTCCGCGACACCGACTCACAGCGCCAGCTGCTCACCGATCGCGTGCAGACGATGGTCGCCGAGATCGCCGGGCGCCTGCGCAACGCGAACAAGCTCCCCAAGATGGAGGCGGCGCAGCTGTTCAACAGCAACCAGAACGCCCTCATCGAGGCGGCCCGCGCACACGGCGAGCTGCTGCAGTGGGAGGCCTTCACGAACGGCGTCGAGGCGGTGGAGGACGAGGGCACGCGCCAGGTGCTCACCTGGCTGCGCGACCTCTTCGGGCTGGGGCTCATCGAGAAGAACGCCGCGTGGTACCTCATCCACGGCCGCATCTCGGCGCAGCGCGCGCAGGCGATCACCGCCTACATCGACGACCGGCTGCTGCCGCGCCTGCGCGAGCACGCCCTGCCGCTCGTCGCCGCGTTCGAGTTCACGCCTGAGCACATCGGTGCCCCGATCGCGCTCGGCAGCGAGAAGGAGCGCCAAGACGAGGCCATGCTCTACTACCGCGGCCAGCGCGAGTCGGGCACCGCTCCGCTCGACGAGAAGGTGCAGAAGGCCCAGAAGGCCATCAAGTAGCCTTGACCGAGTGATCAAGTTCCTCGCCCGGGCGTTCCTGGCCCCGCTCGCGAGGCTGGTGTTCCGCCCCACGATCGTGGGCAAGCAGAACGTGCCGCGCACCGGGGCGGTGCTCATCGCGAGCAACCACCTGTCGTTCATCGACTCCGTAGTGATCACGCTCGTCGCCCCGCGGTCGGTGTCGTTCCTCGCGAAGTCGGAGTACTTCACCGGCAAGGGCGTCAAGGGTCTCGTCTCACGCCTGTTCTTCACGGGCATCGGGGCGATAGCCGTCGAGCGGTCGGCCGGGCAGGCTGCGCAGGATGCCCTCAACAGCGGTCTCGCCGTGCTCGAGCGCGGCGACGCCTTCGCCATCTACCCGGAGGGCACGCGATCCCGCGACGGTCGGCTGTACCGCGGCCGCACGGGAGTCGCCTGGCTCGCCCTGACGTCCGGTGCCACGGTGATCCCGGTGGCCCTCACCGGCACCGAGAACATCCAGCCACCCGGTGCGAAGCGCATCCGCCTCGCGCGCGTGACCGTTCAGTTCGGGGCATCCGTGCCCGCCGTCGGGTCGGCGGCCTCGGGCCGCGACCGTCGCAACGTCACCGACGACATCATGGAGGCGATCCAGCGCATGAGCGGGCAGGAGTTCGCCGACGAGTACAACGAGCCGCCCGCCGCGACGGCCGCTGGCCGCGCCCGACGCCGGATCCGCGAACGACTACGCCGCGCCTTCCGCCGCGACGGGCGCCACTAGTCCTTCCGCTCCTTAGGCGCTCTCGTGCTCCTCGGGGCGTCCGGTGCCCGTCAGGCGAAGGGTCGCGAGGAACCCGAGCGCGAGGAAGCCGGCAGCGGTGAAGGCGCCGAGGCGGGTCGCGTCACTGAACGCCTGGCGGGCGTCGGCCGCGACATCCGGCGACTGCTTGTCGAGGCCGGGGATCGCGCCACCGGCGGAGTCGACGACCGCATCGACGATCTGCGTGGCGACGCCCGGCGGCAGCTCGGACCGCTCGTCGAGCTTGGCCTGGAGCCCCGCGCCGAGGCTCGTGAACAGCACGGTCCCGAGGATCGCGATGCCGAGCGCCGAGCCGATCTGGCGGGCCGTGCTCTGCGTGCCGGAGCCCTGGCCGCTCTGGTCGAGCGGTACGTCCTTGAGCACGACGCTCGTCAGCTGCGCCGTCGCGAGACCCACGCCGAAGCCGTAGACGAAGATGCCGGGGACGATCTGCCACCACTGCGCGGCGGGGGTGATGTTGACGGCGACGATCACGATGCCCAGGACCTCGGCGACGATGCCCGCCCGCACGATGGTGACGGGCGAGACGCGGTTGCCGAAGGCGCCGGCGAAGCCACTGGCCACGAACGACCCGATCGCCAGGGCGAGGATGATGAAGCCGGCCTGCAGCGCGTCGTAGCCGAGGACGTTCTGCAGCCAGAGCGGCAGCGACAGGATGAGCCCGAACTCGCCGAGCGAGACGATGAGCGCCGCGATGTTGCCGTTGCGGAACGACGGGATGCGCAGCAGCCCGAACGCGAGCATCGTGGACTTGCCCTGCCTCTCACGGCGAACCCCCCACGCGATGAACGCGGCGAGGGCGATCAGGGTGACGGCGAACACGAACGGCACCGGGGAGATGTCGAGGGTCCAGAAGTCGGGTGGGGTGTCGCTGAGCCACCAGCCGTAGGTGCGACCCTCGATGAGGCCGAACACCAGCGTGCCGAACAGCAGCACCGACAGCACCGCGCCGACGACGTCGACCCGGCGGGGAGCGCCCTGCTCGCGGGACTCGGACACGGCGACGAGCAGCCCGATGATGATGATCACGCCGAGCGGCACGTTGATGCCGAACGCCCAGCGCCACGAGAAGTAGGTGGTGAGCCAGCCGCCCAGCAGCGGGCCGACCGCGGCCATGCCGCCGATCGTCGAGCCCCAGATCGCGAAGGCGATGGCGCGCTCGCGGCCGCGGAACGTCGCGTTGATGATCGACAGCGACGCCGTGAGGATCATCGCCCCGCCGACGCCCTGCACGAGGCGGGAGCCGATGAGCAGCTCACCCGAGGTGGCGAGCGCCGCCGCGATCGACGAGAGCGCGAAGAGCGCCACGCCGATGAGCACGATCAGTCGGCGGCCGTAGCGGTCGGCCAGCGTGCCGAAGACGAGCAGTAGCGAGGCGAAGACGAGCGTGTAGCTCTCCTGCACCCACTGCACCTCGGTCGAGGTGATGTCGAGGTCGGCGACAATCGACGGGATCGCGACGTTGACGATCGTCGAGTCGACGATGATGAGCGCGACGGCGACGCTGATGAAGACCAGGCCGACCCAGCGGCGGCGTGACTCGCTCATGCTGAAACCGCCCGCACGCGGGCGATCGCGGTGGCCGCGAGCACGACGACGACCGCGGCGATCGCCGTGACTCCGGCGGGCACCGAGATGAGCTCGCCGGTGACCCGGCCGACCGCCACCCAGGCGAGGCCCCAGCTCAGCGAGAGGGCCGGCGCGATGCGGCCCTTGCCCCGCACCGCGAGCAGCACGCCCACGAGGGCTGCGACGGCCAGCACGATCACCGCCCAGACATCGGCACTCAGCCCGAAGCCGGTGAAACCGGATGCCACGAGCACCGCGGTCGCGTTGGCGGCGGTAGCGATGCTCACCCAGCCGAGGTAGAGGCCGAGGGTGCCATCGGTGATCACGGCGTCGAGGGTGCCCGTCGGCGGGAACGCCCGGCACAGCAGGAACGCGCGCACGAGCACGGCGAGCAGTGCGACGATCACGGGCAGGCTCAGCCAGAGCTGGTCGAACTGCACGCTCAAGATCCACGCCGCGTTGAGCAGGAGGGACGCGGCCACCCAGTAGCCGAGCTTCCGGTGCCGCTCGGCCGACGACTGCCGCGGCAGGAACTGCCAGACGGCGTAGACGATGAGGCCGAGGTAGATGATGCTCCAGATAGAGAAGGCCGGGACATCCGGTGCAATCGGGGTGGCGGTGGCGCTCAGCGCGCCGCCCGATGCCTCCTGGATGGGAGTGCCGCCCGCTGCACCCGACCCGACGAACGAGCCGATGATCGCGATGACGGCGCTCGCCGCCACCGTGATCTGCCGTGTGATGTCCCGTGCCTCGCGCATGACCGCCTCCGCATTGATAAGCCAGCTTACTAATTCACGCTAGCACGTAGAGTTGACGTGTGACAGACCCCATGGAGCACTGGCCGACGGGTCGCCTGCTCTCCACGGCGGCCCGCCTCGTCGAGCACGCCTGGGTCGAGGCTCTCGAGGCGCGTGGGCTCACCCACGCGGGCATGATCGCCCTCCACTTCCTCGATGCGGGCCCGCTGACGCAGTCCGACCTCGCGCGGCTTGCCAAGGTCGAGAACCAGACGATGTCGCGCACCGTGGAGCGGCTCGAGCGCTCGGGGTTCATCGAGCGCCGCGCCGACCCGGTCGACCGCCGGCGCCAGATCGTCACCCGCACGGCGGCCGGCGATGCCGCGTGGGCGTCCACGCGCTCGCTCGAGTCGGAGGTGTTCCCGGCGCTGGAGGATAACGAGCGCATGCGTGCCGGTCTACTGGAGATCATCCGTCGCTCCGCGGAGCAGCGCTGGAAGTAACGTTGTCACCATGACGTTCAACGACAACGCGAAGATCGACTCGAGCCGGGTCAGTCGCCGGGGCCGCAACACCGGCATCGCCGTCGGCGGTGGCGGTGGCCTTCTCGTGATCGGCCTCTTCATCGTGTCGCAGTTGCTCGGCGTCGACCTCACCGGCCTCGCGGGCGGCACCACCGGCGGCGACCAGCCCGCCGAGCCCATCGCCCAGTGCGAAACGGGGGCCGAGGCGAACGCGAGCATCGACTGCCTGCTCGGCGGTGCCTCCGACTCCCTGGACACGTACTGGTCGACCGAGCTGCCCCAGCTCGGCGCCACCTACCGCTCGACCAACATCGTGCTCTTCACCGACGCGACGGACACCGGATGCGGCGGCGCCACGAGCGACGTCGGCCCGTTCTACTGCCCGCCCGACGAGACCATCTACATCGACACCGCGTTCTACGATGAGCTGACCTCGCGCTTCGGCGCCACCGACGGTCCGCTCGCCGAGATGTACGTCGTGGCGCACGAGTGGGGCCACCACATCCAGAACATCACGGGCATCATGAACGGCCTCGACCTTCAGGCGACCGGCCCGTCGTCCGACTCCGTGCGCCTGGAGCTTCAGGCCGACTGCTTCGCCGGTGCGTGGGTGGGTGCGGCGCCGACCATCAAGGACGAGAACGGCGTCGCGTTCCTCGAGCCGCTCACCGATGCGCAGATCCAGAACGCGCTGAGCGCGGCATCCGCCGTCGGTGACGACCGCATCCAGTCGTCGACGCAGGGCCAGGTGACGCCCGAGACCTGGACGCACGGGTCGAGCGAGTCGCGCCAGAAGTGGTTCACGATCGGCTACCAGGGCGGCCCCGACGCGTGCAACACCTTCCAGGTGGCTACGCCGTAGGGCAGGTTTCGATACAGGCGCCAGAGCGCCTTACTCAACCGGCCGAGGTCAGTGCAGGAACGACAGCAGCGGCGGGTACGCCAGGCTCGCGATGAGCGTCAGACCCGTGAGGGTGACGGCAGCCGCGATCGCGGCGAGGGCCAGCTGGCCTAGGACGGCGACGACGGCGAGGAACTTCATGGCCCCAGCCTAAACGACTAGAGCCCCTTGCCGCCCGTCACCGGCAGCACGGCGCCCGAGATGTACGACGCCTCGTCCGAGGCGAGCAGCACGTAGGCGGCGGCGAGTTCGGCGGGTTGGCCCGCCCGCCCGAGCGGCGTGTCCTGCCCGAACGTCGGCAGCTTGTCCGGCCAGCTCGTCGCCGGGATGAGCGGGGTCCAGATCGGCCCGGGCGCGACGGCATTGACCCGGATGCCCCGGGGCCCGAGCTCCTCGGCGAGCGCCTTCGTGAAGGCGACCTGCGCCGCCTTCGTCATGGCGTAGTCGATGAGGCCGGGGGAGGGGTTGAAGGCCTGGATCGACGTCGTCGAGATGATCGAGGCCCCCGGCTCGAGGTGCGGCACGAGTTCGCCGGTGATCCACATCATCGAGTACAGGTTGGTGCGGAACACCCTGTCGAACTCCGCGGTCTCGATGGTCTCGATGCCGTCGCGGTTCTTCTGGTACGCGGCGTTGAGCACGAGGGTGTCGATACCGCCGAGCTCGGAGCGGGCGCGGCCCACCGCCGAGAGGCAGAACGCCTCCTCCTGCACGTCGCCCGGGATCGAGACCCCGGTGCGGCCCCCCTCCCGCACGAGCTCGAGGGTGGCGTCGGCGTCGTCCTGCTCCTCGGGCAGGTGCACGATGGCGACATCGGCCCCCTCCCGTGCGAAGGCGATCGCGACGGCGCGCCCGATGCCCGAGTCGCCGCCCGTGATGAGCGCGCGGCGTCCGGTCAGGCGGCCGGAGCCCCGGTACGTCGACTCCCCGTGATCGGGTGTCGGGTCGGTGGCGCCGGTGAGGCCGGGCTGCTCCTGCTCCTGAGCCGGGAATCCGTCGTTCTTGTAGCGAGTGCGTGGGTCCATGATTCGACGCTGCCACGCCCGGCCCGCGCGGCACAGGGGGTTGACGTCAGCCGAGCCGTTTGTCATCGGGGCCGATGACGCGGAACCAACGGTAGCCGTAGCCGTCCATCGCGAGCGTGACCGCGCCGGCGTCGTCGACGCGCAGCACGACCCCGTCGACGAGCAGGTCGACGACCTGGAAGTCGGGGCTGGCATCGGCCACCGGGAAGGTCACGGTCGCGGGCTCCCCGCTGAAGTTGTGCAGCGCGATCATGTGCCCCTCGGCGCCGCGCAGGGAGTGGGCGAGCACGCTCGGCTGGTCGTGCTCGAGCACGGCGAGCTCGCCCCAGCCCATCTCGGCCGACGCGCGGTACCGCGCGACGAGCGTGCGCCTGAACGCCAGCAGCGAGTCGGGGTCGTGCCGCTGCTCCGACGCGTTCACGTGCTCCGGGGAGTAGCCGCCCGTGACGACGGCGCGCACGGGCTTCTCGGCGGCCGTGAAGCCGCCGTGCGGCCCATCGGTCCACTGCATGGGCGTGCGCACCGCGAGCCGCGAACCGACGGCGAGGTTCTCACCCATGCCGAGCTCCTCGCCGTAGAACAGCACGGGGGTGCCGGGCAGCGAGAACATCAGGCTGTAGACCATCCTGACGCGCCGCGGGTCGCCGTCGAGCATCGGGGGCAGTCGCCGGATGATCCCCCTGTCGTACACCTGCATGCGCGGTTCGGGTCCGAACGCGTCGAACACCTCCTGCCGCTCGTCGTCGGTGAGCTTGTCGAGCGTGAGCTCGTCGTGGTTGCGCACGAAGTTCGCCCACTGCGATTCGACGGCGATCTTCGGCCTGCTCTCGAGTGCCGTGATGATCGGCTTGGGGTCGTTGCGTGCGAGCGAGAGGTAGAGGTTCTGCATGGTGATGAAGTCGAACTGCATGCTGAGCCCGTCGCCGTCCTCCCCGCCGAAGTAGTCGACCTGGTCGGTGCGCGGCAGGTTGGCCTCGCCGAGGATCATCGCCTCGCCCGACCGCCTGCCGAGGAACGCCTTGAGCGACTTGAGGAAGTCCAACGGATGCGCGAGCTCGGCCTCGGGCGCCTGCACCCCGCTCTCGTCCATGAGGAAGGGCACGGCGTCGACCCGGAAGCCGGAGACCCCGAGTTGCAGCCAGAAGCCCATGATCTTCGCGATCTCGTCGCGCACCTTCGGGTTGGTCACGTTCAGGTCGGGCTGGAACCGGTAGAAGTGGTGCAGGTAGTACTGGTCGGTCTTCGTGTCGAGCATCCACACGCTGTCCTCCTTGTCGGGGAAGACCGGCTCCTCCTTCTTGCGCGGCGGGTGGTCGCGCCAGACGTAGTAGTCGCGGTACGGGTTGTCCTTGCTCGAGCGCGACTGCACGAACCACGGGTGCTTGTCGGAGGTGTGGTTGACGACGAGGTCGACGATCACCCGGATGCCGCGGTCCTTCGCCATGCGGATCATCTCGACGAAATCGCCGAAGTCACCGAGGCGCTCGTCGATGCCGAAGAAGTCGGAGATGTCGTATCCGTCGTCCTTGTTGGGGGTCGGGTAGAACGGCATGAGCCACAGGCAGGTGATGCCGAGCTCGTGCAGGTAGTCCATGCGGTGCGAGAGCCCCTCGAAGTCGCCGGTGCCGTCGTCGTTCCAGTCAAGGAAGGTCTCGACGTCGAGGCAGTAGATCACCGCGGTCTTCCACCAGAGGTCGCTCGTGTCGGTAATGCGCATACCTCCACTTGACACCCTCCACCTGTGAAGTCAAGCGGTGTTGTGGA
>CAIXMB010000171.1 GCA_903920435.1 uncultured Actinomycetes bacterium
CCGCAGCGCGGCGAGCCGCGCCGCCTGCTGCTCGAGCACCTGGCGTAGTTCGAACAGCTGCACGATGTTGTCGGCGGAGACGGTGGACACGACGAGGCCGCGACCGCCCTGGGTCGTCACGAGGCCGTCAGCGGCAAGCCGCGAGAGAGCCTCGCGCAGCGGAGTGCGGGAGATACCGAGCCGCTCGGACTGCTCGACCTCGGCGAGCACGGTTCCGGGCTCGAGCCGCCAGTCCAGGATGTCGTCCCGAAGGGTCAGGTAGGCTTGCTCGCTTGCGCGCATGCGCCCCATCCCCTTCTTGGTCGACGTCGTTATGTATACACAGAGTACCCAGGAGCGGGTCTTTTGCGCCAGATCGTGGTTCTGTGTATGCAATACGTTAGCGCACGTCTTTGAGGATCACCTCGTTGGTGACCACGGTGTGGGCGACCAGCAGATCGGAGGACGCTGTCGCGTCCCGCAGGCGGCGAGAACGGGAGAACTCCATTGCCGCCTCGGCACTGTCGAACCAGAACTCCTCGGACCCCGCGACGTCGAGCCCCCAACCCTCGGGCCGTTCGGGGTCGACTGCCCGGTTCTGGGCATAGCCGAGCAGGCGGTCGGTGAGCGATAGCGCCACCGGGGCCCACGCCTCGAAGTCGACGGCGCCGAGGTAACGCACCACCTTGAACGGGCCGGTTCCGGAGCCCGCGAGTACGTGGTGCTCCGCGATGAACGAGCACTCGGAGATCACGGTCTCGAAGACGCGGGCCTCGTCGGCGCCCATGATGGCGTGGTATCCGGATGCCCCCCGATTCGCCGCGCGCGCCTCCGGCGAGAAGTACTCCGACGACGCGACGGCGTGGTGCGGCAGTGCACACGGGTCGAGCAGCACCTCGCACTGGATGTAGCGCCGAACAGTGCGGGATTCGGGCAGTGAGGCGGCAAGTGCCCAGTGCGAGCGCCACACCGGTATCCACTCGTCCGCGGTGAACCCCGCGTTCCGGCGAGCGAGGTAGTTGATGCGCAATGGCGCGGTCACGCGGGCGGCTCGCCCACCGAGCCCGTCACGTGCTCGATCGCGCCGGTCTGAACGCCCGCCGAGTAGCCGCCGTCGACCCACACGATCTGCCCGGTGAGGAAGCCCGCGTCGGCGCTCGCGAGGAAGACGAGGACTGCTGCCTGCTCGTCGGCCGTCGCGACTCGGCCGAGCGGGTTCGGGATCGCGTCGAGGAAGGTGTCACCGCGTGCTGCACGGGTGGCGTCGAGGATGGGGGTGTCGGTCATCCCCGGAGCGATCGCGTTCATACGCACACCGTCGCGCGCGAGCTCCACCGAGCGGTGCAGGGTGTACCAGACGAGCGCGTCCTTCGAGATCGCGTACCCCGTGCCCACCCCGGCACGGTGCGACTCGCACCACGCAGCGGCCTCGGTGCGACTCCGCGTCGCCAGCAGCCCGGCGACGAACTCCTCGCGCTCGCGGTAGCGCGAGGCCGCGAGCGACGCGGTGCTGGCGATGGCCCCACCGGGTCGAAGTTTCGGCACGAGCGCCTCGGTGAGTTCGCGCGTGCCGACGAAGTTGATGCCCACGATCGTGGCCGGCGCGAGCGTGCCGCTCACTCCGGCGACGTTGATCAACGCGTCGAGCGACTCGACCGCGGCCGCGGCGCCAGCCACAGACGCTGAGTCACCCAGGTCGAGCTCGATGAAGCGGGAGACCGCGACATCCGTGGGTCGAAGGTCCATGCCGATCACCTCGGCGCCGGCGTCGACTAGCCGCTGGGCGACGCGCGCGCCGATGCCCGACGCGCATCCCGTGACGACCGCGGTGCGGCCTCGCCAGGAGCTCACCCGCGAAGACCGGCTGACGGCGTGGTCTGCCGGCCACGACTGCCCGGCGCGATGTCGATGGCCTCGCCATACCAGGTCATGCCGTGGGGGATGTCGGGAACCGCCCACTCGACAGGCTCCCAGTCGGGATCGAAGACGTGGTACCCGCCCGAGTACAGCTCGACACGGTGATCGGAGCCGGGGTCGTGGATGTAGAGGTACATGGCCTGGCCCACGCCGTGCTTGCCCGGGCCGACGCCGTAGGAGATGTCGAGATCGCGGATCTGGTCGGCTGCCGTGAGCACGTCGTGGTAGTTCTCGAGGTTGAACGCCACGTGGTGGAGCTGGGCGTTCTTCTCGTCGCGGTTCACGCCGATCGCCACGTCGTGCATCTGGTTGGTCACCGACATCCACGACGCCATGAGGGTCGTCGGGTGGTCGGGCATCATGATGAACTCGCGGCGCTTGAGGCCCATGAAGTCCTGCATCCACTGCTCGGCCTGGTTCATGGTGCCCGGGCTCGTCTGCACGTTGAAGTGGTCGAGGCGCCGCGCGCCGAGCCCGCGCCGGCGCGAGCTGCTGGTGGGCAGCCGAGAGCGCAGTGCCTCGGGGGCGAGTGGCTTGTCGATGTCGTAGTAGAACTCGAACGGATGCTCGCTCCACGGTACGAGGAACCGGATGGCGGTACCGCGCCCGGCCTCCGTACCGGACGGCAGCTCGAGCACCTCGACCTCGTCGGCGACGAGCTTGGCGTGGAACAGTTCGACGTCCTCTGGCCGCTGCACCCGGAAGCTGTACGCGTTCACCCGGGCATCGGCCTGCTGCGTGAGCACGAGCGAGTGGTGCACGAGTTCCTGGTAGCCGCGCAGGTAGGCGACGCCCTCGGTCTCGACGACGACCTCCATCCCGAGCAGGTCGCGGAAGAACCAGAGCGAGCGCTGCAGGTCGGGGGTGCCGAGGTTGATGCTGCCCGCGTGCGCGATGCGGGGGCCCGGGTCGTACTGGGTGTCTGCCATGGGGTCTCCTTCAGTGTTGCGCCGCGCGCAGGGTGAGAGCGATGTCGGTGAGCATGTCTTCCTGTCCGCCGACGAGCTTGCGCCGGCCGGCTTCGATGAGGATGTCGCGGGCATCGACGCCGTAGTTCGAGGCGGCGAGTTCCGCGTGCCGTAGGAAGCTCCCGTATACGCCCGCGTAGCCGATGGTGAGCGTCTCGCGGTCGACGCGGACCGGGCGGTCCTGTAGCGGACGCACGAGGTCGTCAGCGGCGTCCTCGAGGGCGAAGAGGTCGCAGCCGGTATCCCAGCCGCGCAGGTTCGCGACGGCGACGAAGGCCTCGATGGGCGTGTTGCCGGCGGCCGCGCCGTGGCCCGCGAGCGAGGCGTCGACCCGGTAGGCGCCGGCCTCGACCGCTGCCACGGAGTTGGCCACCGCGAGCGAGAGGTTCTCGTGCGCGTGGATGCCGACCTGGGTCGCCGGGTCGAGCACGTCGCGGTAGGCGACGACGCGTTCGCGCACCTGCTCGGTTGTGAGGCGCCCACTGGAGTCGGTGATGTAGACGCAGTGCGCCCCGTACGACTCCATGAGCTTGGCCTGCGCCGCGAGCTC
>CAIXMB010000172.1 GCA_903920435.1 uncultured Actinomycetes bacterium
AACAACACCGTGGGTGTCGCTGATTGCTCGGAGGGCGAGGAGGATCCCCACCTCGTAGGCGCTGGGCGAAATCGTGTCGTGGCTGATTGTGAGCACCTCGCCGTTGCCGCCGAAGATCACGTCCTGCTTGGCGACGATGCCGTGCATCCGGAGGCTGTGGATGGGGATGCTCGACACCTGCTGCCCCCGCGCGCGCTGGTCGACGTGCGGCGCGGCGACGGGGCCGAGCACACCGCGGGCGGTGCCCATGAGCTCCGCCGTGCGCACGGCGGTGCCGGAGGGCGAGTCGACCTTGGAGGCGTGGTGCGCCTCGATGATCTCGATCGAGTCGAAGAAGCGCGCGGCCATCGCCGCGAACGAGGTGGCGAGCACCGACCCGATCGAGAAGTTGGGCACGATGAGAACGCCGACCTCGAGGTTGCCGTCGATGGTGCGCTCCAGGGCGGCGATCCGGTCACTCGACCAGCCCGACGTGCCCACGAGCACGTTGATGCCGTTCGCCACCGCGTACTCGACGACGCCCTGCGACACCGCGGGGAGCGTGACATCGACAGCGATGTCGGCGCCGAGCATGTCGCTGAGCTCGCCCTTCGAGTCGATCTGCGCGACGAGCTCGAAGTCGTCAGCCGCTTCGATGATCTGTGACGCGAGCTGGCCCATCTTGCCCGTTGCGCCGACGACGGCGACCTTCGTAGTCATCCGGCAAATCTACCAACTCGCCGGCGCCTGTCGCCGTTGCGCGGTTTCCCTACTGCTCTGCGCGACCGGCGGCGGGCAGGATGACCCCATGAGCACCCTCACGCGCCCCGCCTGGATCACGATCGCCGCCGTCTCCGCCCTGCTCCTCGCCGGGTGCGCCTCGTCCGATCCCTCGACCGACGGCGGAGGCACGACGGACACCGACCCGGGCACGAGCGACTCCGCGGCGGGCGGGTGCCCGGCCACCGATGGCTACGAGGAGTTCTCCAGCGACCTCATCACCTCGGCACCCGAGTCCGGTGCGGTCTACGGCGATGGCTCGACCCTCACCTTCGGGCTCGCCATGGGCGCGGGCTACTACCCGACCCTCGACCTGACCTACCTGACCACGGAGGGTACCCCCGTCATCCTCGGCAGCCAGAACCTCCTCGACAACGGCGATGGCACGTACAGCAACAACCTCAACGTCTTCGACTCCGACGCCGACGGCCGCCCGGGCTTCGCGAGTGTCGTGATCGTCAAGGACGACACCTTCGACGCGCCCGCGGGCCAGGAGAGCGCGTCGCAGCCGATCCTCGGCACCTACTGCATCACCTTCGCCGTGGAATAGCCTTCACGGGTGACGACCTTCCGCTCCGTGCCCGTGACGGATGCCACGGCGCACGCCCTCCTCACCGAGTACTTCGCGTTCCGCGCGAGCACCTTCCCGAACCCCTCCGGGTACGTGACGACGTTCCCCTCGCCTGCGGCGTTCACGGAACCGGAGGGCGTCTTCCTGCTCGTCGACCTTGACGGGGCGGCGGCGGGGTGCGGCGGCATCCGTTCGCTCGGGAATGGTCGCTTCGAGGTGAAGCACCTCTGGCTGCGGCCGGAGGCGCAGGGCCGCGGGCTCGGGCGCGCTCTGCTCGGCGAACTCGAACGGCGAGCGCGACTGCTCGGTGCGACCGAGCTCGTGCTCGATACGAACGCGAGCCTCGCGGCCGCCGGCGGGCTGTACCGCTCGAGCGGCTACGTCGACATCGAGCCGTACAACGACAACCCGAACGCGACGAACTGGTTCGCGAAGCGTCTGGATCAGACGCTCTGACGCGGGCGCTCTCTCAGTACGGCTGCTCCACCGGCAGCCCGGTGCGCG
>CAIXMB010000173.1 GCA_903920435.1 uncultured Actinomycetes bacterium
ACCGACAAGCTGAAGTAGGGCGGCTGGTTGAGTAGGCCGCCCGCGGCCGTATCGAAACCGTCGGTGAGGGTTCGATACGCGCTAGAGCGCCCGACTCAACCCGCCTTTCGGCGAGCAGGCGCTCCGCGGTGTCGATGTCGCTGAACGGCACCCGCTCGCCGTGCGCCACGATCTGGTACGGCTCGTGGCCCTTGCCCTGCAGCAGCACCACGTCGTCGGGGCCGGCGGCGTCGATCGCGGAGGCGATCGCCGTCGTGCGGTCCCTGATCTCGACGACGGCCGCGGGGTTGGCGAACCCGGCACGGATGTCGTCGAGGATCGCGTCGCCGTCCTCATCGTGCACGTCGTCATCCGTCACGACCACGAGGTCGGAACCGGCCTCGATGATGCGCGCCATCTCCGGCCGCTTGCCGGGGTCGCGGCTGCCCGTCGCGCCGAACACGGTGATGATGCGTGCGTGCCCGGATTCGCGCAGGGCGGTGACGGCCTGGTGCATGGCATCGGGCGTGTGGCCGGCGTCGACCACGACGAGCGGGAGGGTCGGGGAGGGCTGGATGCGGGTCATCCGGCCGAACACCGGCTTGAGCGGCCCGAGCAGCTCGGCCACCCGAGCGACCGGGACGCCCTGCGACCACAGCACGGCGGCGCACGCGAGCAGGTTGTCGATGTTGAACCTGCCGATGAGCGAACTGACGACCGGATGCCTCTCGCCCTCGATCACGAGGTCGAACTCGATGCCCTGGGTGGTGAGGCGCACGTTCTCGCCGTGCACGGCGGCCCCCGCATGCCCGCGGGAGCTGACGCCGATCGCCCGCATGCCGGCGGGAAGCTTCTGGAAGTGCGCGAACCCGAACTCATCGTCGACGTTGATGACCGCGGTCGTGACGCCCGGCAGCGCGAAGATCTTCGCCTTCTGCCGCGCGTACTCCTCCATGGTGCCGTGGTAGTCGAGGTGGTCTCGCGTGAGGTTCGTGAAGACGACGGTGTCGAAGCGCACGGCGGCGACCCGCTCCTGCTCGAGGGCGTGGGAGCTGACCTCCATGGCGACGCGCGCGACTCCGCGCGCGACGAAGTCGGCGAGGTACTGGTGCAGCGTCGTGACCTGGGGCGTCGTCATCCCCATATTGATGCGCGGCTCACCCGTGATACCCGCGCCCAGTGTGCCGATCGTCGCCGAGGGGGTGCCGAGCGCCTCCCACGACTGGGTGAGCAGGAACGACGTCGACGTCTTGCCGTTGGTGCCCGTGATGCCCACGATCGACAGCCGCGACGACGGATGCCCCGTGAACTCGTCGGCCATGGCACCCAGCACCGTCTTGAGGTTCACGATGCGGTACACGTCCAGCGGCAGGGGCTGACCCTCAACCGCCGCCGCGTCGACGAGGACAGCAGCGGCGCCCCGGGCCAATGCGTCCTCGACGAACGGGAGCGCGGGCGCCCCGGGCCTGCCGAGCGCGACGAAGATGTCGCCCGTCTCCAGCTCGCGAGTGTCTTGCACGAGCCTGCGGCCGCGGATCGAGATGCCGGCGAGCGCCGGGTCGAACGCGCCCAGGTCGAGGTCGTGAACTACCGCGCTCGCGCCGGCCCTGCCGTCTGACCAGACTTCCGTCACGCGAACTCGAACACGAACTCGACCTCGACGGGGGCGTCGAGGGGCAGCACTGCCACGCCCACCGCACTGCGCGCGTGTGCTCCGGCATCGCCGAAGATCTCGCCGAGCAGCTCGGAGGCGCCGTTGATCACACCGGGCTGGCCGGTGAACGAGGGGTCGGAGGCGACGAAGCCCACCACCTTGACGACGCGGGTGATGCGGTCGAGCGATCCGATGACCCCGTGGGCGGCGGCGAGGCCGTTGAGCACGCACTGGCGGGCAAGCTGCTTCGCGGCATCCGGATCGACCTGGCCACCGACCTTGCCGGTTGCGGGAAGCGCTCCGTCGACGAAGGGCAGCTGGCCGGAGGTGTACACGAGGTTGCCCGTGATGACCGCGGGGACGTAGGCCGCAACGGGCTTCGCGATCGCGGGAATGGTGATGCCCAGCTCTGCGAGGCGCTCGTCGATCTTCGACATCAGGAATCCTTCTTCTCACGCTTGAGGTACGCGACGAGACCGCCCTCGGGGCCGGTCACGACCTGCACGAGCTCCCAGCCCTCCGAACCCCAATTGTTGAGGATCGCAGCGGTGTTGTGGATCATGAGCGGGGTGGTGAGGTACTCCCACTGGGTCATTTGTCGGCGTCCGTTCAGCTTGGGTCACGGGATCATCCCGTACCCTGATTGTATGTCTGCCCAAAAAACCCCGCGTCGAGGTGTGTTCTCCGCGGCCGCCGGAATCATCGGCTTCAGTGCACTCTCCGGACTTCTCGTCACCGTCATGGTGGCCCCTGCTCTCGCCGTCACGGGCATCACGGCCTCGAGCACCATCGGTGTCTTCGACAGCCTTCCCGAGTACATCGAGATCGGCCAGCAGCCCGAGCGCAACGAGCTCTACGCCACGTACAGCGGCGAGGGCAGCGAGAACGGGCAGTACCTCATTGCCACGATCTACGACCAGAACCGCCAGGAGGTGCCGTACAGCGAGATCTCCAAGTTCGCTCTGGACGCGACGGTCGACGGTGAGGACTCGCGCTTCTTCGAGCACGGCGGCGTCGACGTCGCGTCGGTGATCCGTGCCGCAGTCGGCAATGTCGTCAACAGCGGCATCGAGAGCGGTGCCTCGACCCTGTCGATGCAGCTCGTGAAGAACCTCTTCGTGCAGCAGGCGCTCGATGAGCCCACCGAGGAGGCCCGTCAGGCCGCCTACAAGCTCGCCACGGCAACCTCCTTCGACCGCAAGCTCAAGGAGATGAAGCTCGCGATCGGACTCGAGAAGAAGTACACGAAGAAGGAGATCCTCACCGCGTACCTCAACATCGCGAACTTCGGCAACGCGACCTACGGCATCCAGGCCGCAGCGCAGCGGTACTACACCGTCGACGCGAAGGACCTCACTCTCGCGCAGGCTGCGAGCCTCATTGCCATCGTGCAGTACCCGAACCAGCGCAACCTGGGCGACCCCGAGAACTTCGCCGCCAACCAGGAGCGCCGCGACTACATCCTCGGCGCCATGCTGGCGTCGGGCGACGTGACACAGAAGGAGTACGACGAGGCCATCGCGACCCCCGTCGACGAGACCACGATCGTTCCGTCCGACCCCTCGAACGGCTGCATCGCCGCCAACTCGTACGCTCGCTGGTTCTGCGACTACGTGGTCAAGTCGGTCAAGGACTTCGCCTTCCTCGGCGCCACCGAGGAGGAGCGCGAGGCCAACTGGAAGCGCGGCGGCTACAAGCTGTACACGACTCTCGACCTCGACGTCCAGATCCCAGTGCAGACCGCCGTGTGGGCGTACGCGCCCAACTCAGAGACCGCCTTCTCCCTCGGTAGCGCGGTAGACACCGTGCAGCCCGGCACCGGCCGCGTGCTGGTCATGGCGGAGAACATGATCTTCGACGACACCCTCGAGGGCGGCGGTCCGACCACCTCGGCCGTCAACTACAGCACGAGCTACGACTACGGTGGCTCGAGCGGTATCCAACCCGGTTCGACGTACAAGCTCTTCACACTGCTCGACTGGCTCATGAAGGGCAAGGGCACGGAGGAGCGGGTGAGCGGCGATCCCGACAAACAGGCCCAGTACTCCAAGTTCTTCGCGTGCGGCGAACCCACCGGAAGCGGCACGTTCTCCTACAAGAACAACGCGGGTGAGTCCGGCATCTGGACGGTTCGTGACGGCACGGTCAACTCGGTGAACGGCGTGTTCTTCTCGATGGCCAAGCAACTCGACCTCTGCGACATCCGCGACGTGGCGAAGAGCCTCGGCGTCGAGCGCGCCGACGGCGCGGAGCTCGAGGTCAACCCGACCTCGATCATCGGCACCAACACCGTCACGCCGCTGAGCATGGCGTCCGCTTACGCAGGAGTGGCAGCCCTCGGCAAGTGGTGCAAGCCGATCGTCGTCGACACGTTCGTCGGTCCCGACGGTGAGAAGAAGGTCGCACAGAGCCCCGAGTGCAAGCAGGCGATCCAGCCGAACATCGCGGCGACCGCCATCGACGTCATGAAGGGCGTCATGACCTCGGGAAACCAGGTCTATGGAAACCCTGAGGATGGCATCCCGCTGTTCGGTAAGACCGGTACTACTGACTCCGGTAACCAGACGTGGGTGGCCTCGGGCACGACCGCGGGCGGCTCCGTGGTGTGGGTCGGCAACTCGATCGGTGACTTCAACATCCTCGATGCCGAGTACCAGGGCGTCTCGGGCATCCGTCTGCGGCACTACATCTCCCTTGCCCTAGTCACAGCGCTCGACAATAAGTACGGCGGCGCTGACTGGCCCGCCCCCGACCCCGCGCTCGTGACCGGTGGTGGCCTTGCCGTTCCCGACGGCTTGATCGGACTCTCCCCGGAATCTGCCAAGGCCCTCTTGGAGGGTCTCGGCTTCACCTACGCCGACGGAGGGCCCATCGACTCCGAGGTGCCAGCAGGCAAGGTCGCGAACACGGATCCGCCCGCCGGATCCAACTCGGCAAAGGGTGCCACGATCACCGTCTACACCAGCAAGGGAAACAAGGTCGCCTTCCCCGACGTCGTTCTGGACGGCAAGACGAACGACTTCGCCACCGCCCAGGGAACGTTGAACGGTCAGGGGTATACGACAGTCACCCAATCGTGCGTGGTCATTCCACCCACGACGGGACCGGGCCCGATCCTGCCGACAGACCCCCAGTACGACCGGGTGGGCAAGGTCCAATCCTCCAACCCGGCGCCCGGCTCGTACACCTTGCCGAATAGTCCCGTGAATCTCGCGGTCGGCAAGGAAACCTGCCCTTGACCCAGCCTCCGGCGCGGACGGCTGCCACTGCACTCGGTGCGGTGGCAGCCGTCGGCGCGGCGGCGTTCGCCTACGGTGCTCTCGTCGAGCGCAACCGGTTCACGATCCGTCGCGAGACTGTTACCGTGCTCGACCCGGGCGCGCGGCCCATCACGGTGCTCCACCTCTCCGACCTGCACATGGCTCCGTGGCAGCAGCGCAAGCAGGAGTGGGTCCGTTCGCTGACGCTGCTCGAGCCCGACCTCATCATCAACACCGGTGACAACCTCGGTCACGCCGACGGCATCGAGGGGCTCGAGAAGGCCCTGCAAGTGTTCGCGGGCATCCCCGGCGTCTTCGTCCACGGTTCCAACGACTACTTCGGCCCGCAGCTGAAGAACCCGTTCTCGTACTTCGGCGGCCCGTCGGCGAGGCCCGCGAAGCCCAACACGCTCGACACCTCGCGCCTGGAGCGCTACTTCGAGGACACGCTCGGCTGGCTCTCGCTCAACAACACCGCACGCGCGATCGAGGTGCGTGGTTCCCGCCTCGAGTTCTTCGGCACGAACGATGCCCACCGCAACTGGGACCGGCTCGATGCCCTGCCGGGCGCCATCGACGACATGCGCGAGAACGTCGGGTGGGCGGATGACCCGTCCGGCCCCGACCCGGTCGCGATCGGCGTCACTCACGCGCCCTACCGCCGCGTGCTCGACTCGTTCGTGACGCACGGCGCCGAGATCATCTTCGCGGGACACACCCACGGCGGCCAGGTGCGCATCCCCGGGCTGCCGGCTCTGGTGACCAATTGCGACATCCCCCGGGAGCAGGCGCAGGGCCTGAGCGTGTGGCACCACGCCCGTCGCGCGGCCTTCCTGGAGGTGAGCGCGGGCATCGGCACGTCGATCTACGCACCCGTGCGGTTCGCCTGTGCACCCGAGGCAGTGGTCGTGACGCTGGCCCCCGGAGATATCGGCTATTCTTGATGAGGCTCGCGCCGGAAGGCGCAGCTGGATCGGGGTGTGGCGCAGCTTGGTAGCGCGCTTCGTTCGGGACGAAGAGGTCGTGGGTTCGAATCCCGCCACCCCGACAGAGCAAAGAAGGACCGCCAACTAGTGGCGGTCCTTCTTTGGTTAACTACGGTCGATCACCGCTACGCGAAATCCGCGTCCGGGCCCGATCCGTACGAGAATTCCACCCGGGCCCGGTACCCGTTGTTGAGCACTCCCCCGCTCTCCTCCAAGTAGCACACCCCGCACAGCGACTCGTACGTGACGTCGACCCCGTCGATGGCGACCTGGTCGCCGTCGAAGATGTAGGTGTCGCCGATCTTGCGCGCGTTGAACACCGCCTTGCGGCCGCAGCGGCAGATCGTCTTGAGCTCCTCGAGTGAGTGCGCGATCTCGAGCAGGCGCCGGCTGCCGGGGAACGCGACGGTCTGGAAGTCCGTGCGGATGCCGTAGGCCAGCACGGGCACGCCCTCCAATATGGCGATGCGTAGGAGGTCGTCGACCTGGCCCTCGGTGAAGAACTGGGCCTCGTCGACGAGCAGGCAGCTCACGGGCGATCCGGTGCGCTCGAGCACGCGCATCCGGATCGTCTGGAACTTCTCGTAGATGTCCTCATCGGGCGCGACGGTGAAGTCGACGGCGCGGGTCATGCCGAGGCGGGAGACGATGGTCGCCTCACCCTTGGTGTCGATCTCGGGCTTCGCAAGCAGCACCTGCTGCCCGCGCTCCTCGTAGTTGAACGCGGCCTGGAGCAACGCCGTGCTCTTGCCGCTGTTCATCGCGCCATAGCGGAAGTACAGCTTGCTCATCAGGCGAGATTATCAGGCGAGGTAGCCGTCCTCCGCAGCACGACGGATGAGCTCTGCCTTCTTGCTCGCGGGCCGATTGGCCTTCGCGTACTTCTCGCGCACACGGCGCAGGTAGGTCTTCGCGGTCTCGTACTGCACGTTCATGCGCTCGGCGACCTCGGGTGTGCTGAGACCGGAGACGTACAGCGTGAAGGCCTGCACCTCGCCAGCGCTGAGCTTGGGTCGCGCCTGGGCGGTCACTCCGACGGGCGGCGGGCGCCAGTCGCGCTGGTAGCTCGGCCCGGGCTCGACGCCCATGATGGTGCGCGCGGCATCCATGACCTCGCGCATCGGCAGCGACTTGGAGAGGAACGCGGCGGCACCCGCGGCAAGGGCGCGCTCGCGCGACTCCCGGGTGTCGAGGCTGGAGAGCACGATGACTTTGGCACCCGCGGCGCGGCACGTGCGCACGCGCGCCTCGATGGAGACGGCCTCGCGCAGTTGGAAGTCGATGAAGACCAGGTCGGTCGGGAAGTTGTCGCTGTGCACGAGCTGCAGCCACGTGCTCGCGCTCAGCACGAGATCGAAGTCGGGCGCGTTCGAGGTGATCCAGCTGCTGAGGCTGTCGAGGAGCACCTCGTGGTCGTCGAGGATCGCGAGCCTGATGCGGTCGGTGCCCGCGGACTCGGCAGGCCAGGCCGTCGCAAGAGATTCGCTCATAAGAGAACTATGTCACCCGTTCTACCCCCTTTTGTACCCCGCTTCCGGGGGTCCGGCCCGCGGAATCAGAAGAGAGTCGGCTGCGCGGCCCCCGGCGGAAGCTCCTCGGCGATGAGCGACCCGCTGCGTGGAGTGCGCAACGATCGCATCTCGACTCCGCTCGATGACCGGTGACGCTCGAGCCCGTAGCGGCGGATCATCGGCTTGACCTTCGCGGCCAGCCACTGCCGGTATTCCTTCGGCGCGTAGGCGCTTCGGTCGTACATCGCGCGGTAGCGCGGCACGAGCTCCGGATGCTCCCGCTCCAGCCAGGCCATGAACCACTCGCGAGCGCCGGGCCGCAGGTGCAGGGCCGAGTACATCACCGCGCTCCCACCCGCATCCTTCACGTTCTGGAACGCCTCCTCCAGGTGCGCGCGCGAGTCGGTGAGGTACGGGAGGATCGGCATCATGAACACGGTGCACTCGAGCCCGGCCTCGCGAATCGCGCGCACGGTGTCGAGGCGCCCCTTCGTGGTGGGCGCACCGGGCTCGACCGACCGCTGCAGCTCGTCGTCGTGCACGGCGATCGTCATGGCGAGGTCGACCGGCACGTGCTCGCTCGCCTCGATGAGCAGGGGCAGGTCACGGCGCAGCAGGTTGCCCTTCGTGAGGATGCTGAAGGGCGTGCCGCTGTGCGCGAGCGCGGCGATGATGCCCGGCATGAGCCGGTAGCGCCCCTCCGCCCGCTGGTACGGGTCGGTATTGGTGCCGAGCGCGACGGGCTCGTGCTTCCACGTCGGCTTCGCGAGCTCGCGCGCGAGCACCTCGGCGACGTTCACCTTGACGACGATCTCACTGTCGAAGTCCTTGCCCGCGTCGAGGTCGAGGTAGGTGTGGGTGTTCCGGGCGAAGCAGAAGGTGCACGCATGACTGCAGCCGCGGTACGGGTTGATCGTCCAGTTGAACGGCATCGCGCTGTCGCCCGGCACGTGGTTGAGCGCCGACTTCGCGACGACCTCGTGGAACCGGATGCCCGCGAACTCGGGCGTCGTCACCGACCTGACGAGATTGCCCAGCTTGAGGCCGGGAAGAGCCTCATCGGCCGCCAGTTCCTGCCCACTCCATCTCATCCCCACATTCGAACATATGTTCGATTCAGGATCAAGCGTTGATCTTGAGCGCCTTCGCCGTGCGGGCGATCGTCTTCGAGGCGAGAGCCGGGTCATCCGACAACTGGGTGCCGTAGCTCGGGATCATCTCGGTGAGCTTCGGCGTCCACGCCTCGAGACGGTCGGGGAAGCACTTCTCGATGAGGCTGAGCATGATCGGCACCGCCGTCGAGGCACCCGGGGAGGCGCCGAGCAGGCCCGCGATCGAACCGTCCTTGGCGGCGACGACCTCGGTGCCGAACTGCAGCACGCCGATCTTCTTGCGGTCCTTCTTGATGACCTGCACGCGCTGGCCGGCGGTGATCTGGTACCAGTCCTTCGGGTCGGCATCCGGATAGAACTGCTGCAGCTCGGCGAACTTCGTCTCTTTCGACGCCACGAGTTGGCTGATCAGGTACTTCACGAGGCTCAGGTTGCCGAGGCCCGCGGCAACCATGGGGAACAGGTTGTGCCAGCGGATCGACGCGAACAGGTCGACGAGCGAGCCCGTCTTGAGGAACTTGGGGCTGAACCCCGCGTACGGTCCGAACATGAGGCTGCCCGCGCCGTCGACGACGCGCAGGTCGAGGTGCGGCACCGACATGGGCGGGGAGCCGACCGCCGCCTTGCCGTAGACCTTGGCCTTGTGGCGCGCGACCACGTCGGGGTTGTCGGTGCGCAGGAACTCGCCGCTCACCGGGAAGCCGCCGAAGCCGCGGATCTCCTTGATGCCCGACTTCTGCAGGAGGCCGAGGGCGTAGCCGCCCGCCCCGACGAAGACGAAGCGCGCGAGAACGGGGGCGACCGGCGTGCCGCCGATGTCGCGGCGCATCGTGAGGCGCCAGAGGCCATCGCGCTGCTTCGTGAGGTTCTTGACGACGACCTCGGTGTTGAGGCCCGCACCGCCCTCGACGAGGTTGCGGGTCAGCAGGTGCGAGAGCGCTCCGAAGTCGACATCGGTGCCGGCGGCGATACGCGTCGCGGCGATCGGCTCGCTCTTGCGGCGGCCCGGGATCATGAGGGGTGCCCAGGAGCGGATGGTGCGGGCATCCGTGGAGAATTCCATGCCCTGGAAGAGCGGGTGGTCTTTGAGTGCCTCGTAGCGCTTGCGCAGGTACTCGACGTTCGACTCGCCCCACACGAAGCTCATGTGCGGAGTGGCGGTGATGAACGCACTCGGGTCGGGCAGGGCACCAGCACCCACGAGGAACGACCAGAACTGGCGCGAGACCTGGAACTGCTCGTTGACCTTGACGGCGCTCGCGATGTCGATGGTGCCGTCGGCGCGCTCGGGCGTGTAGTTCAGCTCGCACAGGGCCGAGTGGCCGGTGCCGGCGTTGTTCCAGGGGTTGGAGCTCTCGAGGGCGAGGTCGCCGAGGCGCTCGTAGACCTGGATGTTCCAGTCGGGCTGGAGCTGGCGGAGGAGGGCTCCGAGGGTCGCGCTCATGATGCCGCCACCGATGAGTGCGACGTCGACGGGTTTACTCACTGGTTCAGTCTAATCTCGGGCGACTCGGGCTACCCGCCGCGGGACCCGGCAAGAAGTGCGGTTCTTGCCGGGCCGCACGGGTCAGCTCACTCGGGGAGGGCGATGACGCCGTCGACGAGGCTCACCACGGAACTCCACCAGCCCTCGGAGACCTTCATCGCGTAGCCGGGCACGAGCCAGGCGCCGCCGTCGGCATCCCACATCAGGAGCAGTGTCGGCTCGGCGGTGTCGACGGTCACGTCGACGACCTCGGGGGTCGGGATGTCGGTCGGGACCGGGTCGACGGGGATCGGCTCGCCGGTCTCCGGATCGGTGGGCACGGGCTCCGCCGTGGCCTCCGGGTCTACGGCGACGTCGGTGGGCTCGGTGGAGGGCTCGGCCGACGGCTCGACGGCGGGCGTCGTGTCGGCATCCTTGGCGTCGGCAGCGTAGAGCACGGGGCCACCGCCCTGGTAGTCGGGGCCGGCGGAACCCCACCAGCGGCCGTCGTCGAGGCGGGCGACGGCGTCGACCGCAGAGACGGTGCCGTAGGTGCCGCGGGACTCGACGGAGATGCTGTGCCCGTACGCCCACGAGATGGCGCCGGTGTTCGACCAGCTGACCGTCCAGTCGAGGGCAGTCTTCGCGCCCGCGATCACGAGGTTGGCGGTCGCCGTGGTGCCCCAGTCGTCCGCGGCGACCGTGATGTCGGAGGCGTCCACGTCGAAACCGGTTGAGGCGAGCAGCGCCTGGGCCTCGGCGCGCGCCTCCGCCTCGCCGGGGGCCTTGTTCTCGGGGGCGTCGGCCGGCATGGTGCATCCGTACTCGATGGCCTGGTCGGCGGTGACCGTCGGATCGCAGATGTAGAACGACGCCGCCGCAGGGTCGGAGTACCACCAGTCGCCCGTACCCGACCAGGTGACCGTGACGGTGGGGGCCGAGCCGTCCTCCGGGCCGACGAGCCAGGTCGGGTAGCTGGCGTCGGAGTAGCTGGCGGTGGCGGGCGCGCCCGTCACACCGAAGATGCCGGCGATCTGGGTCGCGCGCTTCTGCGGGTCGCCGTCGAGTACGAGCTGGTAGACCTCGCCGCTGCCGCCCTCGGTCGACAGGCCCGCGCCCGCGGAGTAGTGGTAGTCGACCCACCAGCCGATCTTCATCGACTCGGCGGCCGGAGACACCGCATCCTGGGCGCCGGCGGTACCGGATGCCGCGGCCGCCGTGAACAGCGGAGCCTGCTGGAACGTGGGGGCGACGACGAGCGCGCCGACCGTGATGGCGGCGACGGCGAGACCCGCGCCGCCCGCGATGCCGAGAGTGCGGGCGGGGTTGCCGATCCGCGGCGCCCGGCGCTCGGCGGCACCGGTGACGATGTCGGCGGAGAGGTGGGGCGCGCCGTCGTGCGGGAGACTGCTGCGCAGTCGTGCGGATAGATCCTTGTCGAAGTCGCTCATACCGTGGTTATGTCGCGACCGGTGCGGTTCTTTCAAGGAGTTCGTGAAGTCGCTTCTTGGCGCGGTGCACGCGGATCGTCGCGGCGTTCACGCTCACCCCGAGCGCGACCGCCAGCTCGGCGGGCGGCAGCTCCTCGACGAGGGCGAGGGCGAGCACCTCCCGCTCCGCTGGGCGCAGGCGACGCCACGCGCCCGCGAGCGAGGCGTCGGCGACCACGATGTCCTCGGCGGAGGGCGCGGAGTCCGCCGGGCGCAGCGCGGCGAGCAAGGCGAAACCGGACGCCTGACTGCGGCGGTGGTTCGCGACCACGTTCGCCGCGATGCGGTAGAGCCAGGGCAGCTCCTCGCCCGCGGCGACGGTCGCGCGCTTGCGCCAGGCGATGGCGAACACGTCAGCGGCGAGATCCTCGACGAACTGGCGCTGCACGCGGCGGTAGAGGTAGCCGCTGACGGCCGGGAGGAACTGGACGTAGGCGCGCTCGAACTGCGCGTCGGGTGACTGCATGCTCCCAGCCTGAGCGCCGGCCGGGGCAAGGACAACCCAACGTTTCGGGCCGCCGGATCGTCAGAGCCCGAGCTTCTCCAGCGCTGCATCCATCTCGACGGCCATGTGCGCGTAGCCCTCGTCGTTGGGGTGCAGGCCGTCGGAGGCCATCCACTCCGGATGCCCCTCGATCCAGTGGCTCGCGCCGGGGATGTAGTCCGCATCGATCGCCGCCGCCGCGTCTTTCACCCACCCGATGATGACCTCGACGGAGTCGGGCCGCTCGTCGGTGTACCAGAACGGCTCGACGACGATGATGCGGGCATCCGGCAATGCCGCCTTCAGACGCGCGAAGTCGTCGGTGATCTGGGACTTGATCTTGTCTGCGGCGCGGTCGTAGCTGAAGTTGTCGTTGAGGCCCATGGTGATGAACAGGATGTCGGGGTCGGCGGCGATGACCTCGCTCGGCTCGTCGCCGTCGCCGTAGGTGCTGCGGTTGTTGTCGAAGCCGAGGCCCTTGACTCTCGGGTTCAATTCGGCCCAGCCGCGCTCGGCGCAGATGATGCTCGACCAGCGCTTGCTCTCGTCGCTCGCGCCCGTGCCGAGCGTGTACGAGTCGCCGTAGAAGGCGACCTGCGTGGCGTTGGGGTCGCGCGGGGTCTCAGCGGGCATCGCGGTACATCCTCCCAGGACGAGCACCAGTGCGAGCGCGAGCAGTCTCATAGTTGACTATTCGACGCGGCGCGCGGTTCGGATGGCCCAGCCGATGCCCCGGATGACCGCGGCGATGAGCACGCCGGCCACGCCGCCCGTGCTGTTCGCGATCACATCGTCGAGCGACGGCACCCGACCGGGGAGGAACAGCGCCTGCCCCAGCTCGATACCGCCAGCCACGGCGATGAGGCCCAGGACCACGAGCCACCACCAGCTCGTGGGCACGAGCAACGCGATGAGCAGGCCGAACGGCACGAACAGCATGACGTTCGCGAACGATTCGAGCTGGGTGTACGTCACCCAGCCGAGGCCGAGGCTGTCGAGCTGCTGACTGAGGTCGAGCCCGCGGATCGGGCTCACCGGAGAGAGCGCGATCACGCCGAGCGCGAGCACGTACACACCGAGGATCACCCCGATGGCGATGCGACGAGGGGAGATCTACGCCACCTGAGCCGCGAGGTCGGCGGCGACCAGCTCGGCGATCTGCACGGCGTTGAGCGCTGCGCCCTTGCGGAGGTTGTCGTTGCTGATGAAGAGCGCGAGCCCGCGGTTGTTCGGCACGCCCTCGTCCTGGCGGATGCGCCCTACGTAGCTCGGGTCCTTGCCCGCCGCCTCGAGCGGCGTCGGCACGTCCATGAGCACGACGCCCTCCGCGGTGCTCAGCAGTTCCTTCGCGCGCTCGACGGTCAGGGGGTTCGCGAACTCGGCGTTGATCGCCAGCGAGTGGCCGGTGAAGACGGGGACGCGCACGCAGATGCCGCTGACCAGGAGGTCGGGCAGCTCGAGGATCTTGCGGCTCTCGTTGCGCAGCTTCTTCTCCTCGTCGGTCTCGCCGAGACCGTCGTCCACGAAGTTGCCGGCGTGCGGGAGCACGTTGAAGGCGATGGGCTTGGCGAAGACCTTGGCGGTCTGCCGGATGCTCGCACCGTCGTGCACGAGGCTGCGGGCATCCCCTGCCGCCTCGATCTGGCCCATGAGCTCCTCGCCGCCCGCGAGGCCCGCGCCCGAGACCGCCTGGTAGGTGGAGACGATGAGGCGCTGCAGCCCCGCCTCGGCGTCGAGCACCTTGAGCACGGGCATGGCCGCCATCGTCGTGCAGTTCGGGTTGGCGATGATGCCCTTCGTCGCCTCCTTGATGGCGTGCGGGTTCACCTCGCTCACGACGAGCGGCACGTCGGGGTCCATGCGCCAGGCCGACGAGTTGTCGATCACCAGCACGCCCGCCGCCGCGAACCGGGGCGCCTGCGCCTTGGAGGTCGAGCCGCCGGCCGAGAAGATGGCGATGTCGAGGCCCGTGGGGTCGGCGGTCTCCGCGTCTTCGACGACGATGTCGTCGCCCTTGAAGCTCAGCGTCGTGCCCGCGCTGCGCGAGCTCGCGAAGAAGCGGATCTCGGCAATCGGGAAGTCGCGCTCCTCGAGGAGGCGTCGCACTACCGCGCCGACCTGTCCGGTGGCGCCGACGACGCCGATACGTACTCCGCTGCTGTTGCTCATGGTTCTCAATTGTATGCAGGCGCGTCTGCCAGTTTGTCCACAGATTGCTGCCATCGTATCGAACATATGTTCGACACATGGGATAATACTCGTATGGTCTTCATCACTCCGGATGCCGCAGCGTTCGCCCCCTCTGCGCTCAGTGATGAGTCCCTGCTCGAGGCGCAGAGGGCCCTCGCCGCGTCCATCCGCACCCTCGAGTCGGCGGCGTCGCTGGTCGCGGCGGAGATCGCGCGGCGCTCCTCCCGCGAGCTCGGCTACGAGGGGCTCGCCCAGCGGCTCGGTGCCCGCACTCCGGAGCGGCTGGTCCAGGTGCTCTCGGGCGTCTCGCTCTCCGATGCCCGCCGACT
>CAIXMB010000174.1 GCA_903920435.1 uncultured Actinomycetes bacterium
CTGTGGAATCGGGCAGCAAGACGCTGAAGGACGCGCTCAATGAAGCGCTGCGCGACTGGGTGACCAACGTCGAGAACACTTTCTACATCATCGGCACGGTGGCCGGCCCGCACCCCTACCCGATGATCGTGCGCGACTTCCAGCGCGTGATCGGCGACGAATGCGTGACGCAGATGCCGGGGCAAATCGGCCTGGCCGGGGCCCAGCCGGATGCGGTGATCGCCTGCGTGGGCGGCGGCAGCAACGCGATGGGCATCTTCCACGCGTTCCTCGACGACCCGGATGTCGCGCTCTACGGCTACGAGGCCGCGGGCGAGGGCCACCTCACCGAGAGGCACGCGGCGACGATCACGCGCGGCCGCCCCGGCGTGCTGCACGGCGCCCGGTCGTACATGCTGCAGGACGACGACGGGCAGACCGTCGAGTCGCACTCGATCTCGGCGGGCCTCGACTACCCGGGCGTGGGCCCTGAGCACGCCTGGCTCAACGACATCGGCCGCGCGAGCTACCTGCCGATCACCGACGACGAGGCCATGCAGGCCCTGCGCCTGCTCAGCCGCACGGAGGGCATCATCCCGGCTATCGAGTCGGCGCACGCCCTGGCCGGCACGATCAAACTGGGCAAGGAGCTCGGGCCCGAGGCGATCATCCTCGTGAATCTGAGCGGTCGGGGCGACAAGGACATGGAGACCGCGGGCAAGTACTTCGACATCCTGGACACCGCGGCGCTCATCGCCGAGGACGCGTCGCCCGTCGAGAGCCCCGAGCGATGAGCCGCGTCGCCGACGTCATCGCCGCGCGCAAGGCCGCGGGCTCGGGCGCTCTCGTGGGGTACCTCCCGGTGGGCTTCCCGAATCTCCAGACCAGCATCGATGCCGCGGTCGCGCTCGTCGAGAACGGCGTCGACATCATCGAGCTCGGCCTGCCGTACTCCGACCCGGTCATGGATGGCCCCGTCATCCAGAAGGCGACCCAGGCCGCCCTCGCGGACGGGTTCAAGCTCGGGCACGGCTTCGAGGCCCTCGCCGCGATCACCGCGCGCGTCGACGCCCCCGTCCTCGTGATGACCTACTGGAACCCCGTGCTGCAGTACGGCGTCGAGAAGTTCGCCGACGACCTCGCTGCGGCAGGCGGTGCTGGCCTCATCACCCCGGATCTGGTTCCCGACGAGGCCGGTGACTGGATGGCCGCATCCGAGCGCGTCGGGCTCGACCGGGTCTTCCTCGCGGCGCCCTCATCGACGGATGCCCGGCTCCGCCAGGCGGTCGAGCGTAGTCGCGGATTCGTGTACGCCGTCTCGACCATGGGCATCACCGGAGCCCGTGCCGACGTGGACCAGGCCGCCCGTGCCCTCGTCGCGCGACTGCGCGACGCCGGTGCCACGAGCACGTGCGTGGGGGTCGGAATCTCGACGGGCGACCAGGTGCGCGAGGTGCTCGGCTACGCCGACGGCGCCATCGTCGGGTCGGCCCTCGTCTCCGCTCTCGCCGACGGGGGAGTGCCGGCCGTGGCCCGCGCTGCCGCTGCTCTGGCAGCGGGTACAGTTGCCTAGTCTTATCGCTCTAGAAAGGTGACGAGCTTGTCGCTCCTGCCGCTCAGCATCCCCAGTCCTCCCGTCGACTGGCAGATCCCGTGGTCGATCCCGATCGGCTGGCTGCATGGTCTCATCCCGGCCATCGCGGCTGACCAGGTGATCCAGATCCACACCTACGCGCTTTGCATCCTGCTGGGCATCATCTTCGCCACGATCATGGTCAACCAGCGGCTCAAGGCGCGCGGCGCCGAGCCCGGTATCGTGCTCGACGTCATCATCTGGGCGATCCCGCTCGGTCTCGTCGGCGCGCGGCTGTACCACGTGTTCACCCACCCCGGCGACTACTTCTACGACGGCGCCGACCCCTGGAACATCACGAACCCGAACAGCGTGTGGGCGATCTGGAGCGGCGGCAATGCCATCTTCGGCGCACTCATCGGGGGCGCGATCGGAGCCTGGATCGGTTGCCGCATCGCCGGCCTGCGACTCTGGTCGTTCGCCGACGCGCTGGCGCCGGCGATGCTCGTCGCACAGGCGTTCGGCCGTCTCGGCAACTACTTCAACCACGAGCTCTTCGGCCAGCCGACTGCCCTCCCGTGGGGCCTCGAGATCGAGTCGACGAACGCCGCGTGGCCCACCGGCCTCGCCGCGGGAACGCTGTTCCACCCCACCTTCCTCTACGAGATGATCTGGAACGTCGTCGGCATCGTCTTCCTGCTCTCGATGGAGCGCCGCTTCCAGCTCGTGCGCAAGACCGTGCTCGGGCTCTCCCTCCCGGTGCCGGTCGGCGACAAGGTCGCCCGCCTGCAGTGGGGCAAGGTGTGGGCCCTCTACCTGATCTGGTACGGCATCGGCCGCGCATGGTTCGAGACGATCCGCGTCGACCCGAGCGAGGTGTTCTTCGGCATCCGCACGAACGTGTGGGGCGCATTCGGCGCAATCCTCGTCGGAGTGATCCTGTTCATCGTGCAGTCCCGCCGCCACCCCGGCCTCGAGCCGAGCCCGTACCTCCCGGGTCGCGAGTGGAAACCGGACGGTGCTGTAGACTCCGAGCAGACCTATTCGGACGCTGACGAACCCGACGACGACGTTGCGGCATCGACTGACAGCACAGCGTCCGAAAAGCTCGCCACAAGCGGCACAGGCGTTAAGAGCCCCTAATAACCGGGGGCCGTGTATTCCTCAGGGCCGCCGACGTCCCCCACCGCAAGCACCATCGTGAGGACGGTTCCCCATGGCTCTCACGCCAGCTTTCGAGCAGTTCAGCTCGATCCCCAAGGCAGCAGGTCTCTACGACCCGCGCAATGAGAAAGACGCCTGCGGGCTCGCCATGGTGGCGACCCTGCGCGGCACCGCCGGTCACGACATCATCGAGACGGCGCTCAACGCGCTGCGCAACCTCGAGCACCGCGGTGCTGTCGGCTCTGACGCGGGAACCGGCGACGGCGCTGGCATCATCACGCAGATCCCTGACGCGTTCCTGCGCGCCGTAGCGGGCTTCGAGCTGCCGCCGGTCGGTCGTTACGCGGTCGGCATGGCCTTCCTGCCCACGGATGCCGCGGAGCGCGAGTCGCTCAAGGCGGCCCTCGCCGAGCTCGCCACCGAGGAGAACCTCGCCGTGCTGGGCTGGCGCGAGGTGCCGATCGACCCCAGCCACCTCGGGAACCTCGCTCGCGGCGCCATGCCTGCCTTCGAGCAGCTGTTCCTGCAGTCCACGAAGGTGGTCGACGGCAAGTCGGCGGGCGGGCTCGACCTCGAGCGCCAGGTCTTCCGCATGCGCAAGCGCGCCGAGCACACCCTCGGCGCCTACTTCCCGTCGCTCTCGGCCCGCACCCTCGTCTACAAGGGCATGGTCACGACCCTCCAGCTGGAGCCGTTCTACCCCGACCTCTCCGACGAGCGCTTCGTGTCGAAGCTCGCTCTCGTGCACTCGCGCTACTCCACGAACACGTTCCCGTCGTGGCCGCTCGCCCAGCCGTTCCGCATGATCGCGCACAACGGCGAGATCAACACCGTGCAGGGCAACCGCAACTGGATGCGCGCGCGCCAGTCGCAGCTCGAGAGCGATGTGCTCGGTGACATCCGGTCGATCCTGCCAATCAACTCGCCCGGTGCGAGCGACTCGGCATCGTTCGACGAGGTCGTCGAGCTGCTCAACCTCGCGGGCCGCTCGCTGCCGCACGCGATGATGATGATGGTTCCCGAGGCGTTCGAGAACCAGGTCGATGTCGACCCGGCCCGCCGGGCGTTCTACGAGTACCACTCGACCCTCATGGAGCCGTGGGACGGCCCCGCCGCGCTCGTCTTCACCGACGGATCGCTGGTCGGCGCCACTTTGGACCGGAACGGTCTGCGCCCCGGGCGATACCTCGTGACCGATGACGGCCTCGTCGTGCTCGCGAGCGAGATCGGCGTGCTCGACATCGATCCGAGTCGCGTCGTGCGCAAGGGCCGGCTGCGTCCTGGCAAAATGTTCCTCGTCGACACCGTCGCCGGTCGCCTCATCGAAGACGACGAGATCAAGGCGGAACTCTCCGCGAGCGAGCCGTGGGGCGAGTGGCTCGAGACGGGCCGCATCAACCTCAAGGA
>CAIXMB010000175.1 GCA_903920435.1 uncultured Actinomycetes bacterium
CGGCCACATCGGCGACCCGTTCCCGCTCGTGCCCGGGCACGAGTTCGTCGGCGAGGTCGCGGCGATCGGCACCGAGGCCGCCGCCGCCCGCGGTCTCGCGGTCGGCGACCACGTCGCCGTCGAGATGGTGCTGCCGTGCCGGTCGTGCGCGCGCTGCCGGGAGGGCCGCTACAACCTGTGCGAGGCCGACGACATGGCCCTCGGCCTGCCGCGCGGCCGGCAGTACGGCGTGAACATCCCGCGCACCGTCGAGCCCGGGCTGTGGGGCGGGTACTCCGAGTACCTGTTCGTGCCCGCCGAGGCGGTGACCCACCGCCTGCCGGAGTCGATGCCCTGGACGCGCGCCGTGCTCGTCGAGCCGCTCGCCGTGGCCAATCGCGCGATCGCGCGCGGGCGGGTCGAGCCCGGCGACAGCGTCGTCGTGATCGGCCCGGGCCCCGTCGGCATCCTCATCGCGGCCGCGGCCCGCGCCGCGGGTGCCGCGAAGGTCATCGTCGTGGGCACGCGCGACTCGCGCCTCGCCCTCTCCCGCTCGTTCGGTGCCGACGCGACCCTCAACTCGCGCGACCGCGATCCCGTCGTCGGCGTTCGCGAGCTGCTCGGTGGACAGCTCGCGGACGTCGTCGTCGAGGTCGCGGGTGTCCCAGCGGCGCAGCAGCAGGCGGTGTCGCTCGTGCGCCGCGGCGGCCGCGTCGTGCTCGCGGGGGCGTGCGGCGCCCACGCGGTCGTGTCGTTCCTCGCCGACGAGGATCTGCTCACGCGCGAGATCGACATCCTCCCCTCGTTCCTCTCCGCCGGCGGGTTCGAGCCCGCCGTCGCGATGCTCGAGCGCCACGACTTCCCCTTCGAGCAGCTCGTCACCCACAGCTTCGCGCTCGAGGACGTCACCCTCGCGTACGACCTGATCCGCTCGCGGGCCGGGGACGTCATCAAGGCAGTGCTCGACCCGAGCTCGGAGTCGACCCGGTGAGCAGGTTCGAGGGCAGGGTGGCGGCGGTCACGGGAACCACGAGCGGCATCGGCAGGGGCATCGCCCTCGCGCTCGCGCGTGAGGGCGCGCGCGTGTTCGGCCTCGACATCGAGCCGGGCGGCGTGGGCGAGCACATCGAGTGCGACGTGCGGGACGCGGCATCCGTGTCCGCCGCAGCGCATGCGCTCCTGGCCGCGAGCGACGGGCGGCTCGACCACGTCGTGGCGAACGCGGGGATCCGCGGGTCGGACACCCCGGCCGAGGAGCTGCCGGTCGAGGAGTGGGACGCCGTGCTCGGCGTCAACCTGCGCGGCGTGTTCCTCGCGCTCCAGGCCTTCGGCCGGCCCATGCTCGCCGCCGGTCGCGGGAGTATGGTCGCGATCGCGTCGATGTCGGGCAACCGCGTCGTCAACGTGCCGCAGCGCACCGTGCCCTACAACACCGCCAAAGCCGGGGTCACCGCGCTCGTGCGCAGTCTCGCCGTCGAGTGGGGGCCGCGCGGCGTGCGGGTGAACTCCGTGTCGCCCGGTTACGTCTCCACCCCGCTCCTCGAGGCGGATGCCGCGCTCCACGCGCAGTGGCTGCCCCTCACCGTTCCCGGCCGCTTCGCCTCCGTCGAGGAGATCGCCGCGGGCACCCTCTACCTGCTGTCGGACGAGGCGGGGTCGTGCTTCGGCACCGACCTGCTCATCGACAGCGGCTACACCCTCCGCTGAAAGGAACCCCCAGATGACCGACGACCGACCAGACCCCGAGGAGTGGCGCACCTACGACCAGTTCGCCGCCGGCATCGACACGTACCGGCTGCCGAACGTCGACCTCGCCGAGACGTCGCTCGATGTCACGCTCTCCGACGGCACCCGGCTCGCCCTGGCCTTCGGCCACGATTCGGTGGAGTGGACGGCATCCGGCGCCCTCACCGCGGCGGCACCGGTGCGCGACCCCTACGACGCCGTCGAGGTGCGCGATGGCGTGTTCTTCGTGTCCATCCCGTTCGCCAGCCGCGAGCGCGAGTCGCTCACGATCGTGCACTCGACGGCGACGCACCGCGTGGTCGCCGTGCACTCCGTGATCGGTGACGAGGAGGTGGAGGGCACACCGCGCGTGCGGCAGCAGTTCTGGTCCGGCACGACCGAGGGTGTCGTCTCGGGCCAGGAGCCCGGGCCATCCCGCGACCTCATCGGCAAGCGGAACGTGTACCGCTACAGCCCCGAGCACCTGTACGAGCACGTCTACGTCTCGTCGGAGCGCTACGCGTGGCAGTGCCTCGAGGGCGTGCAGCGCGGCCACGGCGACATGGATCTCTCGACGGTCTGGAAGTTCGACGACGGGCTGTACCTCTTCTGCTTCCGCGAGTTCCGCATCGCGGTCGCGAGCGTGTGGCTGCACGACCTCGGCTACCAGCTGATGACCACGGGGGTGTTCCTCGGCCTGAACGGCGAGGGCAACTCCGAGCACTCGCGCGGCGGCGGCCACATCTACCCGCTCGGCTCCGTGAGCTACCCCGACGCCCAGCCCGTCTAGACACCGAAAGAGACCCATGAGCACCAACCTGGACATCATCAAGGCCCACTACGCGGCGAGCGATCGCGGCGACCTCGAGGGAATGCTCGCGCCCCTCGCCGACGACGCGCGCTGGACGGAGATGGCGGGCTTCCCCTACGCCGGCACCTACGTCGGCCCCGACGCCGTGCGCGAGGGCGTCTTCATCCGCATCGGCACGGAGTGGGACGGCTACACCGCGACCATCACCGAGCTCGTCGACGGCGGCGACACCATCGTCGGCCTCGGCGAGTACGCGGGCACCTACAAGGCGACCGGCGAGCACTTCAGCGCGCGCGTCGCCCACGTCTGGCGCCTCGCGGGCGGCAAGGTCGTGGCCTTCGAGCAGTTCACCGACACCCTCCTCGTCGCGAGGGCGACCCGCTCCTTCTGATGGACGTGCAGCACCGGTCGAGCGGGCCCTCGGGCTCGCTCGTCTCCGCGCTCGCCCTCGGGTCGTGGCACACCTGGGACCGCCTCGCCCCGGGCGAGACCGCCGAGACCCTGCGCACCG
>CAIXMB010000176.1 GCA_903920435.1 uncultured Actinomycetes bacterium
AAGCGTCGGCGAGATTGGTCGCAAGCGCATCGATGGCGTCGAACAGCGTGGTCGCCTGCGCGACGCTCGCCTGCGCCGTGCGCACGGCGATCGCCGCCGCACTGGGCTTCGCGGCATCGATGGCCGTCTGCGCGGCGGCGGCGGAGGAGTCCGCGTAGGCGAGCAGTTTGGCCGCCTGCGCGAGGTTGTCGGTGACCGGTGCGACGGCCGGCGCCGCGTACGTCGAGGTGAGGGTCGCGAGGGCGGCGGTCGCGGCATCCGTGCGGGTGCGCGCCGTCGCCGCGGCCGTGCGTACCGCCGCCAACTCCTGCGGGGCGTTCTTCTCGAGCTCGCGCAGGCGGTCGAACGCGTCGGCCTGCGCATCGAGCTCGGCGTCGGCGGCCTCGCACAGCTGGATGATCTGGGTGGTCCAGGCGCGCTGGTCGGCCGGAGCATCCGGCTGCGCGTCATCGAGCTGCTGTTTGAGCGTGAAGGCCTGCGCCACCTTCGCCTTCGCCGAGGCGAGTGTCGCGGTGAAGTCGGCCGTGGCGGCGTCACCGAACTGGGCGACGGCGAAGCCGAGCTCTTGTTCGGAGGTCTTGAGGGAGTCGTCGAGCTGCACGAGCAGCGTGCCCGCCCTGCGGTCGAGCTCCTTCTGGGTGAGCTGGTCGGGCGCGGCGGAGCTCGACGCGCTCGTGCGCCGCCGCCGCACGCCGACGACCACGAGGGCCGCAACACCGACCACGGCCACGCCGCCGACGATGGGTACCGCCAGCGGTAGGCCGCCGCCGGCAGCACCGTCCGCGGGCTGGTCCGTGGTCGAAGGCCCGGGACCGACCACGCCCGTGGCCTCGGCTTGGATGGCCTGGGCACCCGCGATGGCGGCGCCCGACCAGTCGTCGGCACGCAGCCGCTCCTCGATCGCGGCGTCGACGACATCCAGCTGCGCGTCGGAGAGGCTGAACGCGTTGTCGAACGAGAGCGCGTACTGCCGGTCGTCGATGGCGACGGCGAGCAGCAGGTCGTTGACGCCGAGGTTGTTGTCGATCGCGGTCTCGTCTGCCCAGTCGTTGGCGTTCGAGGGGTTGTCGAAGGTCGAGACGTAGACGACGAACAGCTGGATCTGCGCCCGGTCGTACAGGGTGTCGAGCGCCGACTGCACGGCGGGCTCGTCGCCGGCGATCGCCCCGACGGTGTCGAGCACGTAGGCGCCTCCGAGTCGGACCGGATCCTCCGCGTGGGCGGCGGGCGCCGAGAGAACGAGCATCCCGGCGGCGAGGGCGACAGCGGTGGCCAGTCGTGACAGCATCGGCGGCTCCTTGTGACGAAGGGGTACTCCGGAGTCTAACCGGCGGTCGATGGCACCCTTTCGGGTGGGGTACACTCGACCTCGCGAAAAGGAATCGCCGTCACAATGGGGTGGCGGCGATTCCTGTTTTTCGCGGTATCTAGTAGAGCGTGATCGCCGACAGCGGCCCGGAGACGAGATCGAGCTCGGTCGTCTGCTGCTGCATCACCGGGTCGGCGGTGAAGTCGATGAGCGCGGAAAGCTGGTAGTCGCCCGCCGGCACCGGTGGCAGGTCCGTGCGGAACGAGTCGGCGAGGTCGTCATCGACGTCGCACCGCACCGGGGCGAACGACGCGGAGTACTCGAGCGACTCTCCGGGCTGCAGATCGACGGTGACGAGCGACATGACCATGGCGCCGTTCGTGTGCCACAGCACCGTGCCGTTCTGCGACAGCGTCAGCACGGGCGTCGCGGCGGTCGAGCCGACGACCTCGCGGTCGGAGGTGTTGGTGAGCAGGACGGTGCCCGTCACCGGCTCCGTGCCGGCCGGCGCGGTCGCCGGGAACGTGACATCGAGCTGCAACCCGTACTGGCTGGGGGCGACCTCCGCGAGCGAGCCTGCGCAGACGTTCACCTTGTCGGCGGGCGCGCGCTTGATCGAGTCGATCTCGGGCGCCGGAGCCGACTGGTCGTAGGCCTCGCCCGCGGTCATCGTCGCGGGGGAGGGCACTTGCGACACCTGGATCGCGAGCACCGAGACCCCGGTGATGGCCAGTGCGCCCACGGCGCCCGCGGCGAGCTGGCGCGGCAGTCGGCGCGCGCGGCTGCGCGCGATCACGCGCTTCGGGTCGATCGAGCTCGTCGGCGCATCGGCGTTCGCGAACAGGTCGCGCAGGTCGTTCTCGGTAGGCATCAGCCCTCCTCCCCGTCGTTCGTGAGCGAGACAGCCATCTTCGCGAGGCCGTCGCTCAGGTAGCGCTTGACGGCGCCGGGGCTGATCTCGAGCCACTCGGCGATGTCGTCCACCTTCAGATCCTCGTAGTAGCGCAACACGATGCACGCGCGCTCGCGCGGGCTCAGGCGGGCGAGCTGGCCCTGCAGATCGATGCGCTCGTCGGTCTCGCCGGTGCGCGCCTCGTCGACCTCGGGGACCGCCTGCAGGTGCGCGATCTTGCGCCAGCGGCTCATCCTGCGGCCCGAGTCCAGATAGGTGTTGAGGATGGCGCGGCGCACGTACGCCTCGGCGCTCGCGATGGTGAAGCCGTTCCGCATCCTGCCGAAGGTCTTGACCAGGGCGTCCTGCACGAGGTCGGATGCCTCGTCCCGGTTGCCCGAGACCAAGTACGCGTAGCGGGTCAGGGCGTCACCGCGCTCGGCCACGAGTCGCGTGACCGTCTGCTCCCAGCTCGGTTCGCTCACTCGTGCCACGAACTCAAAAGTAGTGGTGGTCACACCTACTGAGACGACCGACCCACGAAGAACGTTGTGGCTAGGCCAGTTTCTGCCGCAGGATCGCGAGTTGCTTGGTCACGGCCGGCGGAACCCTGCCGTCGAACGTCGCGAAGAACTCCTCCGTCGCGTCGGCCTCGGCGCGCCACGACTCGGGGTCGATGGCGAAGAGCTCGTCGAGGTCGGTCTGGCTCAGGTCGAGCCCGTCGACGTTGAGGGCGCCGTCGTGCGGGAGCAGCCCGATCGCGGACTCCTTCGCCGCGACCTGCCCGTCCACGCGCTCGAGCATCCACTCGAGCACCCGCGAGTTCTCGCCGAACCCGGGCCACAGGAACCGGCCGTCGGCGCCCTTGCGGAACCAGTTGACCTGGAAGATGCGCGGAACGCTGCCGGTCTTGCGCAGGTCGGCGCCCACGCGCAGCCAGTGCGCCCAGTGGTCGGCCATGTTGTAGCCGACGAAGGGCATCATGGCGAACGGGTCACGCCGCAGTTCGCCGATGGTGCCTTCGGCGGCCGCCGTCCGCTCGGATGAGATCGTGGCGCCCAGGTAGACGCCATGCTCCCAATCCCGTGCCTCCACCACTAGCGGCACGTTGGTCGCGCGGCGACCGCCGAAGATTATCGCGTCGATGACGACGCCCTGGGGGTCCTCCCAGTCATCCGAGATGCTCGGGCACTGTCGCGCGGCGACGGTGAACCTCGAGTTCGGGTGTGCGGCGGGGCGGCCGGACGCGGGGGTCCAGTCGTTGCCCTGCCAGTCGATGAGGTGGTCGGGGGCCTTGTCGCTCATGCCCTCCCACCAGACGTCGCCGTCGTCGCGCAGCGCGACGTTGGTGAAGATCGTGTTGCCCCAGATGGTCTCCATCGCGGTGGGGTTGCTCTGCCAGCCGGTACCGGGGGCGACCCCGAAGAAGCCGGCCTCGGGGTTGATCGCGCGCAGTCGGCCGTCCTCGCCGCGACCGAGCCAGGCGATGTCGTCGCCGATGGTCTCGACCTTCCAGCCGGGCACCGTGGACTGGAGCATCGCCAGGTTCGTCTTTCCGCACGCGCTCGGGAACGCCGCGGCGACGTGGAACACGCGGCCGCGCGGGTTGGTGACCTTGATGATGAGCATGTGCTCGGCGAGCCAGCCCTCGTCGCGGGCCATCACCGAGGCGATGCGCAGCGCGAACGCCTTCTTGGCGAGGATCGCGTTGCCGCCGTAGGCCGAGCCGAACGACCAGATCTCGCGGGTCTCGGGGAAGTGCGTGATGTACTTCAGCTCGTTGGCGGGCCACGGCACGTCGGCCTCGCCGGGGGCGAGCGGAGCGCCGACGCTGTGCACGGCGCGCACCCACTGGGTGCGGTCGCCGATGAGGGCCAGGGCCTGCGTGCCCATGCGCGTCATGACGCCCATGCTCGCGGCGACGTAGGGGGAGTCGGTGACCTGCACGCCGAGCTTCGAGAGCGGCGAGCCGAGCGGACCCATCGAGAACGGGACGACGTACATCGTGCGGCCGCGCAT